>QIGL01000007.1 GCA_003228915.1 Acidiferrobacteraceae bacterium
GTTGCGCTAGTGGTAAATAACTTGTCTGGTAACCCGAAGCGGCATTACCCAAGGTTCTGGTTTTAGAGTCAGACAAGTGGACCACACTACTGTCCCACATAATTATTACAAAAGTGGTCATAACGCTGTTCATCCGGTATTAACATGGCGCCAGAGCAGAAATGGATTGAGATTTCAAATAAAGAAAGGCGTCATACCGTGCGCCCGAACGAAGTGACAAAGTACTCTTGGGGTGCAAGCGGGTATCCAGTAAATAGTTGATTAACTGCTCATTAAAACACCTGGATACCCGCTTCGGCTTTGGCTTCCTGCGTCGCTCTACCTCCTGCGTCCATGCAGTCGTCCGCGGGTATGACGATTATGTGGGACAGTAGTGCAGTAGTGAGTGGAGCACCAATGTATCTAAGTCTTCATTTCGTCAGCTAACAATTCTTCAGCTGTGGCACTAATTTGCCGGCGCATGAAGAACACACGAAATCAGTCTTTAGGTTGTGACCAGTAAAAATACCAACAAGATAATAGCAAGTTTACGCGATTACTCGTCACCGTTTTTAATTTCCGCCTCTTTTTGTTCCAGTGTGGTGTGCCGCACATCTTTACCCTTGACCAGATAAATCACGTACTCCCCGATATTCTTCGAGTGATCGCCAATACGCTCCAGTGCCCGCGCAATCCAGAGTGTGTTTAACATGCGTGTAATAGATCGTGGATCTTCCATCATAAAGGTAATGACCTGTCGCATAATGCCTTCATACTCGCGATCAACCTTGATGTCTTCATGGGCAACATTTAACGCAGCTTCGACATCCATGCGGGCAAAGGCATCGAGCACATCATGCAACATTTTGTTTACGTGCACCCCGAGATTTTGCAGCTCCAGGTATTCATTAGCAGGGCGTTCCATTTCTGATAATTTTATCGCTACCCGGGCAACTCGTTCGGCCTGGTCACCAATTCTTTCAAGATCGGTAATGGCCTTAATCACAGCTACAACCATTCTAAGATCACTGGCGGCAGGTTGCCGTCGGGCAATAATACGGCTGCATTCTTCATCAATGGCAACTTCCATTGAATTAACCTTGTAGTCATTTTTTATAACTTCACGGGCGAGGTCTGTATTACCTTCTGTCAGTGCTATTAGTGCCTGGCTTATTTGTTGTTCAACAATGCCGCCCATTGCCAGAACACGATCACGAACGTCAACCAGCTCTTCATTGAACTGTTGTGAAATATGGTGACCAAAATCAAGCTTGTCCATTATTTATAATCCTCACTATCGCCATTAATATTTATTTAAATAATACTGCATGGTACTGATTTAGCCGTAACGTCCGGTGATGTAATCTTCCGTTTGCTTTTTTTCAGGGTTAGTAAAAATTGCTTCTGTCGCACCAAACTCTACCAGATTCCCCATGTACATGAATGCCGTGTAATCAGATACTCGTGCAGCCTGCTGCATATTGTGCGTCACAATAACTATCGTGTAATTATCTTTTAGCTCGTAGATCAATTCTTCAATTTTTAAAGTTGAAATAGGATCAAGTGCCGATGCCGGTTCATCCAGTAATAATACTTCAGGTTCTATTGCAATCGCCCGCGCGATGACCAGGCGTTGCTGCTGACCACCCGACAGTCCTAACGCGCTATCTAATAACCTGTCTTTAACTTCATCCCACAAGGCTGCTTTATGTAAGGAGTTCTCAACTATCTCATCAAGTTGCCGTTTTTTATTGATACCTTGCAAGCGTAATCCATAAGCAACATTTTCATATATTGATTTAGGAAACGGGTTCGGTTTCTGGAATACCATACCAATGCGTCTTCGTAATTCAGCAACATTGACATGTTTTGAATAAATATCCTCATTATTAATCAAAATTTTGCCCTCAATTCGACAAGTATCAATCAGGTCATTCATTCTGTTAAAACAGCGCAGCAGGGTGGATTTACCACAACCACTTGGACCAATAAATGCGGATACCCGATTCTTTGGTATGGTCATGCTAATGTTAATCAGGGCCTGCTTTTCTTCGTAAAAAAGATTCAGCTTGTCTGTGCTCATAGCAACTGTTTCATTTGAAAGTATATGGCTTTCGCCCGATCTTTCTATTTTAGAGAGATCTATTCCATGGGTCATGGACTGTGCTTGCCCTGTCTCACCTGAATTATTCATAAGATTTTCTCACAATTTACCAATATTATTCCATTCCCCGGTAACGCTCTCGTAAACGGTTTCGGATGCTGATGGATACCAGGTTCAAAATTACAATCACCACCACTAATAAAAAAGCTGTAGCAAATACCAGTGGCCGGGCTGCTTCAACATTGGGGCTTTGAAAACCAAGATCGTAAATATGAAAACCCAGGTGCATAAATTTACGTTCCAGGTGCAGGAATGGTGCGTTGCCATCAAGGGGTAATGATGGCGCCAGTTTGACTACACCGACCAGCATGAGCGGTGCGACTTCACCAGCAGCACGGGCAACAGCGAGGATGAGACCCGTCATCATGGCCGGGCTGGCCATGGGCAATACTGTGCGCCAGAGAGTCTCGGACTTGGTAGCACCCAGTGCCAGGCTGCCTTCACGTATTGACCGCGGGATACGTGACAAGCCTTCTTCCGTGGCAACAATTACGACCGGTACTGTTAGCAGGGCCAGGGTTAATGATGACCATAAAATTCCGGGCGTACCAAAGGTAGGCGCAGGCAGGGCCTCTGGAAAAAATAACTGATCGATGTTGCCGCCCAGAAAATAAACAAAAAATCCCAAGCCGAATACGCCATAAACAATCGATGGTACCCCGGCGAGATTATTTACAGCCACCCTGATAATTCTGGTTACGGTGCCCTGTCGAGCGTACTCTTTTAGATAAACCGCTGCAATGACGCCAAAAGGTGTAACAAAAATTGACATAATGATAACCATCATGACGGTACCAAAAATGGCTGGCAGAATACCGCCTTCGGTATTGGCTTCACGGGGCTCATCTGAAATAAACTCCCACAGTTTTTCAAAATAAAAACCAGTCTTGCTCAATAAGCCCATTGCATTGGGCCGAACCACCCGTACCACGGAAGCAAGCGGTATGTTAACTATTTTGTTATTCATTACTTCAACAGTCATGCTGTCTTTTCTGATTTCCTTGTATAACTTAGCCAGATTCGCTTGCAATTTTTTGTAAGAAATATTTAACTGATCCCGCTCATTATTGATAGCGTTCAGGGCTTCTGTGTCCAGACTATTTTTCAGTTGCAGGCTTTTTTTCCTGAGCCTGAGTCGTTCCAGCTTGTAATTGATGTCGCCAATATCGTGTTTCTCGATATTCTTTATTTTATCACGCAGGATTAGTATATTTTTCATTTTCTGGTGTAGCAGACCCCAGGTATTGTCATCCTCTTCAATTACTCCTGAATCTGTTTTTACAGAAATAAGACGGCCATAAAGATTGCCCCACTCAAGGCGCTCAACGACCATCATCTGGTCTTCGATAGATCGATTATTAATTCGGGCGTCAGTTAACCATCGAAAGTCACTACCAAGAATGTCACGGTTGCCTGTCTTGACCAGGAATCGTTTTATTTCCTTTTCTGCATTTTTTATTTTTATTCCAGAATCCAGCGCTCTTGCGGCAGATACGATTTCAGTATCAACAATCTCACCAATGACTGTTATGGAATTTTTTTCAGACTTTTGATACTCGAAAGTATATATATCAGCAGGCCAGAAATGCCCCAGTCCGCGAACAGCAATTAGCGACAATAATCCCAGCACGATAAGCAGATTGGCACTGACTGCCGCAGCATTGAGCCATATCCAGGGTGAACCGCTTTTGACCCATGTACGTATCATAATGAGCTGTATTTATTTCTCAGGCGTTGGCGAATAATTTCAGCCCCGGCATTTAAAACAAAGGTAAACATAAATAGCACCAGGGCCGCCAGAAACAAAATACGATAGTGTGTACTGCCGACCTCAGCTTCCGGCATTTCAACGGCAACATTTGCAGATAATGTGCGCATGCCCTGAAAAATACTGAAATCCATTACCGGCGTATTACCCGTGGCCATCAGGACAATCATGGTTTCACCTACTGCACGACCCATGCCGATCATCACGGCGGAAAAAATGCCAGGACTGGCGGTCAGCAAAACGACTCTAGTCAGGGTTTGCCACAGGGTTGCCCCCAGGGCCAATGAACCGTTGGTTAAATGTCTTGGCACGCTAAAGATGGCATCTTCAGTGATTGTAAAAATAGTCGGGATGACAGCAATACCCATGGCAATGCCTACTACTATTGAGTTTCTTTGGTCAAAGCTCAGGCCCAGGTGGTTTGCCATCCAGGCGCGCATATCGCCATTAAATAATAACGTTTCTACAGGCTGGCTTAGTGCCATAGCAAGCCAGACCAGGAATATCAGGACCGGTAATAACAACAAGGCGGTCCAGCCATCTGGTACAAAATTACGTACGCTTATGGGTAACTGCTGCCATGCAAAAGCGAATACCAGTACACCTGCTGGCAATAAAACGGTCATCATGAATACCCCAGGCAAGTTGGCCTCTACCATCGGTGCCAGCCACAACCCGGCCAGGAAACCGAGAATGACTGTCGGCAGTGCTTCCATAATTTCAATTGTCGGTTTAACCACCCGGCGCATAGCAGGCGCCATAAAATAGGCCGAATATATTGCACCCATGATTGCCAGGGGGATTGCAATCATCATGGCATAAAATGCCGCTTTTAAAGTGCCAAACAACAACGGTGTCAGACTGAATTTGGGCTCAAAGTCATTACTGGCCGATGATGACTGCCAGGTATAGGTCGGTTCCGGGTAGTCTTCGTACCAAATTTTATCCCATAGCACTGACCAGGAGACTTCCGGATGTTCATTATTAACATGCAAGACATATAGCTGATGGTTAACGTCCTCGGTAATAATCATGTCAGCCCGTGGTGAGATAGCAATTTTACTCAGTGTTTGTTTGCTCGTCGGAATTGTCAGTATTTTGCGGCCAGTTGTGGAATGGTAAAGCGTAATATTTCCTTGATTGTCGCCAGATACAAAACCCTTACGACGTTGCTCGGAAGAAAATGCAGAAATAAATGAGGATTCGCCGCTAAAATTTCTAATACGTACCAGCGCATCTGACTTCTCACCCGTTTGCACAGGAAACCATTGGGATAGTTTTCCTTCCGTAGTTCCGATAAGCAAAGAAATACCACCGGATAAGAAATCGATTGTGCTGATGGACTCGTCTTTGTTGACAACACGGATGCGAGCAATAAACCGGGGTGTTTCTGGCTCCTTGATATCGATCACATTGATAAAACCAGTTTTGTCAACCACGTATAAAAATTGTTGCCGTGGCTCAAGTAGTAATTTTATTGCGCCTTCAACAGGAATAAGCTCATAAGTAGAAAACGTCAGCTCGCTTTCTTCTTCATCCAGCAAGTTTTCTTCTTTTTGCATGGTGGTTAGAACAAGCCTGCCATCGCTGGTGATTGCAGCAATACTGCTGCGTTCTTCATCGTTCTGCACGGCTAAAGCCACCAGTGCATGGGCTCTGGCATCAACCTGTACAGGTTTGTTACCGAAGGGATAGGAGATAACCGGGGTGATTAGTTTTTTGTCGCCAGGGTAACTGATATCATAATTATGTTTAGCGATGATCGCGCGACCATTACTGAGACCATAACCGACAAGGCCTGAGACAGATTGACCAGCGGTGAATCCGGAAATTTTTACCCGGGATCGCAACCGGTTTGGCAGGATTCTATGCGGTTCGCCGATAACCTGGCCATCCTGTAATGAAAAAAAGACTGCCTCGCCTCGATCTGTAAATCTAACGGCAATCTCGTTTTGTTCTTCAATCGCCAACAATAATGTCTTGCCTGATTGTGGTTGGGGTAAATTATATTGGGCTACCTTGTTTGCCTCGGCCGGCGCAAACAAGGGCATGACGATATAAACCAGGTAAAAGAAAATTAGTAAAATGGCAATAATGACGCCCATGCCACCCAGGCCCACCATGTAATGTGCCAGTGTATCTCTGAACATTCTCATACCCATGGCGCGGCCAAATGCTGGCTGTAATCGTGATTCAGAATGGGTTTGAGGGTGATTGGCCATGACAGATTAAGAGTCTAAAAGCCAAGTGTGACAGTTATATGACAGAGGCTATTTCCAGTGACTTGATAACATGTTAATTTTTATAGAAATTTTAATTATTTTGATAATTCTTTAAATCCAGGAAAAAAACAGGGCACCGGGTGAATTCCGGTGCCCCATGTCCTGAACCATAAAAATGGTCTTTAAATCAGAATACGTACTGACCCTGTACAAACATTTCGTTCGCATTGTTATTCTTTACACCATCCAGATTTTTACCCTGACGATAAGTTGCTTGTATCTTAATGTCATGTCCGTGTAGAAACCAGTTAATACCGCCCGAAGTACGCGTCCAGGTTTTCTGGTAGGTATCGGCCTTCATTGATTGTTGTCCTGCCACTAGCTCTATGGTTTTAGGCCAAACCATGTAACCTAGTTCCATTGCAGTGTTGCTTAACCTGGAGTCACCATTTTCATATATGCCACCCGTGTAGGTATTATCGACAGTTTTGGCAGTGAATATATTGTGCTGGGCATCCGCAGACAGTCCCCAACCACGAAATGCCAGGCTTACTTCCGTACCGACAACACTGTCAACATCAACTTTAGAGCCGCCAAGATGAATGCCCGTAACGGGATCCGTATAGGTATTGTTGTCATTGTCATTTACCCAGCTAAATCCTGCGACAGCAATATCAACCCTTGGTTTGCCAGAAAAATCACCTTGAGAAAATTTTACTTTACCCAGTGGCTGAACAGAAAAACGCGCACCGGTCATCCAGCCTTGATTGAAATCATCATTGGCATTTACCGGCGTATCAAAGTCCAGTTTTTTATCGTCAGGATCAATATTTGCTGCAGCAAATGATGCGGCATAGTTGAGCATGTTTGATATGGCATGGCCTGAAAAATGGATACCGGTATTTTTATCTGGTGTGCCATAATTGTGGTCGCCCACGAATGTTCGTTCAACCAGTTGTTGCTTTTTAGACGTCGTTAAAAATTCACGTGAAAAAGCAAAATTGGCATTACCGAATGTAAGCTTATGGTTTTTGATTCCCTTGTACTGGAAGTAGGCATCTTTAACGGCTATCTCATTCGTGCCTTCAGCCTTGCCCATGTCCCACTGAAATTTTCCTTTCCAGTCTTTATACAGGCTACCTTCAATATAGGGACGTAAACGACGAAAGAATACTTCATCAGAAATGGTATTTTTTGTTGTACTATCACCATCATCAGCGTCTACGCTATGATATTGCAGCTGTATGCGGCCTCCAATTTTTACGTATTTGTCACCATCCTTGTAAACTGTAATTCCTGCATAGGCTTGTTGTAAAAATATTGTTGCAAATAGCCCAACCAAAAGGGTAATAATTTTTTCTTTACGGTACATATTAATGTTTCCTCATATTTTTATAAAATAATACTTGTTAAATGCAAATGAAGAATATGAAATAAATATGTACACAATGTGACCGTGTTATTAAGATTTTGTGACAAAAAAAGCCCCGCGTTAACGGGGCCTTAATATAAAAAGTAAATAATATTTTTTTACTAAAAATAATTACATTTATATTATTTAAGTTTTTTCAGTTCTTTTTTGACAATTTTTCCAGACAAGGGAATATAGCCATCTTTAATGACAACTTTTTGACCTGTTTTGGATAAAACCATTTTCAGGAATTCACGTTCGAGTGGTGGTAGTGCCTTGTTTGGCGCCTTGTTGACATAGATGTATAAATAACGACTCAGGGGATATTTACCGCTTGCTGCTGTTTTATCATTAGCCGGTATGAATTTACCGCCAGGTTTTTTACTAAGCGGTACCGCACGTACACCGGAAGTTTTGTAGCCAATACCGGAGTAGCCAATACCATTAAGGGAAGTAGCAACAGACTGGACAACAGAGGCTGAGCCCGGCTGTTCATTGACAGTTGCTTTATAATCACCTTTACACAAAGCCTTCTTTTTGAAGTAGCCATATGTGCCGGAAACTGAATTACGGCCATATATCTGTATCTGGCGGTTCTTCCAGTTACCAGCCATACCAAGATCGCCCCAGCTTGAGATATTTTTGCTGTTGCCGCACTTTCTATTCGAAGAAAATATTGCGTCAACTTGCGGGAATGACAAGCCCTTTACGGGATTGTCCTTGTTGACATAGACGGCCAGGGCATCAATAGAGACCCGGATGCGGGTAGGTTTGTAACCAAACTTTTTTTCAAATGCCTGTAATTCCCTATCTTTCATCTTACGGCTCATGGGTCCCAGGTTGGATGTCCCTTCTGTGAGTGCCGGTGGTGCAGTTGAAGATCCGGCGGCCTGGATCTGAATGTTGACATTAGGATAAACCCGTTTGAATTCTTCTGCCCAGAAGGTCATCAGGTTGGCCAGAGTATCGGAACCCACACTTGACAGGTTGCCTGAGACGCCACTGGCTGCTTTATAGGCAGGCACAGACTTTGCGACCTTGGGGGCTGCATTAGCCAGGCCAGTCGAGAAGGCGAGTATCGCTGCCATCATTAACGTACGTTTAAAAATCATTAAACTATCTCCTAAAAAAATATTTTTTTCTAAATTAAAGAAGTATTACTACTGCTGAAAGAAGCATGCGCGTATTGAATGACAGATTAATGAAGAATATGTGACAGTTTTATGACAAGCCAATATTCAATCTTCAGGAATTATGTACTGACAGTTCTTTCTCTTGGGAAGGTGCAGCTAAAAATACTGCCTTTACCCATTTTACTCTCGATTGCCAGGTTGCCATCATGTCTTGTCAGAACATGCTTAACGATGGCAAGGCCCAGTCCAGTGCCACCAGAATCTCTTGATCGGCCAATATCCACGCGATAAAAACGTTCGGTTAACCTGGGAATATGTTGGGGTGCTATGCCAATTCCCGTATCTGTGACAGAGAAAATTGACCCCCCGGGGGAGTTTTTTTGCCACTTTATGTCAACTTTCCCGTTTTCTTTTGTATAGAGTACCGCGTTGTTAATCAGGTTTGAGAACAGGCTGCTTAACTCTTCCCGATCACCAATCAGGGTTATCGTGTCATCTGACGTAAGCGTAATAGTAATTTTTTTCTTTTTAGCAAGCACCTCTGCATTCTCTTTGAGAGATGCCAGGAGTGCAGAAATAATCACCTGTTGTTTGTGAACAGGCAAGACGTGGGTTTCAAGTTTGGATAATGACAACAGGTCAGCGACCAGGCGCTCCATTCGTTGAGCCTGTTCGTACATATTTTTAATCGCTTTATTTTGCTCCATTTTGCTGATATCACCAGGATCGGAGAATGTTTCAAGATAACCGAGTAGTACCGTAATCGGTGTACGTAATTCATGAGATGCATTAGAGATGAAATTCCGTCGCATTTCTTCAAGCCCTAATACACTGGTTATATCACGCAAAATGAGCAATTTATCTGATTTACCAAACGGAATGATTTGTAACGATAGGGTGTTGTCAATTCTGATTTGAGATTTTATCTCAAGCGATGTTTCAAAAATCCCTGTATTTAAATATTTTACAAAACGGGGTTCACGGATCAGATTCGAGATTCGTTGTCCGCTATCCCTTGGGTGGAGTATGCCAAGTAGTTCACTGGCAGCAGTATTGGACCATTCAATATTGTTGTCGGCGTTTAGAATTAACATGCCATCAGGAAAAGCAGATACAGCAGCCTGAAATCTGGTTAATACATCACTTAAATGTTTCCTATTTTTAGCGAAATCCTGGTTTAGCTGGTAAATTCTCGAAAAAACTTCTCCCCATATGCCCCTGGCAACAGGTAGCTCATGTTTTTCCTTATTGAGCAACCACTTATTAAGGCGGATGAGCTGGCGCAAATTAATAATAAAATAGACTGCTATCACCAGCAGCGGAACTAAAAGAGGTCTCGAAAAAATTACACCAAGTAATGTTGCACCAAGAAGTGTCAAGCCAAGTGAAAGTAATTCTCGACGATGGACTGGTTGCATTATTCTTTTTTTGGAGAAAATCGATAACCAGCACTACGAACGGTCTGAACCAGGCTATCGTGACCACTTGCCTCAAGTAATTTTCGCAAACGCCGAATATGAACATCCACTGTTCGCTCCTCTATGTAAACGTTATCACCCCAAACATGATTAAGTATTTGTTCGCGACTATAGACTCGCTCCGGATTGCTCATAAAAAAAAGTAATAATCTGTACTCTGTAGGGCCCAGCGCCAGGACTTTGTCATTGACCGATACACGGTGAGAGACTGCATCGAGGCTTAAGCCAGCAATGCTTACTACTGTGGACGGATCAGGATGATCGGTTCGTCTGAAGATTGCGTTAATGCGTGCTATCAGCTCCCTGGTAGAAAAAGGTTTTGTGACATAATCATCAACACCCTCGGCCAGGCCCCGGACAATATCGTCTTCATCGGTACGGGCGGTCAGCATAATAATAGGAAGTTCGGATGTATTTTTCATAGCCCGTAGTTTGCGGGCAAAATCAATTCCGCTTAATCCAGGTAACATCCAGTCCAGTAACAACAAATCGGGCATGTCGGTCTTTATTTTCCCTTCAGCCTCATGGGCGTTACTGGCTTCGCTAAATTTAAAACCGGCTTGTTTCAGGATTAGGCCTACCATGTCACGGATGGCCTGTTCGTCCTCTACAAGTAAAATGTGTTTTTCACTCATAAGCTAACCTGATTGGTAATCATCATACCTGCCTATTTAAATAAAAGTTTATTACAGAATGATTACAAACCATAGATATATAAAGATTTTCGGTGGAGTTGCAGTGAATATTAGAATGCCCGCTGGTAGATTGACAGGCATTACAGTATATCAGGCAAGCCCGTGTAATATTACGATAATACTTCCCGGGTAAGCTGTAGTTTTTCAGGGCGAGGAAGTGAGAAACAATATCGTGTTATACAAAACTTTCATTATGAACCGGGAGTGGCACTCCCGGATTATTGGATTTCTGGTAGGCTTGCTTATGATCAGTATCTATCTCTGGATGCTGGCTGGTTTTATTAATTTATTGACAAATTTATATCATTCTTTCCTGAACGATTGGTCCCATGGTGCAGAAACCATGATCAAAGATGTAGTAATAATCCTTGCTTCTCTCGAATTGATCAGAACATTTCAATCGTACTTGAGTATTGGCAGAGTTAAAGTTACTTTTATTCTGGATGTTGCACTTGTTGTATTAATAGGTGAATTAATCAGTTTCTGGTACAGTGATTATAATCCAATCGAAATAATAGTGAGTGTTTTTGTCGTGTCTGCATTAGTTGCGCTTAGAATAATCACCACGAAGTATTCACCTGATCCAGGAAGTGAAACTTAGCGTAACCGTACGACTGACAAAAACAGGCTGAATCGGGAATGGATAACAGCGTTAAAAAACACTAAACCAGTGAGATATCAGGATTTGAAGCACCGTCAGAAAGACTTGGCGATTTTTTCTGCATTGATTGGTTGAAGTGGCGCTGAAAACCGGACAGCTTATGTAATCAGGTCTTTATTTCTTCAGCTAACAATTCTTCAGCCGTGGCACTAATTTGCCGGCGCATGAATAAAACTCGAAAACGATTGCCTCCTACTTGATGCCACAAGTGAGCTGCCCGGATACCGGCAAACAGGGCGGCACGAATTTTTTCTGCAATGGCCGCTTGTTTAAGGTAATCAGGCTCACCATCCACCATGATTTGTGGTTGCAAGGTGCTAACTGTTAATCGATATAGTTCGGCCAGTTTGGTAATGGTGGTCGGGTGAATATCTTCCGCATTTTCTGTTTGAAAAAAACTGCTTTTTTCGGCGATATTTGTCAGGCCTTCAGCGATGGCATTGGACATGTCCTGATTTTTGGCCATTTTTTTTGCCAAATGCATGAGAATGACTACGTAACGTAACATCTCGAGGTCGAGTTCATCATTGCTTTTCACCAGGCGGTCGTTGATTAATTGCAACCCCGTTTTGACGCCAGACACGCCGCCAAAAACTGCTTCAATTGATTCAGGATTAATTGAAAAAAGACTTTTTATACTGTGCTGCCATGCCTGTGGATCAGCTTTACCGTCATGGGCAAATTGTTGGGCCAGTTTGCCTGCCTGGAAAACGCCTGCCAGTGCCAGGCAGCGATCCCTGTCTTTTTGATTCATAGCTGATTACAAACCAGGATTAATCTGCGGCATTAAATCTATCCGAGATAAGATGATAATTATATTTATGAATACCGATGTCTATAATAAGAAACCAGGTAATAATAAACTCAGGCGTTTTTCATGCAAATACGCTCGACTTCACATTCATTGACGCCGTTTATGCCAAGCGTTGCCTGGCGGATACTTTCGACAATTTGATCTGCAAATGGACACATAGGGGTGGTTAGCTGAATATCCAGGTGGACGTAATCCTCGGCAATGTCGATTTCCTGGATGAATCCCAGGGCCACGACGCTGCGATTCAGTTCCGGATCCATGACTTTGTCGAGGGCAGCGAGAATAATCTCATCGGTGATGGCTGTTGTCATGGGTTTCTCCTGCTTGCAAGCTTGCCAGCCTACTATAATATTGAGTGTCGGTGCCCATAGCAAATCAGCCGCTAAACATGCTTGATAAAATCTGTCAGGTATTCATGATAGTGGTAGAACGTAAATTGATAGAAGTGGTCAAAGTAACCGGTAGACAGGATTTAAGTCATTAACCAGGATTAGACAAATCATCAGGTCTGGATCAAGCTCGAACTAAAAGGGCGAATAATAAAAAGTGAAAAAAAACAAAGCAAAAATAGGACTCATACTCTCTGGCGGTGGCGCCCGTGCGGCCTACCAGGTGGGTGTGCTCAAGGCGATATCTGAATTATTACCCCGTGGCGCCGCCAACCCGTTCCCCCTGATTTGCGGCACCTCTGCCGGTGCAATTAATTCAGCCGCCCTGGCAATTTATGGCGCCCGCTTCAGTGAGGCCGTCGGGCGATTATTGCGTATCTGGCGTAATTTTCATGTACACCAGGTTTTTCGTTCCGATTTCATTGGCATTGTGAAAAGTGGTGCCCACTGGATGTCAGCATTTTTTCTGGGCGGCCTGGGTACTGGCAATCACGTTAGCCTGCTTGATCGAAGACCATTGGGCGCCTTATTAAAAAAATATGTACCCTGCCACCGGATCGCCGAGTCCCTGGATGCGGGTGTCCTCGAGTCGCTCGCGATTACTGCTTCGTCTTATGGTTCGGGCAAGTCCGTGATTTTTTACCAGACGGGCAAGGAGATTAAACCCTGGTTCCGGGCCCGCCGTTACGGCAAGGAAGAGGTGATTACCGTGCAACACCTCATGGCCTCTTCTGCGATTCCATTTATGTTTTCGGCAATCAAGATAAACAACGAGTACTTTGGTGATGGTTCGATGCGCCAGACTGCGCCGATCAGCCCGGTCCTGCACATGGGTGCAGACAAGGTGCTGGTGATTGGCGTGACCAATAGCGATATTGAAACCAAGCCCGCTATCGATGAACCTGACTATCCCTCATTGGCGCAAATAGCTGGTCACATACTGAACAGCATTTTTCTTGATAGTCTGGAGGCAGATCTTGAGCGTTTACAAAGAATTAATAAAACATTGGGTCAAATTCCCAGCCACCGGTTAGAGGAGCACGGCACAAAATTACGACCCATCGATGTCCTGGTTGTCGAGCCGACCGAGGACCTGCAGATCATATCAAGCAAGTACATCAAATCCCTGCCCTGGACGATTCGTTTACTGTTGCGTGGCATTGGTGCATTCAATAAAAATGGCAGCAGTTTGATTAGTTACCTGATGTTCGAGAAACCCTATTGTCGTGAATTGATCTCATTGGGTTATGCCGATGCCATGCAAAGAAAAGATGAATTCATAGAATTTCTTGAGCTGGAGAAATCATAGGTGTGGGATAAGCGTTACAGTGATGACGATTATGTCTATGGTACCGCTGCCAATGATTATCTGGCCAGTGTTATCGACCAGTTGCCAAAAGGAAAGGCCTTGTGTCTTGCTGAAGGCGAGGGACGCAATGCAGTTTTCCTGGCAGAAAACGGGTTTGATGTACTGGCAGTTGATGCGTCAGCTGTTGGATTAAAAAAAGCAGAAAAACTTGCCAGCTCACGGGGTGTGACTATCCAGACTTTGTGTATAGATTTGGCTGATTTTAAGATAAAACCGGGCAGCTGGGATGTGATAGTTTCAATTTTTTGCCATGTGCCGCCGGTCTTAAGAAAAAAATTGCACCAGCAGGTTGTCGAGGGATTACATACTGGTGGTTGCCTGGTGCTGGAGGCGTATACACCCGAGCAACTGACATACAAAACAGGCGGTCCACCAGACGAAAAAATGACCATGACTTTGGCTGCCTTGAAAGAAGAATTTAATGGCCTGGAATTTATTCATGGCAAGGAATTGGTCCGGCAAGTGATTGAAGGAAAATACCATACCGGTAAGGGAGCAGTTGTTCAGATCCTGGCCAAAAAGTTACCTGCAAATCATTGAGATTGCTTTTAACCAACCATGCCTGAATTTTTAAAAAATATTTACAATAAAAAATTTATCAACAACCTGGCCAATGAGTTTAATAATAATTATTCCCGTTTTGATCCAGATAAATTCGTCAACGATATATTTTCAGGTGACTGGAAACAAAAAGAATTAAAAGCAGGCATGAGGCATATTGCCGTAACCTTGAGCAATCATTTACCCCGCGATTATACCCGGGCCCTTGGCATACGGATGGATGATTGTGAGTGAATCGTTTAAAACTCGACTAAAACGAATTGCCTTTAATTTCTTTCCCGCGGTTTGGGCGTCAGGTGGTAAGTATACTTATGTATCAGATGATATGCGCGAACTACACCTTAAATTACCGTTGAATTTGCGCAGTCGGAATTATATTGGAACAATTTTTGGTGGCAGTATGTTTTCAGCTACCGACCCCATGTTTTTTATGATGCTGATTAAAAATTTACCGGGTTATATTATTTGGGACAAGGCCTCCAGTATACGTTATAAAAAACCTGGCAGAGATACACTTTATGCCAAAGCGAAAATAACCCAGGAAGATCTCGATGACATTACGGAAGAACTCAAGTCCAGGGATAAGCTGGATCGGGTATTTACCCTTGATTTAATAGACGAAGCGGGCGATGTCTGCGCCACCATAGAAAAAACCATTCACATTCGGAAGAAACATAAAAAATTACCATAGCTCAGGTAGATCATACGCACGTCTGATTTAATACTCTCCATCCCTGGTGTCGTGTACGCCGTTAAGCCCGGCACCAGATTGCTGTAGTAGACTCCTGTTGCTACGGGAATGACAGCCTCTTTATATTCTTTCGACCTTATGTTTCTCTAAAACATAATCCAGCCATTGGCCCGTCAAATGTTCCTGCAAGCGGTTCTGGGCCAGGCGTTCCTGCAAGTTGTCGAGATCAACAATATCGATGGGCTGGTCTTGCCAGGAGCAGGCAAATACCGCCTTGGTGCGTTCACCGGTTTTTGGATCTATTTGCCATTGCAGGCATTGGGAGCAGACACCCTTTAACATGCATTGCATGGTTGAATAAACCGAACCGGTGGTCGCCGGGTTCTTGGCAAACTGTTCTTTCAAGCCATTATTTTTCAAGTCTCTCAGTCTTTGCACCAGGCAACCACTGCCAATAATATGGAGACTGTCCACCTCCTGGAGTGGAATCGGTGCGGTACCATTACTTAATTCACCCCTTGCATAAGTACCGATGGCCTCACGGATATCTCCCGTGGTCGTCAAGTCTTCAGACCGGCGGGTGGTAATGGCCTCGCCGTTATTGGCCACCCACAGTACAACATCGGCAGCAGATTCCAGTTCATCCTGGCAAAAGATCTCGTCCTTATCGACCAGGCTAACGACCAGTAATACCGTGTTGCCATGTTCGCGCAATTCCGGGCCCAGTGAGCGCATGGCCGTAGCACCAAGGCGATCAGCTACAACCATCACAGTTTCATTTTCAGGAATCGTGGTACGGACACCGCCTGGCCCCATGACTGCAATGGCATCACCGGCCTTGAATGTGGTGGCTACTTTAGAGCTGGCACCCCGGTCAAATACTATTAACGACACCGTGCCTTTTTCCTTATCTACTTTGGAACCCGTAATGGGCACGGCTTCGGTTTGCAAGCGGGTGTTTTCGTAAACCTGTGACAGGCGCTCATAATTTTGCAAACGTATCATTTGGCCGGGATTAAAACGTTTGGCGATCATGGGTGCGTGAATGGTTAACTCAACGGCACTTTTGCTGATGCGTTCGATTGATTTCAGTACCGGCTGTAACTGGTCCTGGATTTTTTTATTAAAAGAGTCGTACTCTTTTGAATATCCAGTTTCGTTTATTCGATCGCCAAAACTTTGTACAATTTTTGGATAGCTACGGTAACCGGAGGCAACGGCCTTAACCACGCTGCCGTGAAAAGTGGGATGGGTATCACCAATAAAACTCACGTGTTTATGGTCATGCTCGTAGGAGGTAAAAGGCCCGAAGTCCTGGTGTTTACAGTTTTCACTGTTCTCGGCCGTGACCAGTTTGCCGTCAATAATTTCGTGTGTTTGATAATTTGGCCCATTTAATTCAAAGGTGCCACGGTGTTCAAAAAAGTAGGCAATATTGGGCCGGGCGCCGGTGGCAACAAAAATCGCCCGGCAGTCAAGATTAATATCTTCATTGTTTGCGACCAGCTTGCCGTTTTCGTCAACGGACATCTTTTCACAGACGAGTTTTTCAACATGGCCATACTTGTCCAGTTGTGCTGCCTTCGGGCTCAATTTATCGGCGTAATAAATGCCTTCTTCCATGGCCTTGATCACTTCTTCATGATTGCGCAAATAGGCTGGCGAGTCTTGCAGACGACGACGGTAAACAACGGTGACACCGCCCCATTTACGAATCAGGGGCAGGAAGTCCGGTGCACGATTTTCTTTTGCAGCATTTTCGCGCTCATCACGCACCATTTTGCCATGGGCCAGGAACTCATCCAGGGTGCTCAGTGATTCTTCGTCGAGGCCGGTACGGACGGCCTTGGGGCTTTTTGCAGTGACTAACACTTCGTAACGCGCCAGTACTTTTTCAACCTGTTTAATATAGTAGGCCTGGACTTCGGTGGCGGTATCAATGCCAGTCAAACCACCACCAATCACCACCGCCGGTAGCCGCACTTGCAAATTGGCCAGGCTGGCTGCGTTGGCCGCGCCGGTTAACTGCAGGGCCATGAGAAAATCTGCGGCCATGCGCATGCCCCGGGCGAGGCTACCAGGAATCGGCAGGGCAGAAGGCAGGCCGGCCCCGACCGCAATGGCCACGTGATCGAATCCCAGGTCCCAGGCTTCTTCCAGGGTCACTGTGCCGCCCAGGCGAATATTGCCAAACACCTGGAAGTGTTTGCGTCGGGCCAGGGTCAGGTAAATCAGGCGCAGGAAATTTTTATCCCAGCGCACGGTAATGCCATATTCTGCGACCCCGCCAAAACCGGTCATGACCCGGGTATCCAGGTCTTCTTCCAGGCTCGTATAATCACGAACGGGTTTTTTAATAAATTCTTCTGGCAGTGCCTCAATCTTGAGACCATCGACCCCAACCACCGCAAAACCTTCCATTAGTAAATGGTGTGACAGGGTAAAACCGGCGGGCCCCATGCCATTTATCAATACCTTCAAACCGTTATAGGGTTTAATCAGCCACTGCTGGTCACGTAACGGGTTCCAGCGGGTGAGCAAGTCATAAATTTCGACACCCCAGGGCAGGGCCAGGACATCGGTCAATATCCGGGTTTCAATTTCTGGTATGTTGACCGGATTTTGTTTCTGGTAAATACAGGCCTTCATGCAGTCATTGCATATACGGTGACCGGTGGCCGGGCACATGGGATTGTCCACCATAATCATGGCCAGGGCGGCAATGGTCTGGCCGTCCTTTTTCAGGCGATGCATCTCGGAAATTTTTTCGTCTAGCGGACAACCGTCGAGGGCTACACCCAGGGCATTTTTTTTGATGCCTTTTTCCGGCTCACCTTTTTTCTCCGGGAATCCTATAGAGCAAAAATCACCATCATGATCGTGACAATAAATACAATAGTCTACTTCCGACTGGACCTGGCGCGCATTCATGCGCAGGTCGGTGAGCTTGAAACCATCTCGCAGGCGGGTGATACCGCTATTGTTCTCGACACGGCCAGCCTTGTCTTTTGCGACAGCCTTGATGGGCACAAGATTAGCAGGGTCGACACCCTGGGGCAGGCAAAAACTAACCCAGCCACTAACAGCGGTCTTGCCTTCGTCAGTGGTCATGGCGCGAATGCACCAGCGCGTTAGTTGTTCAATTTGTGTTTCGTAAGTTTCTTTATCGGCCAGCCAGGTCTGCGCCAGGGTGCTGATAGCCAGTTCCCGATCATTTTTAGCGTTGTTTTTGTCCAGTAAACCATCTAACCATTGATCCAGTTCGACAAAAGTTTCAAGGTCTTCTTTTTTCATTAAACGACGACGGGCGCGACGCAGGACAAATAATTTTTTGAATACTAATATGGGCTGGTGGCTGAGGGTAGCCAGTTGACTCTGTTCCAGTTCTTTTTCGTTTTTGAAACAAGCGGCAATGACTTCTTCCAGGACACCGGCAATGGAAATTAATACTTCGCTCACATCCTTGGTCGGAAGGTCCAGGGAGCCATTACGGTAATCCAGGAGTTGCTGGTGGAGCCCGGCATCATGGGCGGCGAGTTGCTCGCAGAAATGGCTATCCAGCTTTTGCAGGCCTGTCGGGGAAAACAGGTCGGCATAGCTTAGACCAGGGACGCCAAGTTTGAGTTCGGACATAGGAACAAACTATAAAATTCCGACTTAAAATATTGGCCGGGTTATTTTGGAAGGGCGATTCTAGCGCCCCCGGCCACAGAAAAACAGCTTAGCCACCCGAATTGGGGTTGAATAGGCCGTTTCCAGCGGGATTTCTACGAGATTTCTAGTGGTGAACGACCGGATTTCTATTGTCGATGCGTATGTATATTAGGAAACCTCTGATCAATATATGTCTGTCATTACGACATATGTCTGTCATTCAGGCATATGTCTGTCATTCCGACCGAAGCGGAGGAATCTTGTCACTTCCTGATAATACTGAAGTTCCGTGGGTTGAGATCTCTCGGCTACGGTCGATATGGCAATTGATCAGGGCTTCCTTAGGTATGCCAGTCAACCAATCTGGGGTTTATTTGCCCTTGTTGGTTTTGAGCCCAAACAGGGTATAAGCCGGACACCAGCTCATGGCCACGGTCACCAGGGGCAAAATACCGACCAGTCCCCACCAGCGGGCATTGCCCTCGAGTATAAAGATCAGGCTCAGCAGGCCCAGGCCCAGTACGATTCTGGCAGTTTTATCAATACTTCCGACATTTTTAATCATGATTCGCCTCACTATGTTTTTTATTGGGTCATTCCGGGGGTCGAGTATACTGGATATCTGGCACAGCGTGCGTGACTGTAGGCACCAAAGACCCTGAATTCTTAACTTAGATAATTAGGGACTATTCCAAAAACCAGTAAAACTGGTATGGTTTTGAGGGGATATGGAAGACAGTGTAAATCAGTTGGTGATACTCGGAAAAATGTTAAGTCTGTTCTACTTAAAAGCGACACAGGATTATCTATTGTGAATATTTTATCCTTCGGTCCCAGGCGTAAAAAGCGATTTATAATTTTACTTGTGGTTTTCTTTTTTATCCCGATCCTGATGTTCCTGCCTTTCACTATTGTAAAAGTTGCCTTATTTTTACCGCTTATTATCTGGGTCAATATAGTGGGAATGCCCCTGGCAATGACGGGCCTCCCTTATTTTGAAATACATGAATTTGGCGTGGTACCACAGGGGATTATTGGTTATGGCCTGATTGTGCTTGGTTATTTTTTTGCCGCCTTGTTCCTGTCAATGTTGGGAAAAGATGAAAATAATAATATTCATGACTAGCGGCACCATTTCGACAAGCCGCCTGTCACTGTTATAATAAGGATCCTGCATGGGCTCCAGTTTTACGAATAACTATAAAAAATATTACAAAGTTAAAATAAAAATGACAACAAGCAAACAAGTACCGTCCGAACGCCCGGATCCGGTGTCGTTCAGCGAGGCCCTGGTTTACTGGCTTAAATTAGGCTTCATCAGCTTTGGTGGGCCGGCTGGTCAAATCAGTATGATGCACCAGGAGTTGGTAGAAAAACGCCGCTGGATTTCCGAACATCGTTTTCTGCACGCACTCAATTACACCATGGTGTTGCCGGGGCCAGAGGCACAACAGTTAGCGACTTATATCGGCTGGTTGATGCACGGGCTGTGGGGCGGCATCGCCGCCGGTGTATTATTCGTGTTGCCATCTTTATTTATTTTAATCACCCTGACCTGGATTTATCTTGCCTATGGCGACCTACCTGTGGTCGCGGGCGTTTTGTATGGCATTAAACCCGCCGTGACCGCCATTGTTGTTTTTGCTGCCTACCGCATTGGTTCGCGGGCATTAAAAAACAATGTCCTGCGCGTATTGGCGGCCCTGGCATTCGTGGCGATATTTGCCCTGGATGTGCCTTTCCCCTATATCGTGGTCGCGGCCGGCATTATTGGTTATATCGGTTCACGGTTTGCCCCTGAATATTTTGTCGTCGGTGGTGGCCACGGGGCATCAGAAAGTGAATATGGCCCGGCACTCATTGATGATGACACGCCCATGGCGGAACACACCCGTTTCAAAATGAGCAGGTTCATCACGTATTTAATCGTCGGATTATTAATTGGTGCCGGCGTGTTCATATTTCTGTTGAGTAGTTACGGTTGGCAGGGCACGCTCACCCAAATGGGCTGGTTTTTCACCAAGGCTGCGTTGGTGACCTTTGGCGGCGCCTATGCCGTGTTGCCTTATGTTTACCAGGGCGGGGTTGATCACTATGCCTGGTTGACCGCCCCGCAAATGATTGATGGCCTGGCACTGGGCGAAACTACGCCCGGTCCTTTGATTATGGTGGTGGCGTTTGTGGGGTTTGTTGGCGGCTGGACCAAGGAAATTTTTGGCCCCGAGATGTTGCCCCTGGCCGGTGCTGCTGGTGCCACGGTGGCAACAATATTTACGTTTTTACCCTCTTTTCTTTTTATTTTGTTAGGCGCACCGGCGGTTGAAGCGACTCGTCACGAAGTTGGGTTCACGGCACCGCTGACGGGTATTACCGCAGCGGTGGTTGGAGTGGTGTTAAATCTTGCCACTTTTTTTGCTTACCATGTATTGTGGCCACAAGGTTTTGGTGCCACCTTTGAGTGGTTCTCTGCCCTTATTGGCTTGGCGGCGTTCGCTGCATTGTTTAAATACAAGGTCGGTATAATGCCGGTGATTGGCGGTGCGGCTGTAATCGGCCTGGCTTATTCAATGGTGCTTTAGCCGGGGCGCGGGAATACTGTTAATTCGTCTGTACGGTGACCATGATGAAAAAAATGTCTCTTGTGTTATTACCAGGTCTCGATGGCACTGGCGAATTATTCGAATCGTTAATAGGTTGTCTGCCTGACTGGATCAATCCCATCGTTTTCTCATATCCGCGGGATAAGTCATGTAGTTATCAAGACCTCAAAACACGGGTCTTAAAAGCATTACCCACAGAACCAACAGATTCGGATTACGTGATTCTGGGTGAATCATTCGCAGGCCCACTGGCTGTTTTGATTGCTGCTGAAAAACCAAAAGGTTTAAAGGGCGTTATTCTTTGCGCTTCATTTGTCAAAAAACCCTTCAGGGCAATTCCATCCTGGTTCAGTATGTTCTCGGTCAGCCCAGTTTATATGTTATGGCCTGCCACTATCAGGTTGCGTTCTATGTTCGGCAGAGACAAGCACAAGAAGCTGGCAATAATGGCGCTCAATGCTATCAGGTCAGTCAGACCGGGCGTGATAGCCGAGCGAGTAAAAGCCATCATGAACGTCAATGTTGAATATGAACTTAAGCAAAGCAATTTCCCCATGTTATATCTTGTTGGCCAGAAAGATTATTTGATTGGCAAGCACAATGTTGCCGGTATAAAAAAAATAAAAAATGATTTGATGATGGCTGAAATAAATACCCAGCATTTCATACTCCAGCTCGAGCCTGAAGCATCGGCCGCCGAGATAGAAAAATTTCTAAGATTAATTAAATAAAATCATTGCTGTCGCGTTTACGTAAGTCGTGAAAAAATCTTCCTTACATTCACGAAATAAAAATTCAAGGAATGCTTATGAAACATGAACTTACAAAATCGTTGGCGGCAAGGACGCCGCCATCGAGCGCACATGGATTTGTACAAGGATGTACTTATTTCGCGTGAGGGCAGGACGCCCGGAGCGATGTGTTCACAGCGAGTTTTGTAAGTTCATGTTTCGTGGGCTTTCGGAGCGAGAGAAAAACAGTACACGTAGTGTAATAAGTACCCCTATATAATCTTAACGAGACAGCTGTGAAATAAAATAATAAATGAAAAAATTCAGCAATCCGGAAGTCGCAGCAGTATTTTCCAGTTACCCAAAAAACATGCGTAAATACTTGCTGCATCTCCGGCAACTGGTATTTGATGCGGCATCAGAAACAGATGGTGTCGGTGAAATTGAGGAAACCCTGAAGTGGGGCGAGCCAAGTTATCTCGTTAAGGGTGGCAGTACCATCCGGATGGACTGGAAAGACAAAAATCCGGATCAATACGCTGTCTATTTTAATTGTAAATCAAAACTGGTTGATACCTTCAGGGAAGTCTATGGAGATAAATTTAAATTTGAAGGTAACAGGGCCATTGTATTTAGTGATACTGACAAGGTGCCAGGTGAGGCATTAAAGCATTGCTTTTCCCTGGCTTTGACTTACCATAAAATAAAAAATCTACCGTTATTGGGGGCGTGAAAAAATGCTCCATATTAATTGTAAAAATTATTTCTAGATATTTAAAAAAACAATTAAATTAAAGAGATCATAAAACATGAGCCATTCTGAAAATGCCAAAGGAAGCTGTCTTTGCGGGGAAGTTAAATTTACTGTTAAAAAATTAAGCGACAGTATCGGTGCCTGTCATTGCGGTATGTGTCGTAAGTGGGCAGGCGGTCCCTGGCTGGGAGTCGATTGTGGATCGGAAGTTTTATTTGAGGGAGAAAAAAATATAAAAATATATAATTCTTCTGACTGGGCCGAGCGTGGGTTTTGTTCAAAATGTGGCAGTAATTTATTTTACCGTGTCAAACAATCCGGCCAGCATTTCATGCCAGCAGGGTTGTTTGATAAAACCGCAACATTAGTATTCGATCATCAAATATTTATAGATAAGAAGCCTGATTATTTTGATTTTACCAACAAAACTGAAAATATGACCGAGGCAGAAGTATTTGCCAGGTATGGGTCAGATTCAGATTAGTAGCAGGCCAGTATATTTTTATCTCTGTAGCTTCGCTCACTTAAACCAAATATTGTTGCAATGTAATCTGTGGCAAAGATTATGATGATATTAAAGGTGCTGAATATGGAATTAGTATAGCCTGGTAAAGACCGTCTGCCGCAGGGAAGCGGCAGTCGAGCGGCCAGGGATGGTGAATAGCGCGTCTTTACCAGGCTATGCCAATTCTATAACTTGCTTTTGCGCCCACTTTAAAGTTAACGGGGCAGCGGTGATAGATTTATAGACTTATTCCGGGCGTTTCCACTCACCTGATTTACCGCCACGCTTTTCAAGTAATTTAATATCATTAATAATCATGCCCCGGTCGATTGATTTACACATGTCGTAAATCGTAAGCAGACCCACTTCGACTGCCAGCAATGCTTCCATTTCGACACCGGTTTGGCCGCGGGTTTTAACCGTGGCCGTGCAAATCATAACACCGTCATCCGGGGTGAAATCTATGTCTACTGCCGACAGTGCCAATGGGTGGCACAGGGGGATCAGGTCTGCCGTCCGTTTACTGGCCATGATGGCGGCTACCCGCGCAACGCCCAGGACATCACCCTTGAAATGTTCGCCGGCCAGTATTTTTTCCAGGGTCGCCTGTTCCATACTGATACGACCACTGGCAATGGCAACTCGCTGGGTTTCGGCCTTGGCACCCACATCCACCATATGGGCTTCACCTTTTTTATTAAAATGTGTCAGCTTGCTCATTTTTCAATTCCGTAATGTTTAAATTTTTGATATTTATTTTGGCGCGGCTTCATGACGGATCCGGGGCATGAGCTCAGTCAGGTTGCAAGGCCCCTTGCTGGCATCGAGTTGCGGCAGAATGATCGCCTCCATGCCCAATTTGCAGGCACCGGTGGAGCCGGGTAATAAAAATACAATCGTGCCATCACAAATTGCGGCCTCAGCACGGGACTGAATCGTCGAGGTGCCAATATCATCGTAGGAAAGCATGCGGAATAATTCACCAAATCCGGGGATCGGTTTGCTAATATGACTGGCCAGTGCTTCGGGGGTGATGTCGCGCTGGGTCAGGCCGGTGCCACCGGTGCAAATAATGACATCGATGTCCGGCTGCTTAATCCATTCACCCAGTAACGTATTGAGTTCTTTGACATCATCAGTCTGAATTTTTCTGGCAATAACTTTATGACCGGCTGTCTCCAGTTTTTCCTGGAGCGTGTCGCCAGAGGTATCATTTTCTGCCGTGCGGGTATCAGATACTGTGATCACTGCCGTATTTAAAGGCACAAACGGCCCTTTTTGTTTGCCCATACTAGTTTAATTCCTGTAGGTCGAATAAATTATGTTGAGTATAAAGCAAACAGGACAATTGCGGCATAATAAACTGCAGTATCTGGTATTGACTTGGGTTATGGCTTACCTTCGCATACAGATAGTAGACTAAATACGGATTGAATCTTTGGAGAGTAAAAATATGTTGAATCTGGACCAGGCCCAGGCCGAAATTATTAAACAAGTCAGGCCTGCGACCGAAATAGAAACTATTCCTATAGGTCAGGCGTTGGGCAGGTTTTTGGCACAACCAGTCAAGTCCCGGGTTAGCAATCCAGCGTTTGATAACTCGGCCATGGATGGTTATGCCTTGACTCATGCCGATCTTGTTAATAATGATTTTTCCCTGCCATTGGCCGGGGAATCACGCTGCGGCATAGTTCCGCCAAAACTAACGGCCGGTCATTGCATGCGTATTTTCACCGGTGCGCCTGTACCTGGCGGTGCTGATACGGTTGTTATCCAGGAAAATATTACCAGCCAGAAAATCGGCCCAGGTAACAAACTATCCGAACTAATTAATTTTCCTGAAAACACGCAACCGGGAACTAATATTCGCAAACAAGGCGAAGATTTCAAACAAAACGATTTGTTATACGAAACCGGGCAGCGACTCCAGGCCCATGACCTGGCCCTTTTATCGACGGCGGGCATTGATAAAGTAGCGGTCTTCATGCGACCAAAAATTCTGGTGATTGCCACCGGTGATGAGCTGGTAACGCCGGGTGAAAAATTAAAGCCGGGCCAGATTTACGAATCCAATCGCTTGACGACAATTTTAATGTTAAAGGAAATGGGTGCCGAGGTGACCGACGGGGGTACTGCCGCCGATGATGTGGAATCGGTGCGGGCCATTCTGGCCAACACCAGTGACTATGATTTCGTGATTACCAGTGGTGGCGTATCAGTGGGTGACCATGATCTGGTGAAACAGGTTTTTGAGGAATTTGGCCAAATTAATTTCTGGCGTGTGCGCATTAAACCGGGTAAGCCAGTAGCATTTGGTAAGCTTGGTGATCACGGTCATTTTATTGCCTTGCCAGGTAATCCCGTTTCCAGCCTGGTGACGTTTAAACTTTTTGTTTTACCAGCACTGGTAGCCTGGTTTCATGGATCAGCTGCCATGACTGAAATTCCAGTCACAGTAACCGGTAATTTTAAGCGCAAGCCAGGCCGGATGGAATTTCTCCGGGCCAGGATTTTTCAGGACGGCGAGAATATTCGGTGTCAGGCCTTGCCGGGACAAGGTTCTCATATGATCGGCACCCTGCGTGACTGCAATGGGTTTATTAAGCTGGATGTTGAGTCGCAAGGTTTTAGTGCTGGCGAGCAGGTCATTTTTGTGCCCATCGATAAATTTGTCTAGCAATTAGTTAAGCATGATCTTTTCCAGGAAAATTAAATTAGAAATGCGCCGTTTACGTTTTTTTGTTAATCCTGATAGCCACAAGATTCCAGCCGCGGGTGAGCAAATGGAATTACCGGCGATTGTTAGCCACCACCTGGCCCATGTTTTGCGCGCCACGGTTGGCGTACCGGTTATTTTATTTGATGGGTGTGGTGGCGAGCACCAGGCCAGTGTCCAGACGTTAGGCAAAAAAATGGTCACCGTACAAATTGAGCAATACAATGCTGTTGACAGGGAGTCCTCGATTAACACTGTCCTGGTGCAGGCCGTGGTCACTGGTGCGAAAATGGATATGCTTATCCAAAAGGCAGTCGAGCTGGGTGTCACAAAAATCGTGCCTGTCATTAGTGAGCGTTGCCAGGTTCAGCTAAAGGACAAGCGGGCCGAGACACGCCAACAACATTGGTCTTCTGTTATCGAATCTGCTTGTGAACAATGTGGCCGTACCCGTTTACCGGTACTGGAAAAAATTACACCTTTATTTCCCTGGGCCACAGAAGTAAGTGGTGGTGTGAGCGGTGATATTACCAGGCTGGTGTTGCAACCAGATACAGAGCGCTCATTAAGAGATATTAAAAAACCTGATCATGCAGTGATGGTGGTGGTTGGGCCGGAAGGCGGGTTTTCCAATAATGAAATATCGAAACTGGAAAATGCAAATTACAAAAGTATTCAACTTGGCGGTCGTGTTTTAAGGACTGAAACTGCGGGTCTTGCCGCCCTGGCCGCAATACAAACTTTATGGGGCGACTTTTGTTAGCTTAATTATACTTATCAAATAAAACCTGGCAAATATAACCCAATCTACTGCGACCTGCGCAGGTTGTGGTTCATGATTATCGAAAAAGTAAATAGTAGCAGGGCGCCGGCCTGGTGACTGGCCGCCAGTGGTGTCGGCACGACAAGCACTAATGTCGTAATGCCCAGTGTGATCTGGATGACCAGCATCGCAAATAACAGGTTAATGCTCGTCCTGGTATTTTTATCCAGTATGTATTTTTTACTTTTTATGAACAGGTAAATGAATAAACCCGCCAGCACATAAGCCAGCAGTCGATGGTTAAACTGGATGGTAGCCACGTTTTCAAAAATATTAATAATCAGCGGTTGCATGGAAAACAAACCATCGGGTATGATTTTTCCATTCATTAAAGGAAACGTATTAAAAGCAAATCCTGCCTTGGTACCGGCGACAAAACCGCCGCTGGTAATCATTAGTACGACTAATGCAGTAAAAACAAGACCGGTTTTATACAAGCCTTCGTGTTTACGTGGCATAGTTGAATTAGCTTCAGGTTTTAGCAAATCTAAAGCTACCCAAAGAATAAATCCGTAAATGGCAAGCGCAGCAAGTAAGTGGGCAGTCAGCCGATATTGGCTGACATGGGGCCGATCAACCAGGCCGCTTTTGACCATGTACCAGCCAAGCAAGCCTTGCAGGCCGCCCAGGAGAAACATCACAACCAGTTTTGGGATTAGTTTATATCTTATTTTTTTTCGAAATAAAAAATATAAAAAAGGCAGCAGAAAAACTATGCCGATAATACGACCAAGCAAGCGATGGGAATATTCAAACCAGAAAATTGATTTAAATTCGTGGACATCCATATCCTGATTAATTTTTTTGAATTCTGGTGATTGTTTGTAATGCTCAAATTCCTGTTGCCATTGGGTTTTTGACATGGGCGGAACAATACCGGCGATGGGTTTCCAGTGAACCATGGATAAACCCGATCGGGTCAGGCGGGTGACACCGCCCAGCACCACCATGGCGAATACCAGGGCAGCGCAAACCAGTAGCCACAAGGCGATGTGCCTATCGTTATTATTGCCGTTAATATCATGGGCGAGTGTTTGGGTCTGATTCACGTAGCTTTGCCGGTGTTGGTGTGGGCGCCAAGTCTACTTGGAAAAGCCGTTTGGCGCAGCCGTCAAATTGGCTATAAAGGGATTAGTGGTATTTATAATGAGACTCATTTATCGGCCAAAAATGGCGAGAATAAATCGAATTTAGCCTATGCTAGCGAATTATAATGCAAGATTCATGGTATCTATCTATACTATTTATATGCATTCCAGGCGGTCTCCAAATGAAAAATGAAGCAACAAAACACGTGGTTTTTGATGTTGACTTGATTCGTCGTTACGATAAAAGCGGGCCTCGCTATACCTCGTATCCTACCGCTGTTCAGTTCCAGGATGACTTTAGTGAGGCAGACTATAAGAAGGTTATTGGCAACAGCCAACAGGACAATACTGGCGCACCGCTATCGCTTTATTTTCACTTACCTTTCTGTAATACCGTTTGTTTTTATTGCGCCTGCAATAAGGTGGTCACCAAACACCGGCAGCGAGCCGCACCTTACCTGCAAAATTTGTATCAGGAAATCGCCATGCAAGCTGCGTTGTTTGGCAAACAAAGACCAGTTACACAATTGCATTGGGGCGGCGGTACGCCCAGTTTTATCAGTAATGATGAAATGACACAGTTGATGGCAGAAACAGGGAAACATTTTTTTTTACTGGATGATGACAGCGGTGAATATTCAATAGAAATTGACCCGAGAGAAGTTGGCACTGGTACAATTTCATTATTACGATCTCTTGGCTTTAACCGTGCCAGCCTTGGGGTGCAGGATTTTGATGCCAAAGTACAAAAGGCCGTGAACCGTATCCAGCCAGAGGATATTACACGCACAGTTTTAAAAGATTTGCGCGGACATGGTTTTCGTTCCATTAACCTGGATTTAATTTACGGCCTGCCATTCCAGTCAGTCAGGAGTTTTGGCGAAACACTAAACAGAATAATTGATATGGATCCGGATCGACTTTCCGTTTTTAATTACGCGCACTTGCCCACTTTGTTTAAACCACAACGTCGAATTAATGATGCAGATCTGCCATCAGCTGAAGAAAAGCTGGAAATATTACAATTAATAATTGAGCGGTTAACCGCTGCCGGTTATCAATATATAGGCATGGATCACTTTGCCAAGCCTGGTGATGAGCTGGCGCTTGCCCAGGCACAGGGCAGCCTGTATCGAAATTTTCAGGGTTACTCCACCCAGGCTGATTGCGATCTTGTGGCCATGGGTATTACTGCGATTGGCAAAGTTGGTGATTGTTATGTCCAGAATGTGCGTACGATCGAGGAATATGATCGTATTATTGCGACCGGGCACTTGCCAGTAACCAGGGGATTTCTGCTTGGTCAGGATGATAAAATACGACGCCATGTCATTACCGAGTTAATGTGTCATTTCAGGCTGGATTTTGCAAAACTGGAAAAAATCGAGGGCATTAATTTTTATGAATATTTCTCTGATGAAGTGGCAACTTTAAACGATATGGAAAAAGATGGTTTATTAAGACTTGCCGATAACCAGTTGATTGTATTGCCTGCAGGTCGTTTGCTAATACGAAATATTTGTATGAATTTTGATCGGTATCTTAAACAGTCAAAAAATCAAAAATTTTCCAGGGTAATCTAGACACTTTTTGATATATTTACCTATACTGGTAGACAGGTACGAACCGGGTCAATTTCGCGGATAAAATAACGGGCATTAATTAACGGGATATCATGGCAGCATCAAAAAGATCACCAGTCGTCAATCTCAGTCGCATGAAGGTTGCATGTAAGGACTGTTCATTGCGTGAACTTTGTTTACCGCTCGGCTTGACCGAAGATGACATGGGCGATCTTGCTAAAATCATAAAACGTACCCGAAATTTAAAAAAAGGTGACCACCTGTACCGGATTGGTGAAAAGTTACAAAGTTTGTATGCCATTAAATCGGGCAGTATAAAATCCCTGGAGTTGGCCCAGGACGGTTATGTCCAGATTACCGGTTTTCATTTGCCGGGTGAACTGATTGGGGTAGATGCCATTAGCGATGAGCGGCACCCCTGTGATGCAATTGCCCTGGAACCCGTGCAAGTTTGTGAAATACCCTTAAATAGTCTCGAAGACCTGGCCGGGAAAATCCCGGGTCTGCAAAGACAATTACTGCGCATCATGAGCAAGGAAATCGTCAAGGAGCAGGGCCAGCTCATGATGTTGGGAAAAATGACTGCCGATGCCCGGTTGGCCACCTGTTTATTAAGTCTGTCTGAGCGATTCGAGTCCCTGGGCCTTTCTGCCAAACATTTCAGGCTAAGTATGTCGCGCCAGGATTTGGGCGATTACCTGGGCTTGGCACTGGAAACGGTCAGTCGTTTGTTTTCCCGATTCCAGGATGATGGCATGATCAAGGTGGAAGGACGCCAGGTGCATATTCTGGATCTGGCGGCATTGCAGGCATTGGCCGGCGACGTCCAGGACTGGAACAAGCCATCCAGCCGCTCAGCCAGTTAAAAACCGGTTCTTGTCAACCAATCACCCTCTGACAGGTTGACAATCAGCCTGTCATCCCCTAATTTTCAGCCTGATTTGATTCAGGAGACGTTCATGGCTTCATCCCCCGCACAAGTACAGGCCTTGCTGGCACTGCCGTTCAATGACTTGATATTTCAGGCTCAACAAGTCCATCGCCAGCATTTTGATCCCAATACAGTGCAGCTGAGCACATTATTATCGATTAAAACCGGTAAATGTTCCGAGGACTGCGCTTATTGCTCCCAATCAGCGCGCCACGAGACCGAGATTGAAGACCATGACCTGATGCCCCTGGCAGACGTGTTAACAGCCGCCCGTGCCGCCAAAAAAAGTGGCGCCAGTCGATTTTGTATGGGCGCGGCCTGGCGCGGACCCAAGCAAAAGGACCTGACCCCGGTGCTGGACATGGTTCGCCAGGTCAAGGCCATGGGCCTGGAGACTTGCGTCACCCTGGGCATGTTAAAAGAGGGGCAGGCGCAACAATTGGCTGAGGCCGGCCTCGATTATTACAACCATAATCTCGATACCGCTGAAGAGTATTACAGCAATATAGTCGGCAGCCACAGTTACGAAGATCGCCTGGCTACCCTGAACAAGGTCCGGGATGCCGGCATTAATGTATGTTGCGGCGGCATCGTCGGCATGGGTGAGTCCCGGCAACAACGGGCCCAGTTCATTGCCGAGCTTGCCAGTCTTGATCCGGTGCCTGAAAGTGTGCCAATTAATTTACTGGTCCGCATTCCCGGTACCCCGCTGGATCAATCCCTTTCTGGTGCCGAGCAAGTCGAGCCCCTGGAATTTGTCAGGACCATTGCAACCGCGCGTATTATCTTGCCCACCAGTTTTGTACGTTTGTCCGCTGGCCGCTCGGAAATGTCAGATTCATTACAGGCGCTTTGTTTTTTTGCGGGCGCTAATTCAATTTTTTACGGTGATGAACTGTTAACCACAGATAACCCCGGCGTGGCAAAAGATCAGGCGCTATTTGAAGCCCTTGGCATTATGCCTATGAACCAAATGAGTCGTGCAACGGCAGCTACCAGTTAGTTCCTGGTTAATATTAAAATTCAAAACACATAGACAGGATTTACAGGATAAATAAATTATTCAGATAGACGGCCAGTATTATTCATACTGAACTGGAATCTTTAAATAATTATTCAAAGTGTTGCTACATGAAATACAGGAAGCAATCACTATCCT
>QIGL01000091.1 GCA_003228915.1 Acidiferrobacteraceae bacterium
CCTTGATCTCGCCCCATAATAATTCCAGTACCCGGTGCACCAGGCTGCCCCGCTCCATGGCCGATAGGCCTTCGCCAGTATCTGCGAGCGGTTGGGCACCGAGCCGATAACGGGCAAAGGCGCTAAACGGGCACATGGCCTGTTGTTTAATCAGGCCGGTACCACCGCGACCACTGGCACCCGCGTCCAGGGGTGGTGCTTGATCCTCAGCAACTATTTCAAGACTGCCCTGTTTGTGAATGCTTAACATGTAATTTTCATTAGCAGCATTAATTATTTTTGCTTTTGTGGTTTCCGGTATTTCCAGGATCAGGGGACTGGGGCGCAGTGTTTTATCATCTTCACGCTCGGGTGAGCTGACAATAACTTCAGTGGCGCTGGTTAATAATGCATGGGTCAATAATCTTGAAAATTCCAGCTCCCGTTCGGCCGAGGCATGGGGCATGGCCAGCTCTCGTTGCAGTCGGGTGGGCAGCAAAGGATGGGGCCGCGGCGCCTGGGGCCAGACTTCGTCATGGAGACCAAGCAGCCACATATAATCAAATGCCAGACCTTTTGCTTCCAGCACCCCGAGTACGGTAATGGCAGTGGTTTCGCCTTCCGGTTGAAAAATCGTTTCATTGGCCAGTCCGCGCAACTGGCTCAGGGCTTCATGCAAAGTAATGAGGCCGCTAATGGTTTCCAGGCCGGCGTATGTTTCCAGGACCTCGCGGAAACGTTTGACGGTTTGAAATTCGGGACTGCTTAATTGTCGTGAACCGGGCCAGCCCATGGTATTTAAAACCCGGGTAAAAAACTGCGCCCAGTCATGGCTTGACTGGCGCGTGGGCATGTCGGTTTTTAATTCGACCAGTGCGGTTAAACTGGCGGCCAGTAACGGGCAGGCATGAGGGGCAGTGGTGCCGTCATGGTTCAGGCCTTTTGCCTGGCGGGCTAGTATGTCGACGCGAATACTGGTGGCCCCCTGCTCTCTTAACCAGGCATCGAACAAGGCCCGTGCGCTGGTTTCACTTGCAGCTGCTTCCATAAAAACAGAAGCCAGCAAGCGGCTCACTTTTTCCAGGCTCAGGCGGTGGTTCAAACACTCGAGTATTAACAGTGCATCGAACACCAGCGAGTAATTAGCCAGGGGCAGGCCCAGGGAAAGATCATAAGGACGGGTTTGATCCTGGTTGCCGGGTAAACCAGCAGCCGGACACAATTCCTGATCCAGGATCCTGATCACGTCGGCGCGGACACTGGCCAACTGCGGAATGACAATGGCGATTTTCGCGGTGGCATTTTTCGTCAGCAATTGCCTGGCCCATTGGCCCGCGGCTTTTATCTCGTCCCGGGTAGTGGCCAGGCTGACCCTCGAATGTTTAGTGGTCTGATTGTTTTCCTGCAAGTGAGTAGCGACGAGACCACTGGCCTCAAGCTGGTCGAATATTTTTTGCTGGATTGGGGTCGGATCTTCAAAACCAGCCAACAAAACCTCGCTGGGCAAGCCAAGCTGGTCGGCAGCTATACTATTATATAGGTGCTCACCGAGGCGGGCCTCATCGAGCCAATGTTTTTGGCTGCATTTTTCCTGATAAGCCTGGGCCCATTGCCTATAAACCGCCACGTCTTCATCGACTTGTGGGCCCAACTTGTCCAGGGACAAGCCCCAGTCATGGAGTAATAACCAGGCTTGCTGGGCCGATTTGGCGCTGGCGTGGAGATTGAGCAAAGACAAGTGATCGGATTTTTCGCTAATGATTTGTTGCCACACCAGCCGGGCCTGGGCTTCGCTCAATAAGCTTTTGTCACTTAGATGCTCGACCTCTAGCCAACTTTGTTTAAGCCAGCTTTGCCAATGCAAAATCTTTGGTTGCACCCAGGCCTCGTGACCGGCCGCGATCTGGATCTGGCCGTATTGTTCCTGTAAAAAACGGGCGAGCCTGAGGTTGCCCGTGAGTACCAGGGATGTCGGGTCAAGTTCTGCTAATTGGGGATATGGGTGCACGCAAGCAGTATAACGGTGATGATGGCGAATGAATATCAAACCTGAGATTGGCTTACTACATTTGCCGTCATTCCCGTGACAACGGGAATCCAGACATTCAAGGCATTTAAATTTATTTGCTTGTGTAATAAAAGATCAGGAGCTGGATTCTGACCTCCATGGAGGGAGGAAATGCAAAAGAATTGTCGGGAACAATTCTTGCCGGCTTCCCATAAAACCTCCTGGCGGAGTTTTATCATGGACTTCCTGAACCATCTCTGATGGTTCTGGTCGCACGGGAATGACAGGTCGAGGGTGACAGGGGCATCACTGAAATGACGAGAAGTAACGGGTATGACGACAATTGTTGACATCAGCGCCTGATTCATTTTATTCTCAACCCATGATGATCGTAACTAAAACAGTGAAAAAACTATGGTGGCTGCAACCATCATGGCTGGCTGTTTGATCTCATCTTCGTAGTATTATTCTCTAAACAACTTTAAGTATTTCAAAACAGCGGCCACGGATTTCACCGTGATGCCCGTTTTGTCTGTTCACGCTGAAATCTTTGGTTATAAGATTTACTGCTGGATTCCCGTTTCCACGGGAATGACGAGATTAACAACTTGAAATCAAGATCTGGATTCCCGTTGCCACGGGAATGACCCGGTTGTAGGAATGACCTGGTTGTAGGAATGATCAGGCTGTGGGAATGATCAGGCTGTGGGAATAACGGAACGGTGTCGTGGCCGTCATTCCCGCGCGACCAGAACCATCAGAGATGGTTCAGGAAGTCCATGATAAAACTCCGCCAGGAGGTTTTATGGGAAAGCGGGAATCAACGGTGTCGTCGGTCGTCATTCCCGCGGAAGCGGGAATCCAGTATTAACAGTAAGCAGTTGATTTAAGGTTTAAATTTATGAAACCAATAACAAGCTCTATACAAACAGGAAAAGATAACGCCCGCCTAACAGGCATCCTGTTTGTGCTCGCGGGTGCATTAGGATTTTCCGCCAAGGCGGTGCTGGTCAAACTGGCTTTTGCTGCCCAGGCAGATCTGGATGTCATTACCCTGATGGCCTTACGCATGGGCATGGCCCTGCCATTTTTTGTTGTGATTGCCCTGTTTATAAAAAAAACCAAAAACAATGCGCAGTTTTCCAAGGATACCCTTGTCCCTGTTGTTGTCCTGGGCTTGCTGGGTTATTACCTGGCCAGTTATTTTGATTTCTGGGGCTTAAAATTTATCCCGGCCGGTCTTGAACGGGCAATTTTATTTACTTATCCAACCATTGTTGTGTTGCTCTCGGCCCTGGTTTACAAAACAAAACTGAGCGGTAAAACTGCGCTGGCCCTGGTAATCAGTTATAGCGGTATTGTCCTGGCCTTCTCGTCTTATGCGGCACTCAGTACGGCGGGCAATTTTGACAATCTCATGACCGGTAGCCTGCTGGTATTTTCGGCTGCAATCAGTTTTGCAATTTTTATTATCGGCAGTGCAAAAATGATTCATAAAATGGGCTCAATACAGTTCACGGCCTGGTCAATGATCGTGGCCTGTATTGCCACGTTAATTCACTTTTTCGTGGTTAACGATATTAATGATATTTTTGTACCGGGCAAAGTGCTTTTTATTGCTGCGATCCTGGCCATATTTTCAACGGTGATCCCGTCATTTTTTATTGCCGCGGGCATTAAAAGAATTGGTGCCAGCACGGCTTCTATTGTTAATTCAACGGGGCCGATTATTACCATCATACTGGGTTATTATTTACTGGATGAACACCTGGCGCTGAACCAGTTTATTGGCATCGGCCTGGTGATAACGGGTGCCGCACTGGTGAGCAGGAAATGATATTTAAATTATAAGTTCTTGTCAGTATGACGAGGTGCAGGGGAATGACGAAGTGGTGCGACTACCTTACGCCCGTCATGCCGGACTTGATCCGGCATCTATGTCTTTAAGGCATTTGAATTACTACGACTAAATGAAAAAAATCAAGAGCTGGATTGACCGCCAGGGATGGCGGGAATGCAGTAGGATTGTCGGGAACAATCCTTGCCCGCTTTCGCCGGAATGACGAAGGTGCCGGAATGACAGGTTGGAGGATATTGTTGCATTGCTGGAATGATGGCGTGCGCCGGAATGACGAGGTGGTGTGATTACCCTATGCCCGTCATACCGGCCCAGAGGCCGGAATGGTATTCCCATTAACACTAGTAACGAACCAGCACCCGGTACTTCAGCCGTGTCTCGCCTTCTGCCGGTACTTTAATGAACCACTCGGCGGTGCCTGCTGCTGCCCGTTTGTATTTGTGGCTGCTGGCCAGCATTTTCCAGTCACCGGGCACGGGTTCCAGTACACGTACGGTGACGGCTTCTGATTTCGCATTTTTAAGCACCAACTCAAAACTGCTTTCGAAGGCATAATGGTACTTGCCTTCTGCTTTATGCTTGCGGAATTTGGTTTGTTTTTTATGGGCGGTAATATCAAAGGCGTTACCCAGTTTTAATTTGGCGGTTTCGTTTTTGGGTGTGTGGTCGATACGATCTTCACCAATAAACTGGGCCTTGCCGGACTGGTCTTTTTTATAAACTCGCACCACACCTTTTGGCAGTGGCAAACCCAACCCATGGGATTTCTTGTTTTGCAGTTTCATAAATACACCGACTTTTAGTTTTTGGCCAAGTTCGCCGTAACTGCTGCGGTAGTAATAATCCCTGCCCCTTAACAAAAACTCCTTTTCGACTGGCACGCTAGCCACGCTTAACATGCTCACTTGCTTGGTTTGATTATTGGCAATGGTGGTGGGATTCTCTAACGAGTACATGTGATACTCAAACAGGCTTTGCTGTTTCATTTTGGCGGAGCGGGCATATTTCACAGGCGCTCTTGATTCGAGCGCCATAACCATGTCTCGCTCAACAGGGGCCTGGTTCACGTCACCGGCAACCAGTTGTAGTTTTGCATTTTTATAAGTTGTACCGCTGGTATTTTTTAACGTCACCCAACCAGTCAGGTTTATTTCAGAATCGTCGGCACTGAGTTCGGCAACATAGTCAGCCTTCCAGGACAGGCCACCGGTTAAATAACTCAGCTCCACGTCTTGTGTTTGCTTTGCATCGTTATTTAATTTCATCGCCAGTGTCGGTCGGTCGCGTAAATTTTCCGGCACCTTGTCAAACACAATACGCCCGGGTACGCCGGTTTCAATACGATCACCGATTTTTAACACAACGCCATTATTAACACTGAGTACGGTTGCCTCGATGCGGGCTTCTTTGCCGGTACGGGGGTGGGTTTTGATAATGCCGACCTGGCGGCCAACATATTTTTCCAGTAATTTTGTTGGTGTCAGCAAATCGTAATCAAAGTTCTGCTCAATCAGCGATAAACTACCGGCATTATTCAGGCTGCGCAACAAGGCGGTTTCCGGCCGGATGCGGCCACTGACATCACGAAATGCCAGGTAATTCAGGCCCTGTTCCAGTGAAATTTTGCGCTGGTCTTTTACCAGGGCCAGGTTCTCATTATATATAGTCACAGCCACGCTATATTGATCGTCCAGGGTGCTGCGAATCTCCTTGTTTTTGGCCAATACCGGGGTGGCGACAAAAGCCAGCGTGGTCATGGTTATAATCAGGTTAAGCAAATGACTTCTTATGGGTGTTATCATGGTGTGCTCCAATTTGTTGTGTTTGTGGATTCAAAACTAGTAACGCGGGCGCGCCATGAAAGGGTTAAATTATTTACAATTAATTCGTTGTTTGCCTGTTTTGGGGCTGTTTTTCCTGTCGGGCACTGTTGTGGCCGCAGAAAAACCCCAAATCGCTGATGTCCATTTGCATTACAACTGGGATCAGCAAAGTGAAACTTCGCCAGAAGATGCCATTCAAATTCTAAAAAAGAACAACGTGGTGTTTGGCATCGTCATTGGCACGCCGCCCGAACTGGCCCTTGAGTTATCTCGTCAGGCGGATGGCTGGTTAATACCCATATTTTCACCCTATTTAACCCCCGAGCATCGCATGGACTGGTTTGCTGATAACAATGTATTGACCGAAGCTCGTGCTGGACTTAAAAGCGGTCAGTATTATGGCATTGGTGAGGTGCATTTATTCGCCGGCCTGGGGCCCAGGTTGAGCAATCCCGTGCTAACAGGCTTGATTGATCTTGCGATCGAATTTGATGTGCCCTTCCTGGTTCATATATCAACTTCCAGTTACAAATATTTTTTACCCCTGTGCAAAAAATATTCAGAGGCCCGTTTTTTACTGGCCCACGCTGGTGGCCTGCTGGATGCTGAAAATATTTCTGCACTCATGCGGGCCTGTAAAAATATCTGGGTGGAATTCTCGTCCAGGGATTCGTTGCGGTATATCGACTCGCCCATCGTCGATGACAAGGGCAGGTTATTGCCCGGTTGGCTGGCGTTAATTAATCGTTATCCCAAACGGTTTATGATTGGTTCAGACCCGGTCTGGCCGGTTGATAACCGGCACCAATGGGATACACCGGATACTGGTTGGCAAAAAATGGGTGAATACCTGGCGTTCCATCGGCTTTGGTTAAGTTATTTACCGAAGCAACTGGCGAACAGGGTCAGGCTGGAGAATGCTTTGGAGTTTTTTCGGTACCAGGTGAAATAAATAAAATACCCGTAAACGTCGAGACAGGAATATACTAATCAAGATCAAGATCTGGATTGACCGCCAGGGATGGCGGGAATGCAGTAGGATTGTCGGGAACAATCCTTGCCCGCTTTCCCATAAAACCTCCTGGCGGAGTTTTGAAACCATCTCCGATGGTTCTGGTCGCACGGAATGACTACAATTGTAGGTAGCGTGTCACGTCTGGTGAGCCTAGTGACTGTCGGGTACCACGCCCACTTGCGGCATATCTGCCAGACCGGTTTCCCGTGCATGTTCCTCAAAACCCTGGTTGCGCCAGAAAAAAGCACCGGGCATGGTCGTGGGAATTACCAGCACATAAAACAGGGCGCGCCCAACCAGCATTGTTGCAATAATGAGGAATGATAAACCACTCCATACAGCCAGGCCGAGCCAGCCTTCCAGGCTACTAAAACCAAAACCCGCCATGGCAATTATCGTGATTAACAAGGCCGCATTACGTGTCAGGTAAGATTTTCCAAAACGGGTGGTTTGTTCGTACTGGGATGCTGCGCCCTCACCACCGCGACGGTTTAACTGGCGAGCATGGACGTACAGGCCAAGACCTTCCATCACCAACCCAACAACAACTGGCCATGCCAGCCATTGGTAAAAAGTTGCAACAGGCTGGCCATCAATAATCAACGTCGTCCCGTAGATTAAACCAATCACCAGCGCGCCGAGTACCAGCGTGTTTCCCATAAAGGTCGTCAAGGTCTGCCAGTGATCCCAGAATGGACGGGCCTTGATGCGGTAGGCCAGGTACATCAGGTATATTGATAACGGCCCGCTAATCAATGCACCCCAACCAAGGAACGCTTTGGTCGTATCGACCAGGCTGGCTGGCATCCATGTTAACAATTGTGGAAACAATATTGGCGCCAGCTCCAGTACCGCGTAAGCACCCAGCAAATTCATAAATACCACGATACCAGCCGCTTCGCGACTGACAGGCGAATACCGTAAATTATTAAAGCCCCGGTAAAAACGATGGGGTTTGCCCAGGTGCATGGCGGACAAGACCAGCGCAATGACTTGTACTGCGACCGTGCCGAACAATACGGCAGAATAAAGCAGCGGATGGGTTGTCGCAGAAGCTCCGGTCATGCCAAACCATGACGCCAGGAACAATATCGTAAAAATTCCCACTGCGCCCTGGGTTAACAGGGTAAACAATACCAGTGGATTTTCCCGGGAGTTGAGCAGTTTTAAATTCCACTGCCGGTCTTTTTTTAAGACACGAACTTTTGTTTTGTACTTGCCTTCACCTTGCTCGTCACGCTCATAACGAATGGGCATGGAATCCGGTCGTGTCATTTCACGGGGCAGGCTTTTGGTTTGCTGAAAACGAATATTGGGATGGGTGATCTCCGGATTCGGGAAGCCCGGTATTTGCGTTTCCAGTTGCTCGCGGTTCTCGGGTTTGGTTTCAATGACACCAAAATCCAGTGCCCCGGCCAGGCAGGCCGATACACAGGCGGGTTTTAAACCAACCTCGAGACGGTCAACACACATATTACATTTTTCAACATGGCCCTGGACAGGATCCAGCTGCGGTGCATTGTAGGGGCAGACCCAGGTGCAATAACCGCAACCAAAACAAATATCGGGGTCCTGCAATACGGCACCGTATTCTGCAAACTTGGTATAAGCTCGGGTCGGGCAACCCTTGAGGCAAACCGGGTCATCGCAATGGTTGCAGGCCATGGAAATATTCATGCGATGGTAGTCCGGGTAGGTACCGCCCTCGACATAACCTACCGCGCGAAATGCCAGGTGCGGATCAAGATTATTTTTTTCACTACAGGCCGATTCACAGGCGTGACAGGCAATGCAGTTATCGGCATTAAAATAAAATCCGTGTTGTTTGTAACGATCAGGATTTTCGCTGACAGCGTTATCGCCATTAATGTTCAGGCTTTTGCCAGCTAAAACATCCGACTCCCGGATCAGCTCGATGAATTTTCCATAACGATTTTTTTCCGGCGCATCGGTCTTCGGGACAAAGGCATAACCGGGCTCGTCTTTACGTACTTTAAACATATTCTCTGCCCTGCCCTAGTAAGTACGCGCGGCTTTATTGCGAACACTGGCGGCCTTTTGATCCGCAGCCGGCTCAATGTGGACACCGCACTGTTTAAATGCAGGTTGACGTGAATGGGGGTCGAGCAGTCCCAGCGTTAAACGGTTGACACAGTCGTGATAATGAAACGGCACAAAAACCATGTTGGGTGGCACCCGCTGCGTCAGTTGTACCATGACCACGGCATCACCCCGTCGTGACGTCAGGCGCGCATAACTGCCATGTTCGATGCCCAGCTCACTCGCCGCATCCGGGTTCATTTCCATGTAAGGCGTTGGACTGAATTTATTGAGGTTACCAATCTTGCCGGTACGGGTACGGGTATGAAAATGTTCAACCACCCGGCCACTGTTGAGCCAGAAAGGATAATCTTCATCGGGTCGTTCGTTATTATCAACAAAAGGCAGGGGGATGAGTTTGGCCTTGCCGTCGGCATGCTGAAATTTTCCATCGGTATACAAACGCGGTGAGCCGGTCTCGTCGCCTTCGGTACATGGCCACTGGATACCACCCTGGGCTTCAATTTTTTCATAACTCATACCCGAGTAATCAAGCATGCGTCCTTTCGATAATTCACGCAGCTCCTGGAATACCCCTTCCGCGGTTTCCGGGAATTTTATTTTTTTACCCTGGTCAAAGCGTTTGGCCATTTGATTAAAAATCCAGAGGTCGGGTTTGGAATCGGCATGGGGCGCAATAACATTGCGAATTAAGTTAACGCGACGTTCGGTATTGGTAAAACAGCCTTCTTTCTCTGCCCACACGGCAGCTGGCAGGTAGGCATGTGAATACTCATTGGTCTCAACATCGGCGTAGGCATCCTGCACCACCAGGAACTCAAGCGCCTCCAGGTTCTTGCGAATGCGCGGCGTATTGGTCATGGAGGTCATGGGGTTGGTGGCAATCAGCCACAGGCCTTTAACCTGGCCAGTCTCTATAGCCGGGAAAATATCGGTTTGAAACAGGCCACGTTTTTTTGGAAAAAATTCTTCGTCGATGCCCCAGTAATTGGCAATATCCTTGCGATCCTGTTCGTTTTCCAGGGCCCGGTAACCGGGCAGGCCGGAGCACGATGACCACTCGCGGGTACCCATGGCATTACACTGGCCGGTAATTGAAAGCGAGGTACCACCGGGTTTGCCAATGTTGCCCGTGATTAAATTCAGGTTGTTGATTCCAACCACACCATCGGAACCATGGGTGCTTTGATTAATACCCATGGTCCAGATGGTCATGGCAGCGCCGGCCCGGGCATAAGTACGGGCCACATTACGTATCGTGTCTTCGTCGATGCCGCAAATACGCGATGAGGTGATCGGGTCATATTGCTCTACCAGTCTGGCAAATGATTCGTAGTCCGAGGTACGGCTATCGATAAAGGCCTTGTCTTCCAGTCCTTCATCAAGAATCACATGGGCCAGGCTGTTGAGCAATACCAGGTCGGTACCGGGGGTGATGGGCAAATGAATATCGGCTTGTTGCGCCAGCATGGTGACACGGGGATCAACCACGATCAGCGGGAATTTTCGTTTTTCCATGGCCTGTTGCAGGCGCCAGTAAATAATCGGATGTTGTTCCGGCAAGTTAGAGCCAATGGCTAACAGGCATTCAGTATCGTCGAAATCATCATAACACCCGGGCGGCCCATCACTGCCGAATGAACGTTTGTATCCAGACACCGCCGATGACATGCATAAGGTTGTATTGCCGTCATAGTTATTGGTGCCAATAACACCACGGGAAAGTTTGCCGAGGGTATAAAACTCCTCGGTCATAATCTGGCCGGTTGAAACAATGGCGAATGAATCTGGCCCGTATTTGTCCTGGATACGTTTTATTTCGGAGGCGACTTTATCCAGGGATTGATCCCAGGAGACTGCTTTAAATGGATCGTGGCGTTTGTCTCGCAATAATGGCGCGCTGCCACGGCCAGCTGACTTGAACAACTCGTGTTCAAAAATACCTTTCAGGCAAAGTTTACCCTGGTTCACGGGTGCCGAACCCACACCGCGACTGGCAACGGCGTCGCCTGTTTTATTCAGACCCACTTCGATAGAACAGCCGGTCGAGCAATAACCGCAAGTGGTATATTTCCACTCGACGACGCCCTTGTCGGCTATCTTGATCGGGTTTTTATGTTTACGTCCGAAAAGCATGATTCATTCTTGAATGTTTAGGTACATATAGTCGTCTGCACTATTTATTCGGGCAGCCTTTTTTGGGTGTCAAAGACAAGTAAACCGCATCGCCATCAATTCGTACCGGGTAACTGGCGGCACAGCCTTCATCGGGCTCGACGGCCTCACCGGAATCGAGATGAATTTTCCAGTCATGCAAGGGACAGGCAACTTTTTTACCATGGACAATGCCCTGGGATAATGGTCCGCCCTTGTGTGGGCATTCATCACGTAGGGCAAATATTTCGTCGTTATCGGTCCTGAAAACTGCAATATTAAAATCACCGGCCGATACCACGCGGGCACCCAGTTTCGGTATGTCGTTTATGTGGCCAATTTCGATCCATTCAGATGAATCTGCATTTTTATCGACAGCTGCTTGCATTATCTATGCTCCTGTTAACTTATCCAACTTGCTTCAGGGTTGTAAATTCGTGGGCATCAGCGCCCTTGGCGCGTTGTTTCCACGGGTCATCCTGTGAGAATTTCTGGGAAAAGTGAAAACGCTCGGCCAGTTTTTTACGATTAACTTTATCGTCCACGACCTGTTCTTTAATATGGCTAAGGCCAATACGTTCGATCCAGGGCGCGGTACGTTCCAGGTAATGCGCCTCTTCACGATAGAGTTGTATATAGGCTGCACTGTACTCAATCACTTCTTCTTCAGTCGATACATTGCAAAGAAAATCTGTTGCTCGCACCTTGATGCCGCCATTGCCGCCTACATGTATTTCGTAACCGGAATCGACACAGACAACGCCAAAATCCTTAATGGTCGCTTCGGCACAATTACGGGGACAACCTGATGCCGCCATTTTAAATTTATGTGGCATCCACGAGCCCCATGACATTTTTTCAAGCTCAATACCCAAACCTGTAGAGTCTTGTGTTCCAAAACGACACCATTCTTTACCAACACAGGTTTTAACTGTACGCAATGCCTTGCCGTAGGCATGGCCAGAAACCATGCCGGCTTTATTTAGATCATCCCAAACAGCCGGTAACTCTTCTTTTTTGAGCCCATATAGCCCAATACGTTGTCCACCAGTTACATGAACCGTATCAATATTAAATTTCTCTGCGGCATCCGCCACTGCCCGAAGTTCTTGCGGAGTCGTCATGCCACCCCACATGCGAGGGATGACAGAATAAGTACCATCACCTTGAATATTGGCATGGGCACGCTCATTAATGAAGCGTGACTGACCGTCATCCTTGTAGGTATCAGGCCAGGCGCAGACGAGATAATAATTCAGCGCCGGTCGGCATTTAGGACAACCGTTTTCAGTTTTCCACTCAAAGTGCTTCATTACCTCGGGAATGGTTTTTATTTGGTTGGCAACAATACCGGTACGGACTTCATCATGGGGATGATCGGTACAAGGACACATAGGAGTTTTACTGGGCGAATCCGAGTAATCACTGCCCAGTGTGGTGGCCAGTAATTGTTCGACCAGGCCGGTACAGGAGCCGCAAGAACTGGAGGCCTTGGTATGGGCGCGCACGTCATCGAGGGTGAATAAACCCTTGGTGGTAATGGCCTTAACAATGTCACCCTTGCAAACACCGTTACAACCACAAATCTCCATGTCATCACTCATGGCCATCACGGCGTTCTCGCCACCATGACCGGAATCACCCAGGTGGGCCTGTCCATATAATAAGTGATTACGCATATCGCTGATGTCAGTACCATCACGCATTAACTGAAAATACCAGGCACCATCAACGGTATCGCCATACATGACGGCACCAATAATTTTATTGTCCCTGATCACAATCTTTTTGTAGACACCACCGGCCACGTCCTGCATGACCACTTCTTCAGTGTCTTCATCGCCATGGAAGTCACCGGCAGAAAATAAATCAATGCCGGTCACTTTGAGTTTTGTCGATGTCATGGAACCTTCGTACCTGGCGTAACCCAGGTGGGCCAGGTGATTGGCGCAAACCTTGGCTTGCTCGAACAAAGGTGCAACCAGGCCGTAAACTTCGTTCCGATGCTGGACGCATTCGCCCAGGGCATAAACACGGGGATCATAAGTTTGCATGGTGTCACTGACCACCAACCCGCGCTCACAATGTAACTTGGCAGACTTTGCCAGATCTATATTTGGGCGTATACCTACCGCCATAACCACCAGGTCGGCAGTCACCTCGCGGCCATCTTCAAGCAACACACCCTGGACACGTTTTTTACCAATGATTTCTTTTGTTGATGCTGCCAATAAAAATTCCAGGCCCCGTGCCTCCAGGGATTTTTTCAGCATTTTGCCGGCAGCGCTGTCCATCTGGCGCTCCATTAAGGTATCCATCAAATGGATAACCGTCACTTTCATGCCTTGCTGGATTAATCCATAAGCGGCCTCAAGGCCCAACAGACCACCACCGATGACAACTGCGTGCCGGTGTTCTTTGGCAGCTGCCAACATGAAGTCGACATCATTGATGTCACGAAAGGCAATCACGCCGGGCAGATCATGGCCGGGCACGGGAATAATAAAAGGGTGGGAGCCAGTAGCAATTAATAAGCGATCATATTCAACTTCGGTGCCATCATCGGCAATCACTTTTCGCTGTTTGCGATCGATTTTAGTAACCGTTTTGCCTTTATGGAGGGTGATGTTGTTTTCCGCATACCAGGCATCATCATTTAACATGATTTCATCAATGGTTTTCTCGCCGGTTAAAACCGGGGATAACAGGATGCGGTTATAGTTGCCGTAGGGCTCGGAACCAAAAACCGTGATGTCATACATATCGGGTTCCAGCTCCAACAGGTTTTCCAGGGCTCGAACACCGGCCATGCCGTTACCGATTAAAACAAGTTTTTCCTTCATTTAAAGCCTCGCTTAATGCTTGAATTAATACTTATATAAATGTCGATATGCGTCGGGCATCATATAGATTGGATATATATTAGCAACCACCGTGCCAGTATTTAATTAAACCCTGATATTCCAATAACTGTTTGTTTTTGTTAGTATTAATCACGATATTTCAGCCACTATGAATTATCTATTAAGTGATTATGCACTATAATGGTGCAATACTGGGTTCTATGCCTCCTGACGGGACAAAATTACCATTCCTTGGGCCTGGCGCTACCTGTGCCAGTCCGGATACCAGAAAAAGACAGCGGCGCTTTTATGCGCAATATAAAGGATCAAATCAAAATTTTCGCGATAAATTTATTTGCTGTGCCCAAAAAAGAAGCAAAAAAAAACTTGGCACGGCGATTGCTAACAACCACTTGAGTGGTTTTAATTTCAAACAAGTTACAGGAGTAGTTTTTAGTGTCAGGTCAGAAAATAAATCTGTTTTCATTCTCGGGAAATATTCGCATTCTGCATTTGAGCTGGTTTGCGTTTTTCCTGACCTTTGTCATGTGGTTCAGTTATGCGCCACTACTGTCCGCAATCAGGGAAACACTGCAATTAACCGATCAACAGGTAAAGACCCTGCTGATCCTGAATGTAGCGCTGGCCATTCCCGCCCGGATAATTGTCGGCATGCTGGTGGATGCCTTTGGTCCCCGGCGCATGTTTGCATTGTTGCTCGTGATTTCCAGCTTTATCAGTTTTGGTTTTGCCTTTGCCGAAGATTATGAACAGCTGGCACTCATGCGTTTTTTGATGGGATTTACCGGCGCCGGTTTTGTTATCGGCATTCGTATGATTAGTGAATGGTTCCCGGCCAAACAGCTTGGGCTGGCCGAAGGCATTTATGGTGGCTGGGGAAACTTTGGCTCGGCGGCAGCAGCTATTAGCCTGCCGACATTGGCGCTTTTATTTGGCGGTGAAAATGGCTGGCGTTACGCCATTGCCAGTACCGGTGTTATTTCCGCCATCTATGCCGTGATCTGGTTCTTTTCAGTCAGTGACACACCCAAAGGCTCGACTTATTTCAAGCCCAAAAAAAGCGGCGCCATGGAAATTTCCAGTCCAGGTGATTTTTTCCTGTACCTGGTTGTACTGCTACCCCTGTTCGCCGCCCTGGCCGTACTGACCTGGAAACTGGGACCAGCAAACCTGGCCATGTTAAGCGCTAATACGGTTTACCTTATTTACGGCAGCTTGTTGGCTATTTATATTTTCCAGGTTTTTAGGATATACCAGATTAACCGACATGTATTTTCTGCGCCTGTCCCGGAAATAGAGCGTTATAATTTTAAACAGGTAGCAGTATTGAATCTTGCCTACATGGTGACCTTTGGTTCAGAACTGGCTGTTGTTTCCATGTTGCCATTATTTTTTATGGACTCATTTAATTTATCGGCGGTCATGGCCGGGCTGATCGCTTCCATATTTGCCGGGCTCAATCTAATCATGCGCCCTGCCGGCGGTTTAATCAGCGATCGGTATGGCCGTAAATCTTCTTTAATCGTCATACTGGTTGGACTGGCTGTGGGTTATGTATTCATGAGTTTTATGGATGGTAGCTGGCCGTTACTGGGCGCCGTTGCGGTTACGATTTTTAGTTCCCTGTTTGTGAACGCCGGTAACGGTGCAGTGTTTGCTGTCATTCCACTTGTGAAACGGCGCCTCACAGGCCAGATTGCCGGTATGGCCGGTGCTTATGGCAATGTCGGTGCCGTGGCATTTCTGACGATATTTTCTTTTGTTCCCACCCAGGTTTTTTTCCTGGTCATTGCCGGTACCTCGGTGTTCTCCTTGCTGGCCGTCGCTTTTTTTATGGATGAGCCCAGGGGACAAATGGCTGAGGTGTTGCCGGATGGTACGGTGCAAATGATTGACGTCCATTAGGACATTACAAAAATTCGCCTTTCTAACGATGACACCGATATACTGATGTTACATTTAGGGAAACTTTGATCAATATGTGTTTGTCATTCCGACATATGTTTGTTATTCCGGCATATACTTGTCATTCCGACCGAAGCGGAGGAATCTTGTCACTTCCTGATACTACTGAAGTTCCGTGGGTTGAGATCTCTCCACTACGGTCGAGATGACACCGCTACGGTCGAGATGACAAGTGATCAGAGTTTCCTTAGTAATAACGAGTTTTTAAGGACGGTCATGGCAAGGCAACTCCAGGTATCAACTGCTCACGTCAGTGAAGCGGGCATGAAATCCGGCAATGAAGATGCTTGCGGTGTCCATGTGCCTGACGATGAAGGCCAGCTGATAAACAAGGGTTTTGTTGCGGTCATTGCCGATGGTGTCAGCGCCAGCGATGCCGGCAAGGAGGCCAGTGACGGTTGCGTGCAGGGATTCCTGACTGATTATTACAGCACACCTGATTCCTGGACGGTTAAAACCTCGGCCCACAAAGTATTAACTGCGCTCAATCGCTGGTTACATGGCCAGGGACACAAGCTCTATGGCTCTGAACGCGGCATGGTCACGACACTGAGCGTACTGATATTAAAATCCACCACTGCCCATTTATTTCATGTAGGCGATACCCGTATTTATCGCTTGCGTGATAATGACTTTGAATGCCTGACTCGCGATCACAAGGTTAAAGTTGGTAACGACAAGGAATACCTGGGTCGTGCCATGGGCATTGATATTAATGTTGATATTGATTACCGCAAAGTCTCTGCCAAAAAAAATGATCTCTACCTGATGACTACCGATGGTGTACACGACTTTGTCAGCAACGATTTCATGATCAAGACTTTAAAGTCAACAAAAGATCTGGATCAAATATGCAAAATATTAATCGCCAGTGCGGCTGACAATAAAAGTCACGACAATCTTACTTGCCAGTTGATTCGCATCGACTCCCTGCCCGACCAGGACCAGGATGCGGCATTTCAAGAGCTAACAAAACTGCCGTTCCCGCCAGCCCTGGACACCGGTATGATTCTGGACGGCTACAAAATCCTCCGTGAAATTCATGCCAGCAAACGCACGCAGCTTTACCTGGCCGTGGATCAGGAAACCGGCAAACAGGTGGCACTAAAAACACCTTCGGTCAATTATGAGGATGACCCAACTTATATTGAATTGTTCTTGCATGAAGAATGGGTCGGCAAACGACTGAACAATACCCACGTACTCAAGATTTGCGATCACCAGCGCAAACGTAATTTTCTCTACTGCGTCATGGAATACGTAGACGGCACAACCTTGCGCCAGTGGATGCGCGATCATCCGGCACCGACAATTGTTGAGGTGCGTCATATTATCGAGCAAATCGCCCGTGGTTTAAGGGCTTTTCACCGGCTGGAAATGATTCACCAGGATCTGAAACCCGAAAATATCATGATTGATCAATATGGCGTGGTAAAAATTATTGATTTTGGTTCAACTAAAATAGCCGGCATTGAAGAAATAACTTCGCCGGTTGAACGCATAAGCTTACTGGGAACCGTCAACTACACGGCCCCGGAATATACCCGCAACGAAATGCCCACCAATCGTTCAGATATTTTTTCTGTCGGCGTAATTGCCTATGAAATGTTGACTGGCGAGCTGCCTTATAAAGAAAGATCGTTCCGGAAAAAAATAACCCGCCTGGATTACATATCAGCTACTGAACATAATCCGGATGTCAGTGACTGGGTTGATGGTGCCCTGAAAAAAGCAGTTGATCCCGATAACCATCGTCGTTACGACACGCTTTCCGAATTCATCCAGGACCTGACCAAACCCAATACATCGCTAATCAGCACCGATGCCCTGCCACTGATAGAACGCAACCCGGTGGGTTTCTGGCGTACTGTTTCACTGGTCCTGTTTGTGCTCAACCTGATTTTAATATTTTATTTATTTCGGTAAGCCCCGCTACTGTCCCGCATAACCCGAACAAGGGATTCCGATGATGATGTACACTTATAGGTTGGGCTGAAGAATAAAGCCCGGCAATGGAACTTTTAAATATATCCTGTTGGGCTTCGTGCCTCGGCAACTGCGTCCTGCGTTGCTCTACCTCCTGCGTCCATGCAGTCGTCAGCGCCAACCTACGACACGGTCTTTCTTCACGCAAGGAAATAAATATTACATTTAGTTTACGGGACAGCAGCAAGTAAGTCCTGTGCTTTTTTTATATCTTTTTCTTCATTCACATTAATAAATGCATCCGCTGCATTGCTGAAATCGACTTCTGAATATTCTGCCTGTTGAATCCAGTCTTGCACCTTGCGACCGCCACTTTGTAAATACGGGGTTATAGTTTTTGCCTTCGTCGCTGTCATTAACATGATCGTGTTTTGCAAACGTTTGCCATCGAATGCCACGGCCAGTTGCTGACCGTCTTGCAAGCCGTCGAACAATCGTTTTGCCAGGTTACCGGGTAATAGCGGCGCATCACAAGGCACCACCAGCAAATATTTTGTTTTTAAAAAGGGCAGAATGCTGGCAACACCCGCCAGCGGCCCCCAGTACTCGCCCATGTCATCCTTGATCACGCGCTCACAATAAGGCTGGTATTGTTCGGTATTACGATTGGCGCTAATAAACATGGCGCTAACTTGCGGCAATAAATTTTGCTGCACATACTCAATCAATGGCCGCCCGGCTAAAACCAGCAGGCCCTTATCGGCACCGTCCATACGGGTTCCGCGGCCGCCCGCCAGGATTAACGCGGTAATGTCATTTTTCATTTTTCTAAACTTGTTCCTGCATCAGCCACGCAGTCATTAACTTTTTTATTTGGGTCTGATATTTTTTATTTTCCAATTCACATTTTGTTCTAAATGTTTGCAATAAAGATTCTGGTATTTTTATGCTAATTAGTCGAGACTTGTCACGAGGTATTTGCATCTTCCTAAAATCCTCGAGAAACTGCACTATCTCGTCCGGCGACATGGCCCGACAACTCTCAAGATACTCGGACGAAAAATACTGAACCGGTCTCACGCCAATTGCTCCAACGCTTTTACATCTTCCAAATCTTGCGGGCGTGCCGACTTTTTCTTCATGGTTATCAAATCATCAATTGAGATAACTTTGATCTTAAGTCCAGATACTTCTTTTGTGACACTGCGTAACTTGCGCACGTCTTCATTAATTAAAATATCTACAACCTCTGCCAGATTAGTTGGATTTATAAATGACCAGGCTATCAAATTCCGATTCTTGATATATTCCTCCCGAAATTCAAATAATTCATTTGCCACAACTGGCAAACGTGGCTTGAGGCCAATATCGGCCAGCGCAGCCTCGGCCGCAATAAAACTTTTTTTGTCCAGTTGGATCACAAAATCAATATCCACTGTGCCGCGAATAGCGCCATGTAGTGATACCGCATAACCGCCCACAAGGGTGTAGCGCACCTTGTGCTTGTTCAGACTTTCAACAACGCGATGTAGAAGCATGGTTTAAAGTATATACCGATATATACCAATTGAAAACTCATCACAATCAAATGAACTATAAATATTTAAAATAATAACCACAAAAACTTAAGGAAGCTCTGATCAATATATGCATGTCATTCCGACCGAAGCGGAGGAATCTTATAACTTCCTGATACTACTGAAGTTCCGTGGCATGAGGTCTCTCCACTGCGGTCGAGATGACAATTAATCAGAGTTTCCTTAAGCTTATTTTGCCTATTTTATAGGCAAATCCGCACTTAACCCCGCTTGATCGTAACAGGCCAGCACCCTATCATGGAGAACAGAATGAGAACATCTGTTCCCACCCCCTTTATTTTAAATTGAGCGCGCTATGAACGAAGTCCAAACCACAATAGAACCAGGCCAACCCTGGCAACGGGCCATTATCCTGGTGGATATGAACGCCTTTTTTGCTTCTATTGAACAACACGATCGCCCGGAATGGCGCGGTCGGCCGGTGGCCATTACTAATGGCGAAATCGGGACCTGCATCATCACCTGCTCTTATGAAGCACGCGCCTATGGCATCAAAACAGGCATGCGCCTGAAACAGGGGCGTGAATTGTGTCCTGACCTGATCCAGTGCCCGGCCCACCCAAAACGGTACGCCGAAGTTTCGTCCCGCATTATGTCGGCCCTGGTTGATATCACCCCTGACCTGGAAGTGTTTTCTGTTGACGAGGCCTTTCTTGATGTGACCCACTGCCAAAGCCTGTTTGGCTCACCGGAAAAAATTGCCCGGCTAGCAAAAGAAAAGGTTTTTCAGGCCTCGGGCATACTGTGCTCGGTTGGTGTCAGCGGCGATAAAACCACGGCCAAGTACGCCGCCAAATTAAACAAACCAGACGGCCTGACGGTGATTCCCCCCTGGTTGGCGGAAAAACGTTTACAAAATGTGTCCGTTACCGAATTATGCGGCATTGCCAAAGGCATTGGCCGTTTTCTTGGCGAACGTGGCGTCCATGTTTGTGGTGACATGCGCAAACTACCCATTAGCGCACTGGCAAAACGTTTTGGTAACCCGGGTCGACGCATCTGGTATATGTGCCAGGGACAGGATCCGGAGCCACTGCAAACCCATGTTGCCGCCCCCAAGTCTATTGGCCACGGCAAGGTGATGCCACCCAATACCAAAGACGTCGAACTATTACTGACTTACCTGTTACACATGAGCGAAAAAGTTGCCGCGCGCCTGCGTAGACACGATATGCAGGCGGGCAAATTTTTTGTTGGTGTGCTGGGCCCCGAGGGCTGGATTGGTGGCAAGTTACGAACTGCCCTGCCCACCAATGATGGCCACGACATTTTCGATTTATGCCGAACCGTATTAAGTGATTACTGGTCTGGTGAAGGTATTCGCCAGGTGCAGGTAACCGCAATGAGCCCACACCTGGTCAATAACCAGTTTGAGTTTTTTGGCAACGATATTGATAACAGGGGACACGACAAAAAAATTAGCAACAAGGTCATGGACATGATTAACCAGCGTTATGGCGAATTCACCCTGGCACCGGCACGGTTACTAAATCGTTCCAGCATGCCCAATGTTATTGCCCCGGCCTGGAAGCCCTTTGGCCATAGACAGACTATTTAGCAGTAAACTATACAGGCAACTATATAATTATGTGCGGCGGCGTTTATTACACTATTGATGATCAGGATGTACGGGTTTATTTCCCTAATCCGTCGGCCAAATTACCGGTCAAAAAAAAGCATGGGGAAGTCACCTTATTGCCCTGGGGTCGACGCAAGGAACAAGTCGGTCACCTGCCCTTGGGTGGTTGGGCCAGGCTGGATTCTATTTATGCCGGGCGCTGGGATCGTTGGTTCCCGGTACCGGTCAAGCTCGCCGTAAAAAGTTTTATGGAAAAAGATATCGAGGGGCACAGCCACTGGTTTGACCTGACCAAGGGACAGTTTATCCAGGGGCTGATTGCCCGCGATAATCACGAACAGCGTATTTACGTGGTCACAGTGACCCCGGAAATGGAAGACGCGGCACACGATCGCTGGCCAAGAATATTAAGTCGATAATAATCAATGTTTTCTACCTGTAATGATGACCCATTTGGTCAACTTCTGTAAAAATTACATAAATAGTTAAAAATATTGATCTGCATCAATGATGTTATTGCATCATTAGTCTACAACAGTGTCCTGGGGCAGTACTTTTTTATATGGCCGGGTTTTGACGCGCGGTCAGAACCTGAGAGGTCTATCATGGCCAACCTTGCAGACTTGCTTTTTCGCACAGTGGACGGTGTTTTTGCTGTCAATGCTCAGCAGAAAATCGTCTTCTGGAATTCTGGTTGTGCCCAGTTATTCGGCACGCCTGCCAACGAAGCGCTCGGCCGCCCATGTTGCCAGGTTGTGCGGGGGAAGGATCCCACCGGACAGCCCTTTTGTGGAGGGGGGTGTTGCATGTCTCGATTAAGCCATGGCGAGGACATTCACGGGACGTTTCCACTTCGGGTATATAATAACGAAGACAAAGAAATGAGGTTCTCGGTAAACATCGTGCTCGTGCCGTCCCGCCGCAAGGATCGCTGGACATGTGTGCACCTGCTTCATAGAGAAGGCGCAACGGATACCCTTGATGTACTGGAATACAATTCAAATAACAACAGTCGCCCGTCTCCTCTTGCGATCTCTTCACTGACGGCACGGGAACAGGAAATTCTTCAGCTACTGGCAGAGGGTCTTGCCGTTTCGATAATGTCTGAGTTGTTAAACATCAGTCGCGTGACAGTACGGAATCACCTGCAACATATTCAGGCGAAACTCGGTGTACATAGCCAGGTGGAAACCGTGGCCTATGCATATCGACATAACCTGGTCCAGTATTAGCCATAACCACTAAATAGGGGACAGCAATGGTAAAAAAGATTGCCGTACTTGTCAGGGACAGACAGGGTGAAGCGCTCAGGATGGCGCTTGGGCTCACCCTGGTGGACGATATTATCGATGTATATATGCTTAACGGGAAGTTTACAGCGACAGAACAGGATCGCCTCAACCTTGGGATAATGAAGGAACTGGATATGAAAATAATCTCCAATGTGAAAGAAAACGAGGGCGCGGAATACCTTTCAACCCGGGAGATAGCGCACAAACTGCCTGAGTACGACCATGTTTTGCCTTATTAATTCAAAACCACCCTCCCGCAAAAATGATGCAAATGCATCATTTCATTGGCCAACTTCTCGTTTTAGTATTTTTCATGACTTATATAGGCTGGCAAAGTAGTTTGTTTGCGAGGCAGGGGTAGCGTGTGCATCTACAGCAAGTCCGCGATTAAAGATGCTGGGGCACGGCAAGTGCTTAAGGCGGGCTGTCACTGGTTACGGGGCCAAAAATGAAACTGGGAATCCTGGTAAATACGGATAAACATCTTGAGCACCTGCTGGGAATCTCAAAGGCCGCCATAGCCAAAAATCATGAGGCAAGTATTTTTGTCATGGATGAGGGAACGAGGTTGCTGGAAACTGATTTATTTGTTGCGCTGGCGAAACTGCCATCCGTATCGGTAACACTTTGCGAGCACAGCGCAAATAGTTACGGCATTAATACAAAAAATCTATCGGAGGACATCAGCTGTGCCAGCCAGTTTAACAACGCAATGATGAGCCATGATGCTGACAGGATGATTGTTTTATAGGACGCCATGAAAATGAAAATACTTCATATTTTAAATGATGGTCCAACCGAATTGTCCGATCAAATGATCGATCTGAATTCCAATGAGCACCAGATAGAGGTCGTTAATCTTGGAGAAAAAGCAATCTCGTATGACGAGCTCGTCGACAAAATATTTTCCTGTGAGCGGGTCATCTCCTGGTAATGGACCACAGAATAGTTTCGATGCGTGCTCGTAAGAAAGAGTAAAGACGGGAAGATGTACCACGAGAATCGGAGGCATATTATTAGTGAGCGGAACCGATCAGAATCATGTTGGCGATTCGATCCCCTGGTTGCAGTGGCGGCCGTGGGCCGGTATTGCTTTTCCTGTTGACCACAAAATTTTTGGCTTAAACAAAAGCAAACCAGAACAAAATATCGACACGCTCCTGATCATCCTGATCTCCCTGTTGACCCTTACCACATTTCTTGCACTTTTTGTCTTTCGTTCACTGGATGACAATCGCCTCACAAGCTGGCAGTGGGTATTCGCCGGCGATGATGCCCTTAAAATTGTGTTTATACTTGTTATCGGTGTTTTCCTTGCCTACGTAGTTTCCAGTATTTCCCTGTCAATACGCAAGCCGGCGATAGGGCTTTTTATTTTCTCATTTATTATTTCCGCACTCTCCTGGGCAGAACCAGAGGTGATCGTCGATGCATCAAGGTATTTCGTGCAGGCCAAGTTTCTCGAACTGTATGGTATTGGTTATTTCTTTAGCGAGTGGGGAAAAGAAATTGCAGTGTGGACAGATTTGCCGCTTGTGCCATTACTTTACGGCCTTGTTTTTAAATTTTTCGGTGAACACAGGATCGGCATCCAGTTATTTAACAGCTTACTATTTTCCGGAACGGCAGTACTGACTTACCTGATTGGCAAAACATTATGGAATGAAACTGTTGGTTTATATGGCGGCGTGCTGCTTCTCGGGATACCTTTTTTGCTTACCCAGGTGCCGCTCATGCTGGTTGATGTTGCCACCATGTTCTTCTTTACACTCGCCCTGTTCACGACCATCAAGGCCGTCAAACAAGGCGGCACAGCGCTGCTGTTATTAGCATCAGTCACGATCGTGCTGGCGATGTTAACCAAGTATTCGGTCTGGCTGATGCTTAGTGTTATCCCTGTCGTTTTTGTGTCTCATTTTGAATACGGGAAAAAAACTCTTCTCCGACGTGCAACCGTAATAACACTGGCGACATTTTTCCTGATCGGGATAGTTCTGCTCTGGAATTTTAATGTATTTGCAGAGCAACTGAAGTTGCTCCTGAATTACCAGGTGCCCGGGCTTAAACGCTGGGGCGAGAGCCTTGCCTCGACCTTTTTCTTCCAGGTACACCCCTACATTACCCTGGCCGCATTATTTTCAACCTATGTAGCCATCAGGAAAAAAGATCTCAAGTTTTTAATTATTGGCTGGTTACTGCTGCTCGTTATTGTGCTGGAAATAAAACGGGCACGATACCTCATTGTGATTTTTCCGATGCTGGTTTTGATGGCGGCCTACGGAATCAATGAAATCAGAAATGTAAAAATAAACAGGTTTATTGTTTCATCTACCGTCGCCTCGGCACTCGTAATAACGTTTTTTGGATACCTGCCTTTTTTACAAAAAACCAGTGCAATTAACCTGAGCCAGGCCGGGAAATATCTCGATTCCATAGACACCGGTAAAACACAAGAAATCGAAGTGATAACACTGCCCCAGGCAAACACAATCGTTAACCCTGCGGTGTCAGTACCTGTGCTCGATTTATTTACCCAAAAGACACTTGTATATCGCGATGACAAAGGTCTGATTCCAGACCCACGATTAATCGAAAAATCACCGTTAAGATTTACCTGGGCATACAGGAATCCTAAATTCTTTTCTCAATACTTTTTTACCAATGGCGGCACATCCCCTGGCATATTAAAGAAACGTATCCCGGTGGTTATCATTTTTGGTGACGCCAGCCAGGCTAATTCTCAGGGTATATCGGATCAAATAACGAAGCGAATAGAGGGTTATCGTCTGGCCAAAGAATTAACGATAATCGATAAAGTGTTCAGGTATCAGACGCTGATTCGGGTGTACCAACCCGTATAAGCTCTATCCAGTATTGAGCAGTGAATTAATTTGCTACAGGAGAGATTAAATGACTGAGAATGCAGTTAATAAAGGTGAAAGGAAAAACCGTTTCTGGGCCTTTTTTGTATTGGGCTTTTTTGCCCTGGTCAGTATTACGACCTTCGCTTATAACGAATATTACATTTATCTTTCTATTTACCTGTGGTTTGGTTTGATATATGGACTGGCCCTACAGTATGGCCGGTTCTGTTTTTCCTCCGCTTTCCGGGATCTGTTTGCGGTTGGTGTTGCCAGAATGGCGGTTGGAATCACCATCGCCATTGTGCTTTTTGCACTTGTTGCTTCCCTGGTGACCGCCCAGGGTTTAAGCACCTTTCACCCTGCCCCCTCTGGCATTCACGCAGTGATCGCCGGGGTTATCTTTGGAATGGGGATGGTGATTGCCGGTGGTTGCGCCTCTGGCTCTTTGTATAAAACCGGTGAAGGCAATATGAATGCCTTGATTGTGGTTTTCTCCATCAGTGTGTCCCAGGCTTTATTTGTCGACGTCGGCGGATGGGCCAACAATCTTGTCCCGGAGTCATGGCATCACTCGGCTATTGCAAAGGGACTGCCAGCGTCAATCAACGTGGGCGACGGATGGATGGATCAGTACCTGGCGGGTTATGTCTGGAATCATCCAGTGACAACCTTCGCAAAAATGCTGGGCTGGGACAATTCCTCGGCATTGGGAGCGATCGTGGGTAATTTCTTCCTTGGTGTCCTGGTGCCCTCGGCATTACTACTGGCCGTGGTTTATTTTGTCTGGTCGCGCAAAGCCTTTGTCAGGAAAAGAGTCAAGGCGGGCCAGGAAAAGATGACGATGCTTGATGAGGTGAAAGGCTATTGGGCGATGTTATCGGCCTCCAAGCGAACGGCGATCGCAGGCCTGGTTATTGGTGTTGCAGCAGGGTTGCACATGCTGGTGCTGCAAGGGGCGCGGGTTAAATTTGGCGTTAAGAATGCAGGAGCACTGCTGGAGAGAATGGGTTTCGATTATGGCATATCGGTTAACGGAACCGTTTTCGATCCCGGTTATTGGTATGTAACAACCCAGGAGGCGCAGTGGGTCGGCTGGTTGTTGCAGAAAACGACTGGTGCCAATTATATGGATAACGTGTTTTTTGGTTATGTGAATGGCATTCCCAATCCTGCCATCAATCCTGCGGACTGGATGTCCCTGGCAACCATTGGCGGTGCCGCCATCATGGCATTGTTATACGGTGAATTTAAATTCAAAAAACCAACCCTTGAGCTTGCTACCTGGGCGATCATCGGCGGCACATTGATGGGCATTGGTGCCCGGCTGGCGCTCGGCTGCAACATCGGCGCCTTTTTTATCCGGGTCGCGAACGGTGATCCCTCCGGATGGTTATTTGGTATTGGCATGGTTCCCGGTGCGTATATTGCGGTTAAGTTCTTTAACTGGTGGACCGAAAGAAAAATGGCAAAACAAGGTTTTGGTTTGTAATTTAAAAAACCAAAGGAGATAACATGGCTATGAAATTCGAAAAAGTAAATGAAGGCAATTATCATTTGGATGTAACGGGCTATGTTTGTCCGCACCCGCAGATTTATACCAAGAAGGCGCTGGAAAGAATCGAGCCAGGTGATGTGTTACAGGTGATATTCGATAACCCGTCTTCCGGTGAATCGATTTCAACCATGTGTGAAAACACAGGCGATGAGATTGTCGATAAGAAAAAAGAAGGTGGTCAATTTATATGGAGCATAGAAAAATGTTAATTAGAGAGGTAGCGTGCAATGAAAAATGATCTTTGGGTTGTGATTGTAATTACGCTGGGCTTTATTGGATTCCTGATGGGCTATAGTCTTCCGCCCCTGGTAGAGACAGGCATGTTAACTGGTAAAGGAGGACAGGCTCAGGAGGTACAAAATCTGGACAAGGACATGGCACAGTATTACCGCGATTTGTCTAAAGACGAATAAAATAGTACAGATCTACACGACTGTGGATAAAGGAGCAGAGTATTGAAAAACAAAATCTGGGCGTTAATCGCGCTGATAACGGGACTGCTGGGTTTTCTCGCAGGTTACAGCATATCGTCAACCACTGGTGTCGAACCGGGGTTTTTTGAGGCCGTGGAGACAGGCAGTTATGGCGGTGGTGGTGGCGAAGAAACTATCGAGGGGGTCAGTGCAGAAGACCAGGAGTACTACCGAAAATTGCAGGAAGAGTAATGCCAGGTGCTCCCATGGACGCCAGACGTAACCAGACAAATGATGTGATCATCCTGGGTGCCGGCCTTGCGGGTCTCGGCGCCGGTTATGCCTTAAGTATTTCTAATTCCAGCTCCGACACAAATGTTCTTGTCATCGAGGCAGGTAAAACAGTCGGTGGTCTGGCAAAAACAATAAACCGCAACGGTTTTAGATTCGATTTAGGGGGTCACCGGTTTAAAACAAACAAACCAAAAATAGAGCAGTTGGTCAGGAATATCATGGGGCACGAATTACTTGTCGTCAATCGATCCAGCAAGATCTTGCTGCGCGACAAATATTTTGACTACCCGTTAAAACCGCTTAATGCCATTTCCGGATTTGGCATTGCGACGACCTCAAGAATCCTCCTGGAATATACGGCCGGGTTACTAAAACAACCATTTGTGAATGAAAAAATCGTTTCCCTTGAAGACTGGGTTGTTCATCATTTCGGCCGCACCCTGTTCAATATTTATTTCAGGGAATACAGCGAAAAAGTCTGGGGCATAAATTGTAACCGGATTTGCATGGAGTGGATGGAACAGCGCATCCAGAAACTTTCACTTGGCAAGGCCATTAAAAAGGCGCTGTTTAAATACAGTGGCAAAAACAACGGTATGCACACCCTGGCAAGTGAATTTCTTTACCCCTCCCTGGGTATCGGGCGCATAGCCAACAGACTGAAACAAGAGATCGAAAAAAATAATACCGTGCTCACCAATTCCCGTGTTGTGCGGATTAACCATAATGGCAACAGAATAGAAAATGTCACCACCCGGTCTGGCCCTGCTAATAACAAAATGAACGCCCAGGCTTGTGACCACGGTGGTAATGAATTCATATCCAGCATACCGGTGGCCACGCTGGTGCAGTTGTTACATCCAAGACCACCGACAGAGATACTTGAGGCCGCATCAAAACTCAAATACAGGGACCTGGTAATCGTGACCATCATGCTTAACCGCGAGCGAGTCACCGACCAGACCTGGGTCTATCTCCCGGAGCAAAAGATTCCCTTCGGCAGGATTCATGAGCCAACAAACTGGAGCAACAAAATGGCGCCCCCGGGCAAGACCCTGCTGGTCACCGAGCATTTCTGTTTTCGTGGCGATAAAACCTGGAGTGCCAGTAACGAGGAACTGGCCGAGAAGACCGTTAGCAATCTCGTCACCCTGGGTTTTATTAAAAGGCACGAAGTACTCGACAAGGTGGTGTTACGCATCCCCAGGGCTTACCCGTTATTCGAAGTTGGTTACACTAAACAGCTGGAAAAGATATGCAAGTATCTCGATCGCTATGGCAACCTGCGTTTGATTGGACGGGGCGGCATGTTCCGCTACTACAACATGGACCATACCCTTGAGTCCGGTATCAGCGCCGCTGAAGCCTTGATGGCCAACAAGCCCGAATTATTCAACCCCGAACTACTCGACCAGGGAAGGAATGAAACTTTCCAGACAGGCACAGACTCATGAAAGTTGTGCTAATCCACCCGGCGTGGTCGCCTGAAGAAATATTTCCTTCCAAAACCGTTGCCTCACAAATCAATTACTGGCAACCACTGGGTACCCTGTACGTGGGCGCCAGTCTGCTCAGGGCCGGTCATGAAGTAAAATTTTTTAACGGTGCCTTCATGCCCCATGAAGAATTATTGCGGCGCGTAAAAGAATTCAAGCCGGATTTTGCCGGTCTTTATTCGACCACCTTCGGCTGGCCAAAGGCCGTGAAAACTGCCGACGCCATTAAACAGATTGATAAAAAAATATTTACCTGTGTCGGTGGGCCTTACCCGATCGCCATGCAGGAACAATGTCTAAACGACGAAAGCCGCAACATCAATGCTGTGATCACGGGCGAAGCGGAAATCACTATGGTCGAGTTGCTGACCAGCTTACATCACGGAAAAAATCCCCATGGGGTACAGGGGGTGGTCTTCAGGCAAGGGATGAACATCATTAAAAACCCGCCGCGGCCGTTAAATGAAAACCTGGACGCACTGCCCTTCCCTGCCCGGGAACTGCTGGGCGATATGAATCAATATATGCCACCGCCGGCAACCTATAAACGAAAACCGGTCACCATTCTTATTACTTCCCGGGGTTGTAACAGGCGATGTATTTTTTGTTTCCAGATCGACAAAAACAGAAACAGTGGCAAGCGTGGCATTCGCTTCCGTAGTGTTGAAAATGTTTTGCAGGAAATCGAACTTTGTCTCAAGCAGGGTTACCGTGAAATCAAGTTTATTGACGATACCTTTACCGCCGATTATGACCGGGCCATGGCGATATGCCGAGAGATCAAAGCGCGGCGGCTTGATTTCACCTGGTTCGCCTCTGCCTGTATCAATCAGGTGGACAAAACCCTGCTCCAGGCCATGAAAGATGCGGGTTGTTGGGCCATCCTGTTTGGTGCCGATAGTGGTGTCCAGAAAACCCTGAACGCACTCCGGAAAGCCACTACCCTCGACCAGATACGACGGGATGTGCTTGCCGCAAAAGCGGTCGGGTTAAAAGTCAGTACACCATTTATATTCGGCGCACCGGGAGAAACTTATGCGGACGGTTTAAAAACCATTGAATTTGCCGTCGAGCTGGACGCCGACCTGGCAAACTTTCATGCCCTGACACCCTTTCCGGGCACTTATCTCTATGACAACCTGGACAAGTTCGGGTCGGTCTCTGGCGATCTCTCGGATCGCAACTATCAATCGGCGGCGTTTGTCCCCTACTCCATGACCCGCGATGAAATCCTGACCCTGCGCCAGCTGGCATTCAGACGCTTTTACTCCCGGCCAGTTTTTCTATTTAGAAGGCTATTGGAAATCAGAACCCTGAATGATTGCAAAGTCGCCATCAGGGGTATCAAGAGCCTGTTCTGGCTCTGGACGGGTACTAAATTGTTTCACAAACGTAAAGGAGGTGTGCTAACTCGTGCTGGATGAGCGCTTTGTATCTGCACATACTCTTTGACCAGGGTTGGGTACAACCGCGGATTAAACAGGATGTTGGTAATAAAATAACATTCGTGTGTGCAGTAACAACGATTGTTATCAATTGAATCCAGCACGGGTTGGGCCATTTCGGAGTGAACGACTTTTTTCATGTCGTAGTCATAATCCCTGACATTACCGAAACTCGTCGACAAAATCTCGCACGGGTACACCTGCCCGGTCTCCGTCAATACCAGGTTTAATTTGCCGGCATAACAGGGAATCTGTCTTTGCCGATCAAGCAATGTCTGGTGGATCAAACGCCGCTGTAAAATATCCTGGGCCGCCTTCAGGCGGGCACCACGAAACCGGTATATGTTCGACGTTTGGTTTTTAAGATTGCTCTCAAGCCGGTTAATCGCACGGTGGTATTTTTCGTGATCTACTTCTTTATAGTGTGCATCCGCAAGGTTGCCGCGCACCATTGAAATAGTATGCGTTTTAACATTCGCCATGGTTTGTACAAAATCAATAATCTCGTCCATTTTGTCCTGGTTCTCGGAACAAAATACCGTATTGACGCCCAGTTCAAAATTTTCATACTTCGCCAACAGGTCGCCAAGCTGCTCATATGTGCACATGGTTTTATCAAAGTTACCCGGTGTATTTCGTAACACATCGTGATCGCTGTGCAGGCCATCAAGGGAAAGTTTGACGGTCACCACAGACTTTTTGCAGTATTTTAAAATTTGTTCTGTTTTATCTCTGATTAAATCTGGCATCAGGCCATTAGTAGGAAAAAGCATAAAAACGGGGCTGTTTTGTTCGTAAAAAACTCTGCTGATTTCCACGAGATCCCTTCTCAGGTACGGCTCACCACCGGAGAATGCCAGCCACAACAGTTTGTCCATTGATGCCGATATTTTTTTAATTTCGTCAAGTGAAAGTTCTGCTGCGTCGGTATTGTCATTTTCTGCATTACTGGTGTTGTCTACATAAAAACAAAATGGACAGCGGGCATTACACCTGCGGGTGACAAAAAAAGTGAGTTGAACGGCTTGCCCTTTCGAGAGAATTGAACCGCTATGGCGCAGTGGTGAAAACATCAGGTGTTCTCCTGTAATACGCGCCTGCCAACAAAGTGCCTGGCTAACCCGGCAAGCGCACCAAGACCGACCGCCACCGGGTAGATCAACAGGTAATAAGCTGTCGCGACCAACGCAAACTTGAATCCCCTGGTGCGGTAAAATGCTGTCAGCAAGCCCCTGTTCACAAACAGGTTGATGGCCAGTAGCAATAAGACGAGTAATATGAGAACACTATTACCTGTTAAATAATAAGCAAGCAAAAATAAGCCAATGGCAAACCAGGCAGTTACATTTGTTTTCAGGCCTATGGATGCCGTGCCGGAATCTACAAACACATCGCCGTAATTTATGGAGTACATGGTCCAGTACATGGATTTCCTGATGGCATTAGACAAAGAACGATACAGGGAAAAATTAAATATGTGCTGCACCTGGATGGCCGGGTTTATAACAAGCCGGTATCCTTGCTCGCGCAACCGGTGGCTGAAGTCGACATCTTCAATTATCGGCAGGAACTTCTCGCTGAAGCCACCACTCTTGTGAAAACTTTCGGCATTGATGACCATTGCATGGGTGGCAATATAATCAGGGTGATCTACTTCCCTGGTCTCTGAATAATTTACAAAAACGGACTGAAACAGGCTAAAGAAGTTGTTGTCGAATGGAAAAGACGTGTAGCTGCCACCAATAACAGTGTTGGGGTCTGCCGAAGACATGGCCTGGTTGACAAGCGCAAGGGTGTTTTCCTGAAGCAGGCAATCGGCATCAGTAAAAAAAATCATATCACCGCTACTATGAGTGGCCCCGATATTCCTTGCCCGTGCAGCACCGGCATGTGAGGCCAGACGGATGAGTTTACAAGGGAATTTTTTTATCACTTCGACCGAGTCATCTCTGGAACAGTCATCGACCACAATGACCTCGAAGTTTTGATACCTGGAGGCAAATACGGCTTCGAGACACCTGGCTATCGTGGCGCCCCCTTGATAGTTGGGAATAATTACCGAGATAAATTTTTCCATATACCAACTCTACTCCAGTGACCTCCAAAGTGCCTGCAAAAATCACGCTTTATGCATTGTGCATCATCCTGGTGCCGGGAAAAATGATGCAAATGCATCATTCCATTTGGCATTGATTGGTATTCTAATGAGACCTGCAAGTACTGGAAGTAAGGGCATTTTGGTTGTCCGGGCAGGCGTCTCGTAAAAAGGTGGGGGGCGGCCCGGAGCCGTCGTCGAGCGTGAGATGGAGAAAGTGAAAGTACCCTGGATGATGTCACACACGCTCTGCGCCCAACCAGACAGCTCAGAAAGAATACTTTGTGAGAGGCAATGCTCGATGTGTGAGTGCCGGTTATGAGTAACAGGAAAGTGGTTAGAGATATTTTAAATGGTTAACTGGAGGTGGATCATGAACAAGTTACGAAAATTGAGAATTTCTGCTATGGGAATTCTGATACTTTTTCTTATGGGTTGGGCAGGAGTCGCCTCGGCGTCGAGCTGGACAAATCCTGATCTTCTTGTCACGCCAGATGAAGTCAAGAAAAACATCAAGAAAGCAAATTGGACGGTTGTTGATTGCAGGGGCCTGGATGATTATGCCAAGGGCCATATTCCTGGCGCCATCAGCCTCGGTAAACGCTGCAAGAAGGCCTTGCGGGACCAAACCGCGAGGGTTTTTCAGGATACTTCAAAATATGAAAAACTTTTTGGTAAAGTTGGTATCGGCAATAAAACCCACGTGGTTTTTTATCATGGAGATATCAAGACCTTGACAGATGCCACCGTCGGATTCTGGATCATGGAGTATCTCGGGCACGATAAGACCCACGTTCTCAACGGGGGCATCGAAGCATGGCGCAAGGCGGGCAACCGGCTCGACAACAAACCGGTTAAGAAGAGCCCTAAAAAATTCAAGGCCAAGGTCGTCTCCAGCAGGTATGCCGCAACAAGTGAAATTGTAAAAATTGCCAATGGCCAGATTAAAAACGTACAACTTATCGATTCAAGAACAAAAAAGGAATATGACGGTAAGGACATCCGGGCAATCAGGGGTGGTCATATACCCAATGTGACCATGAATAAATCACATGTAGATACCGTGCTGCAGAAAAAAGACAGGAAGACCGGGAAAATGAAACCTACCGGTTACCTTGATGCAAACCAGGCTCACAAGGTATTTGGCAAACTGAACAAAAACAAACGCACCGTCGCCTACTGCCAGACGGGTACGCGTTCAACCCTGACTTATCTCCAGCTAAGGCTGCTTGGCTTCAAGAATCCTGCAAACTGGGATGACTCATGGAGGGTCTATGGCTCCACGCTGATGTATCCTGTTGCCAATGAGCAATGGTTTAATTTTGCCAAGATGAATAAAGAAATGAAAAAGCTCAAGAAAAAACTCAAGAAACTGGAAAAGATATAAGCGGTCCTGTAAACAGGAAAAGATAAGGACGTAAGTTTGAACCAGGTGGGATTCGTAAATCCTGCCTGGTTTTTTGTGGATAAAATTTCAGGCGATTTTTTTATTTATGTCTTCAAGAAGCGAAGCAAGATTCATATCTTTTTCTTTGGCCAGCCTTGCCATTGTCCACATCATACTTGAATCATGACCGCAACCACACAACCCCAGGTCCATGAACCAATCCGTCAATTCCGGATAGTCTCTTAGTACGGTACCTACAGTTGTTGTAGCATCAATTTCCATCACGGCCAAAAATATAGTTCATGGATAGATTGTATCTTAAAATCATACGGTTTAGTAAGGTAACCAGTCGTACCAACCCCAGTGCTATTATCAGGGATAATGGCAATGGGAGTAATCAGTAATAGAATAACAACAGGAGCTTGTCATCAATGGAAGCGGATGTGGGTGTAATTTCTATTAGTGGTGCCGGGCCGGCAGGTTTGGCAGCAGCCATCACACTGGCCAAAGCCGGGCGCCGCGTCATCGTATATGAACGCTACACTGAAGTAGGCAACCGTTTTCATGGCGACCTCCAGGGACTTGAAAACTGGACGACGGAAGGTGATGTCCTGGATGAACTGGCCGGTCTCGGGATTGCAGCAAATTTTTCTGCAACGCCATTCCATGAAGTTGTGTTATTTGATCCAGAGGGGCAAGAACATATCTATCGCTCGGAAAAACCCATGGCCTATATTGTCCATCGTGGCGCCCTGCCGGGCACCCTTGATATCGGGCTTAAAGAACAGGCCCTGGCCGCCGGGGTAGAAATTCGTTTTGGAGAAACCTGTCGCAAGCTACCAGCTGGGGGAATTGAAGCCGGTGGTCCCCATGGGGCTGATGCCATAGGCGTGGGTTACCTGTTTGAAACTGACCTGGCCGATGGTGCTTATGTTGCCTTATCGAACCAACTGGCGCCCGGGGGTTATGCTTACCTGCTCATCCAGGGCGGACGTGGCACGTTAATGTCATGGATGTACGCGGATTTTCACAATGAAAAACAATACCTGGAGCGCTGCCTGGCATTTTTTCAGGCCAGGGTAAAACTGGATATGAAAAATCCCCGACGCACCGGGGGTGCTGCTAATTTTCTTTACCCCGGTTCTGCCCGTAAAGGCAACTTGCTCTATGCAGGAGAGTCTGCCGGTTTTCAGGATGCCCTTTGGGGATTCGGTATGCGCTACGCCATGCTTTCTGGAAGACTTGCGGCACAGGCGTTACTTGCGGACCGGCCAGGGGATTATGACTCACTGTGGCGCAAACGGCTGGGCGGCCAGCTTCGGGCAGTATTGGTGAATCGCTATTTTTATCAGCGCCTGGGAGACAACGGATTTAATATTCTGCTAAAGAGCATTGATCATGCCTTGCAACACAACCCGGACGGACGCCGCTGGTTACATCGTTACACCAGATGGCGCCTCTGGAAACGCTTGTGTTTTCCAGTGGTAAACCATTTATATCATTCAAGTCGGCGGGCGCCGGATGTTGGGGTCGCAGGATGTACTTGTACCTGGTGCCGTTGCCGACACTCGGCTCTTTAACATCGAATCACACCCCGCTAAACCTTTCTAACTCCGTTTCAGGCCGTAGGCGCTTGACCCTTCAAGTCAGTATCAACGCCGACCAGGACCCTTGTTTCACTCAAAAAAATATGAGGCGGCACCACCAGGTTGGTAGGCGCGGGTACGTTCTTGAACACCCGTCCCGCCAGGTCGAACTTGGATCCATGGCAGTGACAAAAATAGCCGCCGGGCCAGTCGGCGTTTATCCCTGATGCCTCACCCACAGGAAAATGCTCCGTCGGAACACACCCGAGATGGGTGCAGATACCTATCACTACCATGATCTCTGGCCTGATGGATCGATACAGGTTTTTGGTATAAGCCGGTTGCTGGCTTTCCACATTGGAATTTGGATCCACCAGTATGTCTGCGATCTTGTCCAAAGTCGCCAACATCTCGGGCGTTCGCGATATAACCCACACCGGCTGGCCGCGCCATTCGACCGTGAGCATCTGCCCTGGCTTGAGTTTACTAAAATCCACCTCGACCGGCGAACCCAGGGCCCGGGCCCGGGCGCTCGGTCTCCAACTTGCGATAAAGGGCACCGAAGCAAGTGCCAAACCGGTCCCGCCCAACACACTGGTAGCGATTATCAGACGCCGTCGAGTTTTATTCACTTTTTCCGTCATAATCTGACCCCGTCACGCATTGTTGTAATTGCGCTGTAAAAAACATATCCCCATAAACAACATATAGGTAAGGTACACCCTGCACCTACGGTTCAGGTCAAGCAAAAAAAAGATTATGCTTGTGATCAAGACAGCCTGACTCGTGACCCAATACAATCTGACCCCGGTTTTTTGCGGGCACCAAAGCCCAAAAATCTGCCTACGGGAAAAGTTTGTCATCGCAGAGGTTCGCCAAACAGCTAGTGGTGATCAGGTCCAGTTAAAGGGAGAAGTCATTCAGGAGAGCTATGGACGACGACGCAACATTACCATTACACGATTTCCGGGTCTTGACGCTGGCACTAAACGTACCGGGTCCGATAGCAGCTGCCCGTTTGGTCGAGCTCGGGGCCAGTGTCGTTAAAATCGAACCGCCATCAGGTGACCCACTGGCGCAGGTATGTCCTGACTGGTACCGGGCACTGACCCGGCGCCAGGAAATCATCCAGCTCGATCTTAAATCTTCCGCCAACCGCTCACGACTCGCGCAACTATTAAAACCGTGCGATTTGTTGCTAACTGCAAGTCGCCCCGGCACGCTGGTACGGCTAGGCCTTGACTGGCCAACGTTACATCAACGCCACCCCCTGCTATCACAGGTAGCAATCGTAGGTTTCCCTGGTCAACAGGCCGATTTACCAGGTCACGACCTAACCTACCAGGCACGCCTGGGCTTGCTCAATCCACCAGCACTACCCCGCACCCTGGTCGCGGACCTGGCTGGTGCCGAGCAAACCGTGAGCGCTGCACTGGCATTACTACTTGCCCGTGAGCGTAATGGTAAAGGCGGTTACCGCCAAATTGCCCTGTCTGAGGCGGCGGCGATTTTTGCTGAACCGATGAACTACGGCCTGACTCTGGCCGGTGGAAAACTCGGTGGCGGTTTGCCAGAATACAATCTCTATAAAACGCGAAAAGGCTGGATCGCTTTGGCCGCCCTGGAACCCCACTTCTGGCAGCACTTGCAACAGGTTATGGAGGTAAACACGCCGGAACAAACGGCGCTAACACAAAAAGATCTGGCACAGTATTTCCTGGCCCGCACTGCGGTGGACTGGGAACGTTGGGGCGAGGATCATGACATGCCCATCGTCGCCTTGAAGGAGTCATTCAATGAGCAATAAGTCGGTTCGGCGCTCTAAAATAAGGAAACTCTGATCAATATATGTTTGTCATTCCGGCATATACTTGTCATTCCGACATATGTTTGTTATTCCGACATATGTTTGTTATTCCGGCATATGCTTGTCATTCCGACCGAAGCGGAGGAATCTTGTCACTTCCTGATACTACTGAAGTTCCGTGGGTTGAGATCTCTCGGCAACTGCTCCATGCGGCTCCTCCATCCCTGGAGTCGTCCACTGCGGTCGAGATGACAATGGATCAGAGTTTCATTAATTATTTATGATAACGAGGACACCGATGAATGAAGCAATTATCCTGGGTGCGGTTCGGACACCCTTCGGTAAACGCAATGGCGTTTATGCCGCGACCCGTCCCGATAGCCTGTTAGCCCACACCCTACAGGCAGTTACAAAGCGAGCAGGCATCGACACCGGCAAGATCGAAGATGTCATTACCGGCAATGTCACCCAGACTGGCGAACAAGGGGCAAACATATCCCGCCAATCAGTGCTGCTCGCGGGTTTTCCCATTACAGTGCCCGGTGTCAGCCTCAACCGCATGTGCGGATCCGGCCAACAGGCTGTGCACTTTGCGGCCCAGGCCGTGGCCGCCGGTGACGCTGATTATATGATCGGTGCCGGTGTCGAGAGCATGACCCGTGTCCCGATGTTCAGTGATCTGGGGGGTGGGGGCGGATTTGATACACTGAATCCAGAACTCCTCGAGCGTTACGAGTTGATCCACCAGGGAGAGAGCGCAGAACGCATCGCCGAACAATGGTCGCTTAGCCGTTTACAGTTAGATCAGTTCGCGACCGAAAGTCATCGCCGCGCCAGTGCCGCCTTCGCTGCTGGTCGGCACGGCGAGATCATTCCGACGCCCGGCACCGACAAGACTGGCAATAAAATCAGCGTCACCCGCGACCAGGGCGTGCGCGATCACATCGACCCGGACAAAATGGCGCAACTACCCACCGTTTTTCGTCCCGGGGGTAATGGTGTCATCACCGCGGGCAACGCCAGCCAGCTTGCCGATGGCGCCGCGGCCGTGCTGGTAGCTCGCAGCGAGGCTGCACTTGCAGATGGCTTTCGACCACTGGCACGGTTCCGTGCCCGGGTTGCCGTTGGTGATGATCCGACCTTGCAACTCATGGGCGTGGTGCCGGCCACCAAAATGGCATTGGCCCGGGCACAACTGACCTTGGCCGACCTGGACTGGATCGAGATCAACGAGGCCTTTGCTTGCGTGGTACTGGCATGGGCGCAGGAGCTGGAACCGAATATGGACAAGGTGAATCCCTGGGGTGGAGCCATTGCTCACGGTCATCCCCTGGGTGCTACCGGCGCCGGCCTGATGGCCAAGATGCTTACCGGCCTTGAGGCCACGGATGGACAGTTCGGTTTGCAAGTCATGTGCATCGGTCACGGCATGGCGACTGCTACTATTATTGAGCGTATTTAATGGAGGGTATTATGAAAGCCTGGTTGCAATGTGCTTGTAAGCCGCGCGTAGCTTGGCGGGCAACCAAGTACGCTTTTTTTGTCGGCATCATCCTGATCCTGATCAATCACGTGGATCACATTTTACAGGGAGAAGTGACGGGCACCAATCTCATTAAAATGGGGCTTACCGTGCTGGTACCGTATCTTGTCTCTACCTTTTCCAGCGTTGGCGCCATCCTGGAGATGCAGGCGAATAAGCTTAATCAAGTATAAAATACTATCAGGGAGGTAAACAACCATGGACATAACAGGTAAAACATTTCTCATCAGTGGTGGCGCCTCTGGCCTGGGCGCGGCCACCGCGCGTTTGTTGATTCAACAAGGGGCTAATGTGGTAGTTGCCGACCGTAATTCCGATGCCGGTGTGGCTATCATCGCCGAGCTGGGTGAGTTCGCACGCTTCGCCCAAACCGATGTGACGAACGAGGACAGTGTTCAGAATGCGGTAACACTGGCGTTCGAAACTTTTGGTGGCCTGCATGGTGCAATCAGTTGCGCCGGCATCGGCATACCGGAAAAAATCATTGGTGACGAGGGTCCCCATCGCCTGGCCACTTTCGAAAAAGTGATCCGGGTGAACCTGACCGGCACCTTTAATGTTGCCCGGCTAGCTGCAAACACCATGGCCAAAAGCGAGCCCCAGGCCAACGGCGAACGGGGTGTGATTATTAATACCGCTTCGATCGCGGCCTTTGAAGGGCAGCTTGGTCAGGTTTCCTACGCGGCCTCCAAGGGCGGCATTGTCAGTATGACTTTGCCCATGGCTCGGGAACTGGCCCGTGATGGAATTCGTGTCATGACCATCGCCCCGGGGATTTTCGACACCCCCATGCTGGCCGAATTATCAGACGAGGTGCGGGAATCCCTGGGTCAACAAACACCCTTCCCGGCACGCCTGGGTCACCCGGATGAATATGCGGCACTGGTACAGCATATTATTGAAAACGAGATGTTGAATGGCGAAGTAATTCGGCTGGATGGTGCCATGCGCCTGGCAGCGAAATAAAAAAACTATTGCTAAACTAACGCGCGTATACATATATATAATTCAGGAGGTATTTATGACAAACACTGATGCAAAAAAATTGACATGGCCGAACATGCTGCTGGCCCTGGTCGTTGTGCTCGCCCTTGGCGGGCTTGTGATGACGCTGCTTAGCCCGGTCATGGGCCACCAGGAAAATATCTCGTTTAATCACTGGTACGGTAACTGGCCGGTGATGGCCGGTGCCGCTGCACTTTTTATTGCCTTCCTGCTCGGTTTTGTGCGGCCCCGGGGTGCGCCTGCCTGGCGCAGTGCCGGCATGGGTACTGCATTTTTTATTGCCTTGTTCACAGAAATGTTTGGTATTCCACTGACCATTTATTTCCTGTCGTCATATATAGATGTTTCACCAGGATTATTCGGCCACCAGCAAAGTCACCTGTGGGCCTTTTTGTTAAACTGGACTGGCCTGTTACCAATGCAATGGGCGGTATATGTCGTGATGGCACTGAGCATGATCTTGATTACGACTGGCCTGGTTGTGGTCACGCTCGGATGGCGCCAAATTTATCTCGCCCGTAGTGACCTGGTCACGAGTGGCATCTACCGCTATGTGCGGCATCCGCAATACATTGGCTTCTTTTTAGTAATACTCGGTTTCCTGATCCAGTGGCCGACGTTAATTACTTTGGCAATGGCGCCAATCCTGTTCTGGATGTATCGACGATTGGCCCGGCGAGAAGAATTAGTGATGATCGAGCAGTTCGGTGATACCTATCGGGATTACATGGCCCGGGTCAACGGTTTTATACCCCGACTGCGTTAACTTCCCTTCTTGTAGTTAAACTTTATCAAAAAGCCCCGATGCGTGGTTAACCGGGCTTGACTTGTAGGTTAGTAACAGGTGGTACTTTAGAGCCAGTTTGTTGCATGATAGACAAACCCTAACTGGGGCTGTTGATAACGCTGGGATAGCGCACCCGATAAAAAAAGGAGTCTGCAATGAAAATTATCTCAACTCGAATCGGGCCCGGAACGGGATGGTACTTGATTTATAGTGCGATAGTGACTGGCGTATTTCTCATGCTAAGCCTCTATCACGGTGCGGTGTTAGCCAGTGAGGATAAAACTGGCAGGGAAATCGTGGCTTCTGTTGAAAGTCGGCTGTGGGGTAACACGGTATCAGGGAAGTATGAGATGACCATTACCACGCCCTACTGGAAACGTACACTCAAGTTGCAAATGTGGATGCGACGCCCCAATAAAAGCTTCGTCCGTATTCTGTCGCCTGCCAAGGAAGCCGGAATCGGCTCGTTACGAATCAAGAGCGAAATGTGGAACTACCTGCCAAAGGTAGAACGGGTTATTAAAATTCCACCCTCCATGATGTTACAACCCTGGATGGGTTCCGATTTTTCCAATGATGACCTGGTGAAGGAAAGCAGCATGATCAACGACTATACCCACAAAGTCGCTGGTACCGAAAATTACAATGGCATAGAAGTCTATCGTGTTATCTCCACGCCGAAACCCGAAGCAGCTGTGATCTGGGGCAGCATTACCTACCTGGTGCGCAAGTCGGATTTAATGCCTGTACGGCAGGAGTACATTGACGAACGCGGCAAAATAATCAAAGTTCTGACTTTCTCTAAAATCCGCAAGTTTGGCGACCGGGAATTACCCTCGTTATGGGAGATGCGCCCCACCACGAAACCCGGGAACGTCACCCGAATCCGCGTAGTCGACGTGGTTTTCGATAAGCCGATAAAAGATTCTATTTTTACGCTCCGTAACCTGCGCCGCCGGCGTTAGCCCGAATATTGGAGGAATATCATGAAACTGGTAACAGTTAAACAAGTCAGTAAGCAGTACCAGCAGGACAGCATTGTTGTTAATGCGCTGGATACTGTAGATCTGGCTGTGGACGGTGGCGAGTTCATGTCCCTGGTGGGGCCTTCGGGTTCCGGCAAAACCACGCTACTGAACATTATTGGTGGCCTGGACGCACCCACTCGCGGACAGGTGTGGATTCGTGATCAGGAAATTGGCAGCCTGCAGAAGAGCCAGCTGTCTCGCCTGCGATTGCAGGAGATTGGTTTTATTTTTCAGGAATATAATTTAATCCCGGTGTTGAGTGCCATCGAGAACGTTGAATACGTGATGTTGTTACAGGGCGTACCAGACAAGGAACGACGTGAGCGTGCCGAAGGTGTACTGGGCGAAGTAGGTCTTGAGCAGTACATCCACCGGCGGCCATCACAATTATCCGGTGGCCAACAACAGCGGGTCGCCGTGGCCCGTGCCATTGTGTCACAACCCGCTATTGTGCTGGCGGATGAGCCCACTGCCAACCTGGATTCCCGTACTGGCGCCGCCTTGCTGGATTTGATGCGCGACCTCAATGAGCGTCATAAGACCACCTTCATCTTTGCCACCCACGATCCCATGGTGATGGAACGTGCACGCCGCATCGTTACATTGCGTGACGGGAAAATTATCGATGACCGCACGCAAACCGGAGTGAAAAAATGAAACTGCTACGCCTGGCCTGGCGAAATGTACTGCGCAACGTCAGGCGCTCCCTGATTACAGTGGTCGCAATAACCGTTGGCCTGGCATCACTGGTATTCCTGTGGGGGCTCATCGATGGAATGAACGAGCAGATGATCGAAAACAGCACGAGCTATTTGACAGGCCATTTAAAAATACATGGGAAGGGTTATCACGAAGACAAGAAATTACATCGTGCTATAACCGATGACCCGGTTATTCGGGCAGAGATCCTGAAAGATAATAACATCAAAGCGTTGTCCGCACGGTTAGAAGGAAAGGCCATGCTAAGCGGTACAAACAAGAGTCGTGGCATCATAGTGGTCGGCGTCGATCCCGAAAACGAAATCAAAATTACCACAATTAACAAAACTGTTATCGAAGGTCGCTACCTGCGCCCGAATGATAAAAATGGAATTTTGATTGGCAATAAAATGGCCCAGATACTCGACACCAGGCCCGGTGAAGATACCGTACTAATAACACAGGCGGCTGACGGATCAATTGGCGCCGGGCGTTATCGCATTGTCGGTATTTTCAAAACCGGAATTGATGCTATCGATACTAACTATGCCTTTCTCACCCTGGAGTCGGCGCGCGATCTATATGCCATGTGGGGGCGGGCCACGGCCTGGGCGGTACGACTGAATCAGCGCCAACAATCAGCCCAGGTGGCAGCAGCACTATCGGCCAAGCTGGGGCCAGACTACGAAGTCCTGGGCTGGCGCAAGCTACTACCATCTGTGGTACAGGCAGTGCAGTTTCACGAGGCAATGACCTATATCATTCTGGGAATTATGTTTGTTGTGGTGGCGGTGGGAATTGCCAACACCATACTAATGGCAGTTATGGAGCGGACTCGCGAATTTGGCGTCATGATGGCCCTGGGAACCTCGCGCTCCCAGATTGTCGGGCTGGTAATCCTGGAGTCGATACTGCTAGGAATTGCAGGAATAATCGTCGGCAATATCGTTGGGCTTGGTATCAATTTTTATCTCGCCAGTACAGGACTGAATCTTGAACAGTTTGCTGCGGCCCTGGAAAGCATGCCCGGTCTTTCCTCGATTGTTTATCCGGTTTCGCGCCTGGATCACATTACGGTATTGTCAGCCATTGTCTTCTTTATCAGCATCGTGCCGGCGCTTTACCCAGCATGGCGGGCGGCAAGTATTGAGCCGGTCGAGGCTATTCGCGGAATACCCAAACAAAAAACGCGCCGGCATTCGGCAAGTGAGCCTAAACCGCAACGTCACGCGCGTGCCGTATTCTGGGCTATCGCCAGTCGTGGCATAAAGCGTAATCCGCGCCGATCCCTGCTTACAGTTGGTGCCACAGCGTTTGGATTGGCGGCTTTTATTGTTTTGTATGCCTTGATTGAAGGTTGGTATGGGCAATTGGTGGAAAACTCGACTCGCTATTTTAGTGCCCATGTACAAATAGAGCGGCAGGGTTTTCGTCTCGACATGGAGCCAGGTCTGCGTATTGATAATTATGAACAGGTCTTGCAAAAAGTGAAACAAGACCCGGGTATTGTGGAGGCGTCTCCCCGGGTGCAGGCCCGCGCCATGGTCAGCAGCCCAATGGCATCGGAACCCTTACTGATACTGGGTATTGATGCACAGAGAGAACAGCAGGTCACGCAGTTACAGAAAGTGATTATCAAGGGCGCCTACCTTACTGCCAATGAAAAAAACAGTATCGTGCTCGGATCAAGGACGGCAAAAAAACTTGGTATCCGCATCGGCGAAAAAGTCGTTGTCACAGCACAACAGGTGAATGGCGACCTGGGTTCTGCCGCCTATCGCGTCGCGGGTATATTTGAAACGGGTAATGAATTTTTTGATGGTTTGATGGGCCTGATTCCACTGTCGGCAGGGCAGGAGTTGTTAGGCCTGAACAACAGTGTCTCCACCATTGCCATCTTGCTAAAAGATCGTCGCGATAGTCGTGTATTTGCAAGCAGTTTGAATAGCAGCATAGGCAATAATGGACTTGAAGTGCTGCCATGGGAAACACTGATGCCAGCGGTTGTGCAAATGATTGAATTCAGTGATGTGTTCTTCTACATCATACTGGCTATCGTATTGTTCGTGATAGCCATGGGTATAATGAATACCTTGTTGATGTCGGTGCTTGAACGGACCCGCGAGTTTGGCGTCATGATGGCCCTGGGTACGGAGCCCGGGCAGATACTGCGTATCGTCATCTATGAATCGCTGGCGTTGTCGGCAATCGGCATTATTGTCGGCACGGTTTTCGGTGTTATCGTGACGGCCTACTATCACAATGTGGGCATAGATCTTACCAATTTGATGGACGCCTCCGAAGCCATACCGGGCATGACGCCTATTCTTAAACCGGCGCTCATCGTCGGAAGTTTATGGTGGGCAGCTTTTGCCTTGTTTGCTACTGGCGCGGCAACAGCAATCTATCCTGCCATTCGTGCAGCGCGACTGGAACCGGTCACGGCCATTCGCCATGTCTAGTAAAAAGTTTTGGCCAGTACTTGTGCTGAGCCTTTTTCTTGGCGACTTTTGGCAGGCAGCGCAAGCAGAACTCGAAGTAAGTGGCAACTACAAAAATCTATATGTGAATTCACGCACACTGGGTTTGCTAGAACCTCAACAACCCTACTACCTTGATCTCAATCGGCTGCGCCTGAAATTGAAGGGTGACCTGGGCGAGGAGACGTCATTCAACGTGCAATATGACAATGAGGTGATCGTGGGCAGCTACCTGAAAACAAACCAGTTCCTTGTGCAAAAGAATTTGCCTTCGGATACTTACTTTAACCTGAACAGGACCTATGCTGACGACACGTCGGTGTATGCACGCCACGGATTTTACCGGGCGTTTCTCGATACCCAGGTGGTCGGTATGGATGTACGTATTGGCCGACAACGGATTGCCTGGGGCAGTGCTCTGTTCTGGAGTCCCATTGATATTATTAATCCGTTTAACCCTACACAGATCGAACGTGAGCAGCGCGTGGGCGTTGATGCAGTTGCATTCGATTGGGACTATAACGACTTATCACGTCTTAGCCTGGTATATGCCGCTCATGCCGACCCCGTACGGGATACCACTGCGTTACGTTGGCGCACGAATATAGCCCTTTATGACCTGGGGGTCACTGCAGGTCGATTTCGTAACGACTCTATGGCGGGTATCGATTTTGCCGGGCAACTGGGACCAGCGGGACTGCGCGGTGAGTGGACCCAGACATCGTCGCTCGTTGATGGTCAATATCAACGCGTTGTTCTCGGAGCCGATTACACATTTCCCAACACACTATCGTTCATGGTTGAACTCTATTACAACGGCCAGGGTAAAGGTGATCAGTCAAACTATGATTTTGGTCGCCTGCTCTCGGGGCAAATCCAGAGCCTGGCACGACGTTATGTTGGTGCCCTGGTAGGTTATGACATATCACCTGTCTGGAAATTAGAAAACTATTATATTCAAAATCTTGATGACAGAAGCGATTTTCTTTAT
>QIGL01000019.1 GCA_003228915.1 Acidiferrobacteraceae bacterium
AAAAAATTCAATAAATTGATTTTTAAAAAAAATATAAGTTATTGAATAATATTGGTAATAAAATATTATTTTAGATTTATAGAAAAATAATTGATTTTTTAAGCTGATTTATGCATGATTGCAAGCGGTGGCAAGGAAGCCACTGACATGGAAGTTAAGACCGCCTGATAAAGCTGTAATAAACAGGATGGCCATGGAAGGCGATAAAGCCGTTCAGGAGGGTGGTAAAGGAAAGGGCGGTCAATTGACCGCCTTTTCCTTTTTTTTCGAGACCTTATTGAGACTTTGCTGAGATACTGGCGACGACGGTTTTCTCGCAAATAGGGTAAAAAAACAGCTTATAATTTCTTATTTATCTTCTATCATTGAAATCCCGGCACGCTAAAATTCAGGCACTCCAGGCGCTCCAGGCGCTCCAGGCACACCAGGCACACAGGCCGGCTGGAACAAAGCATTGCGGATTTCAGCGTTCCAGTAGTTTCAGTTTGTCAGGTTTGTCTTTCCAGTCGTCGGCGTCAGCGGGCGCATCTTTCATCTCGGTCAAAACTGGCCAAATTTTGGATAATTCTTCGTTGAGTGCAAGAAATTCCTGTTGATCATCGGGCAGGTCATCATCTGCGTAAATAGCGTTTATGGGGCATTCCGGTACGCACAAGGTACAGTCTATGCATTCTTCCGGGTCGATCACAAGAAAATTGGGCCCCTCATGGAAGCAGTCTACGGGACAGACTTCAACACAGTCTGTGTACTTGCACTTAATGCAATTTTCAGTGACCACGTAGGTCATAACGACTATCTCCAGGATAATAATCTATTCAACGGGCGCGCATCATACACGTTCAACCGGACAGGATGAACAGTTCTGGCAGCGAAATACCATCTAAACTGCCATTTTACTGCTATATTTACTGGTGGTAAAAGCAGGATAAGTCAATATCAATCGCAGATATGCTTTTGGGTGCGAACCGAATATTGATTGATATGAGCAAGCGCACCAGTTTTTGGTTTTGTCACAAGGTGAGCAAGAATTCAGTCGTAGAAGTCGTTTTAACTTATTGATAGAATTAAGCATTAAAGTCTGGAATCAGCATAATTTATTTAATATCGCCCAATGTCATCAAATATTACACAGGAAATTGCGCCTTTTTCGGTACCCGCCAAACAGGTTTCTGCGTGGGTAACTGAAACCGACCCCAAAAACGCCCAGGAATGGATTACCAATTTACCCATGGGCGATATTGCCGAGGCTTCACGGGAGATTTACCAGGCTATCTATACTTTAAACCGGCTCAAGATTGGTCCTGCCAGCCGCTTTAAATTATTAGGGCTTTATCAAGAACCAGTTCACACTATTAGCAGTGCCCTCAAGACACAATATCAACAGAATGTATTTCCCTTAAACGATATCAAAAGACAACTGGCTGAATTTGTCCGTGAACTGCAAATGGAAATGGCCCACGGCTACAAGTGCACTATTCTGGATGCAGAAAAGGCGCGTTTTATGTGGGGCAAGAAAGCGCTCAAGGTTCAGGCCTCGACACAAGCGATGCTTTACCTTGGCGAGGTGCTGAAATGTTCCTACGAGGTATATATGGCCTGCCCGTCCATGGTTTGGCATGAAATTCACGGTATTTATCAGTACGCCGAACATCTTGGCTGGTTAGATTTAAGTAACGACACCGATGCCGGCATTTCACCAATAACAAAAGAATACCTGATCAACATTTTAATGGGGCTAAACAACCCCTACCAAATGCCCGAGCATGAACTTGGTAAAGTCAGAGAGTTTTTAGGGGTCTGGGCGCAACTGGCAGAAATATCACCAAAACTTGAGCTCAATAATGTCGCTGGACACTTTTTAATTGACCTGACATCTGATTCGCCACCCGCCCCGTTTCCTGGTGACGTTAACATGCAACCGGTGGCACATTTACGGTCATTGAATGCGCTCGGGATTGCCAGAAAATTACAGGATGCCATTATCAAGCTCAAGGGCGGTGTGCCAGTTTCGCAACTTGGTCTCGGGATTGATAGTCTCGATTCTGACTGCCTGGAAATGTTAAAACGCATGATGCGTAACTGGGGATTAGCGGTCAGGCGTTCTCGCTCACGGGTTAAGACCCGTGGTAATTGTTTTATCGCTTCAGGTTTGCGGGCGATTCATTACTTCAGCAGCGGTCAAACCCCGTTTTCAGTCAATGGATACAATGATATTAGTACGAAATCACCCGCGGTGATGCCAAGCTCCGTAAATGTTTCTGATGATGGGGCCGATGATGGGGTTGGGATAGAAAGTAATGATGATTCAGGTTATATCGATCTTGATATTATTGCCGTCGACGACAAAAACAGCACTAAAGACTTCCAGGCAAAACCGACAACTATCGATACAATTTTTAGAATTGAACAATGGCGAATCGCTGATGAAAGTGCGGGTGGAATGCGAATACTGCACGACGGCAGTATGGGCGCCAGGGTCAGGGTAGGTGATCTCCTGGGTATTCAAGATGGCAATAACCCCCAGACATGGCGTATTGGTGCAGTCAGGTGGTTGAAAGCACCACGTAAGACCAGGGTTGAGGTTGGGCTCGAAATGCTGACACCTGATGTCCGGCCTGTCGCTATTCGCTTGCTCGAAAATGAAGGCATGGAGTATTCCCAGGCTTTACTGCTACCGCCAATGCCTGCATTAAAAAGACCGGCAACGTTACTAATGCCTGCGGGTTTTTATAAACGTGATAAACCGTTTGAGATGATCGAGGCTGATGGGCTGCAACGAAAAATCAAGGCACTCGAATTGCTTGAGCACACCAAGGCTTATGAGCATATTGTTTTTGCCGATATGGCAGCCGAGGTGAGTGAAACCATGTTTTCTTTGTAAGGAAATTTTATTTATTCAGGATTTTTAACATCGCTTCATAAATTTTTACTGTACCGGCTACGATATTTCCGGATTCCAGGTAACTGTCTGCACCATCAATATCCGTCACAATACCGCCAGCTTCCTGTATTAACAAACAGCCTGCGGCCATATCCCAGGGTTTTAAACCAAATTCCCAAAAGCCATCAAGCCTGCCACTGGCCAGGTGGGCAAGATCAAGTGCGGCCGACCCTGCCCGCCTGACGCCACTGGTCATGGGCAGTAATTCTCTGAAAGTCTCAATCCAAAGGTCGAGTCTGTCAAATTCCTTGAACGGGAAACCAGTCCCCAGCAAAGCAGCTTCCATGGTGACCGTCTTGCTTACCCTGATTTTTCTGTCATTGAGTTGTGCGCCCTTGCCCCGCGAAGCTATAAACATTTCATTTCTTAATGGGTCAAAAACAACTGCCTGGTCAAGCTTGCCTTCATTGCTGACTGCTATTGAGACAGCGTATTGCGGGTAACCATGGAGAAAATTGGTGGTGCCATCCAGGGGGTCAATAATCCATTTGTATTGTGACCCTGCCTGCTCGCCACTTTCTTCAGCCAGGATGGCGTGATCCGGATAGGCGTTCCGGATGGTCTGGATAATTTCAGCTTCAGCCAGTCGATCGACCTCGGATACAAAATCATTACGTCCCTTGGTTTCGATAGATAACCTGTCCACGTGATCAGCATGGCGCAGAATAACGGTACCGGCCTTGCGGGCGGCCTTGATGGCTGTATTGAGTAAGGGATGCATTGTTGAACCTGCTGACTATTGATAATTAAAAAAATTTGCCGTGGATTGTAGCTTTAGTGACCACCGCGGTATAGCTGGGCCATTATAATGCAAAGAGCATTGAAAGCATGCTGTTAATTAATGCCCTGGTTCTATTGCCTGGCTGGGTTGTCCAGATACTTGCTGAAATAAGGTAAATAGTGACAGAATGGCTTGCATAGGCTTAAATTATTAAATCATTAAATTATCAAATCATATAGGCTATCAAATATAGTAACCCATGTTTTGGGTAAGACTTTTTTCTGTGACGAGTGACAATAAACTATTTCCACAGCATTGACGCAGTTTGGCAACAGGGCGGTGAACAGTGAAAAAAATATTATTAGTTAATCCTTCATTCAAAGGAAGTCTGCACTCCAATATAAAGGTGCTGGCAATTCCACCGCTAAACCTGGCGACGCTTGCCAGTCAAACCCCCGAAAGATTTGATGTATCAATAATAGATGAGGCAGTCGAAGATATTGATTTCAACCAGCATTACGATTTAGTTGGCATCACCTGCATGACGCCGCTGGCACCCAGGGCTTATGAGCTTTGCGGGGAATTTAAAAAACGGGGCATCCCTGTTGTCATCGGTGGGGTACACGTTTCTTACATGAGCGAAGAAGCGGCAAGGTATGCTGATTGTGTTGTTATTGGCGAAGCTGATCATATTTGGGCAAAAGTTCTGGAAGATTTCGAAAACGGAAAAATGCAGAAGTTTTATACCGTGGCAGACAGGCCAGACATTACTCATTTGCCAGTTCCAAGAAGAGACCTCTTTAATGGAGATTATTTTGTAGAAACTATCCAGACCAGTCGCGGTTGCCCGTTCAAGTGCAGTTTTTGTTCTGTTACCGCGTTTAACGGGGCCAAGTACCGGCTTCGGGATATTGATAATGTTATTGATGAAGTTAACTCTCTTAAGTCAAAACGAATTTTTTTTACAGATGACAATATTGTTGGTTCCGGAAAAAGATGCATCGAAAGATCTTACGAGTTGTTTGATCGCATGAAGGACACCGGCAAAGAATGGGGCGGTCAGGCGTGTATTAATATAGTAGAGCACGATAACTTGCTGCAAGCAGCGCAACGGGGCGGCTGCAAGGCGTTATTGATTGGTTTTGAGTCCATTGACCCCGAGACTATTGCTTCGGATATGAATAAATCGGTTAACTTGCGGGCAAAAACAAAAAATTTTAAAGATGCGATCAAAAAAATACATGATCATGGCATTGCCATGGTTGGCTGTTTTATTTTTGGTTCCGATACCCAGAATAAAGATATATTTAAAAGGACAGTTGATTTTGTACTTGAAAACGAAATCGATGCGGTCCAGTTTACAATTGAAACCCCGTTACCAGGTACGGCAAGGTATAAGCAGATTGTCAGTGAAGACCGTTTATTGCTGACTGATTACCCGCATGACTGGCAACATTACACGATTTTCCAGCCCGTGTTTAAACCCAAAAATATGACACCTGAAGAGCTGCACGAAGGCCTTATTGGCGCCTACAAAGAGGTATCTTCCTTTGGCACATCGCTTACCCGGGGCATCAGGACATTTATGAATACCAGGAGTTTATTCAGCACCGGGTTGTCGTTTTCATGGAACTACGATGCCTACAAAACGATCACCAACACAGTTCCCGGCATGTGGGCCAATCAATAACAAGGGTGTAATTTATTTTATAGTAATTTAATGCTATAAATATTTAATAATCAGTTTGGTATTTGGTAAATTTTAAAAGTAAACGCAGCACCTGCCTGCCATTTATTGTTAATATTGTCTTGTCAGACGAGCGCAATGTAATTTAACAATGACCCCGAATTTAAACCATATTAAAATTGTTTTAGTCGACCCGTCGCACGCCGGTAATATTGGCGCGGTTGCCCGGGCCATGAAAAATATGGGCTTAAGCAGTTTAACTTTGGTCAATCCAAAACAATTCCCTGATCAACAGGCGGTCGCCCGTTCCGCCGGTGCCCACGATTTATTAGATACAGCAGTTGTCGTAAACTCACTCGATGATGCGATCTCTGACGCCAGCCTGGTCATTGGTACGAGTACCCGGGCGCGTCGATTATCCTGGCCTGCACTAGACCCCGTGAATTGTGCCAACAAGGCCATGAGCGAAAGCTGTAATGGTAATGTTGCTATTATTTTTGGTAATGAGCGGGTCGGATTAACCAATGAACAGCTGGATAAATGCCAGTTTTTTGTGACCATTCCGGTTGATCCCGAATTTTCTTCTTTAAACCTGGCGGCTGCGGTGCAAATTATTACCTACGAGCTGCGCAAGACGTACCTGGGTTTCAAACAGGCGGATAACTCCGATGATCAGGCAAGTTCACTGGCCTCCCAGTCCGAGATCCAGGGGTTTTTTAAACACCTGGAGCAGGTATTGGTGGCTATTGATTTCCTCAATCCTGCCACGCCCAAAAAATTGATGCGGCGATTATACCGGTTATTCCACAGGGCGCAGCTGGAAGAAAAGGAGGTGAACATCCTCAGGGGCATATTAACCAGCGTTGAAAAAGTTGCCGGCCTAAACCCACAAGGCGCACGAGGAAAAAAGCGTGAGCAAAAATAGTGGAAAACAAAAGAATGTTTTAGAATGTCATCATGTATCACGATCTTAAAGATTATCTGGAAATCGTACCCATCAGGGATCCGGCTGCGCGATCCAGGCTGGAAATCTTAACGGCCTATCCCGGGCTGCATGCGATTGTCTTGCACAGAATTTCACATTTTATCTGGCGAATTGGCTTGATATGGCTTGCCCGTATGTTATCCCAGACTGGGCGCTGGATAACCGGCATAGAAATTCACCCGGGCGCGACCATCGGGCGCCGGTTTTTCATTGATCATGGCATGGGTGTGGTGATTGGTGAAACGGCAGAAATTGGCGACGACTGCACCCTTTATCACGGGGTCACCCTGGGGGGCACTACCTGGAAAAAGGAAAAACGCCACCCGACTCTTGGCAATAATGTCGTCGTCGGTGCTGGCGCTAAAGTCCTGGGACCAATCATTATTGGTGCAAATGCCCGTATTGGCTCAAATTCTGTGGTGGTCAAAGACATACCTGAGGGCGCCACGGTCGTGGGTATACCGGGCAGGGTAGTAGTCGCGCGGGATTTAGAAAAACATGAAAAACGTAAAGCCATGGCTGAGAAAATCGGCTTTGATGCTTATGGGCAAAGCCCGGATATGCCAGATCCCATCGCCTATGCGGTTGATTGCATGCTTGATCACATGCAAGCGGCTGACCACAAATTAGATAGAATCTGTAAGCTATTGAAAAGTAAGGGGTTTGATATAAGCGAAGCCGATTTACCCGAGCTGGACCTGCCCCATTTGGGCGAAACAATCACACCAAAAGACGAGCATTAACCTGATATTCGCGAGGCTGAAATAGTTGACTAAAATTGTCGGGAATGTACACTCTCGAAAACGTTAACTGGCCAAGGGATACTAGATGAAGCTGACAACAAAAGGGCGTTATGCCGTCACAGCCATGCTCGATTTGGCCCTGCATTTTGACCAGGGTGCGGTCACACTGGCGGAAATAGCCAAAAGACAAGGCATTTCACTTTCATATCTCGAACAACTTTTTGCCAAACTGAGACGTAATGGACTGGTTGACAGCGTCCGCGGACCGGGGGGTGGTTATAATTTAGCCAGGATCCCGGATGAAATTACCGTCGCTTCTATTATTTTTGCTATTAACGAAAATGTTGATATCAGAAAATGTGCCGGCGAAGAGAATTGTGAGGGTGATACAAAATGCCTGACACACCAATTGTGGGAAGATCTTAGTCAAAGAATCAATGATTTTTTGACAAATATCACTTTAGGAGATTTGGTGTCGACACCAAATGTTCAGGAAGTTGCCAAACGACAGTCTCTCAAGGCTGAATTGGCATCAGCATAAATAAAATCAGACAAAACGATTTTTCTGATTTCATACAGTCCATCATGCGTTTATTATCAGGGGTGCATTGAGGACAGCTTGTGATGATTTACCTGGATAATAATGCGACTACGCAAATGGATCCGACCGTTGTCGAAGCCATGTTGCCTTACCTGAAGGAAAAGTTTGGCAACCCGTCTAGTCGTCATCGCCAGGGGCGGGCGGCAAGAGCTGCGATTGAAACCGCAAGAGAGCAAGTTGCAAGCTTGGTCTCGGCCCATCCCAGCCAGGTTATTTTTACGGGCAGCGGTACCGAGGCAAGTAATTTGGCGATCAAGGGATATGCAGCTGGTATAACACCCAGCAGTTTATTCATTGGCAGTACAGAACATCCCTCTGTAACAAGTACTGCCAACAAGCTGGCAAGGTTTGATGGCTGGCATAATCTTGAGTTACCAGTGACAGAGAATGGGCTGTTAAGCGACGAGGCCATGGAAAAGTTGAACACGGCCAAACCAGGTGACCTGGTGTCTGTAATGTTGGCCAACAATGAAACCGGTGTTATTCAACCGATTAGCGATTTATATCGGCAGCTCGGATTAAAAGATAAAGGTATCGTGATTCATACGGATGCGGTACAGGCGGCAGGAAAAATAGCATTAAATTTTTCGGCCTTGGGGGTGCACTTGATGACACTGTCAGCACATAAAATCCATGGCCCGAAAGGTATGGGCGCACTGATTCGTGATAAATCTATTGTGATTGAGCCGCAAATAAACGGCGGTGGCCATGAGGAAGGACTCCGATCCGGTACCGAGAACGTTGCTGCCATTGTTGGTTTTGGCGCGGCAGCAGAATTGGCCCATGATGCGCTGGTACAAACAAATGAAAAGTTATTAGGGCTCAGGACAAAACTGGAAAATGGCTTAAAGATGATACCGGGCATTGAAATTATTGCCGGTAAGACTGAACGGCTTGCCAATACAAGCTGTTTTACAATGGCGTCAGTGGAAGGTGAAACGATGTTAATGATGTTGGACAAAGCGGGTATCGCAATTGCCAGTGGTTCGGCCTGTTCCAGTCATGATAGTGCGCCAAGCAAAACCTTAACCGCGATGGGACTGGATAAAAACCGTGCCCGGCGTGCCTTAAGGGTAAGCCTGGGAAAAGATAATACTGAAAATGAAATTGATACGTTTCTCGATACTTTAAAAATGAAGCTTGCCAGTTTTGATAATGTTGCAAGTAACGTGGCTATCTGAACCTGAACTTTTAATATTTATACTACTGATGAAGAAGCATTTATGAAAAAACCGATTTACATGGACAACTCAGCGACAACGCCCTGTGATCCACGCGTTGCAGAAAAATTATGCCAACACCTTACGACTGAAGGTGTTTATGGTAATCCCGCTTCACGCTCCCATGAATATGGCTGGCTGGCCGATGAAGCCGCTGAAGCAGGGCGCGCCCACGTGGCAGCACTTATTGGTGCTTCTCCGAAAGAGATCGTCTGGACTTCAGGTGCAACCGAATCTGATAACCTGGCGCTCAAAGGTGCAGCACATTTTTATAAAAAGAAAGGCAATCATTTAATTACGGTCAAGACTGAACACAAAGCAATACTGGACACTTGTCGTCAGCTTGAGCGTGAAGGTTTTGAAGTAACCTACCTGGATCCAAAAGAAGACGGGCGCCTGGACTTGGCGGTACTGGAAGCCGCGATCAAACCGGAAACAATTCTTGTGTCAGTCATGCATGTGAATAACGAAATTGGCGTAATCCAGAATATGTCCGCAATTGGCAAGCTGACTCGCGAGAAAGGAATTTTATTACATTGTGATGCCGCACAAAGTGCCGGCAAGATTCCTGTTGATGTCAACGAGATGAATGTAGACTTATTGTCATTATCGGCACATAAAATCTATGGCCCAAAAGGCATCGGTGCACTTTATGTCCGGCGCAAACCTCGGGTTAGACTGGAAGCGCAGATACACGGTGGTGGACACGAACGAGGCATGCGCTCTGGTACCCTGGCCACGCATCAAATTGTCGGTATGGGCGAGGCATTCAGAATCGCGAAAGAAGAATTGGCTTCGGAGGCCGAAAGAATTGGCAAGTTGCGCGACAAGTTACTGAAGGGCTTGCAAGATATTGAAGAAGTCTATGTCAATGGCGACATGGAGCATCGCATCCCGGGCAATCTAAATATTAGTTTTAATTACGTTGAGGGTGAATCCCTGATAATGGCCCTTAAAGATGTGGCCGTTTCTTCCGGTTCGGCTTGCACCTCTGCCAGCCTGGAACCATCGTACGTGTTAAGAGCACTGGGGCGCAGCGATGAACTTGCTCACAGTTCCATCAGGTTTACGATCGGCCGTTTTACAACCGAAGAAGAAATTGATTACACAATTGAGCTGGTGAAAGGGAAAATTGGCAAGTTAAGAGAATTGTCTCCTTTGTGGGACATGTACAAAGAGGGAATTGATCTAAGCAGTGTGCAATGGGCAGCTCATTAGCATTTTTCTAAAAAGATTTAATTTGAACAGTTTTAATTTACCAACATATTATTCATGAGGTAGTTAGATTATGGCTTATAGTGAAAAAGTACTTGATCATTACGAGAATCCCCGCAACGTGGGCACATTCGATAAAGACGATACATCCGTTGGTACCGGCATGGTGGGTGCACCGGCATGTGGTGATGTTATGAAATTACAGCTCAAGGTTAGTGATAAGGGCGTCATTGAGGACGCAAAATTCAAAACCTATGGTTGTGGTTCGGCAATTGCTTCCAGTTCATTGGTGACAGAGTGGGTTAAGGGCAAATCAATTGATGAAGCGCTTGAAATCAAGAACTCTGATATTGCTGAAGAGCTTGCCTTGCCACCGGTAAAAATCCATTGTTCAGTGTTGGCTGAAGACGCAATCAAGGCAGCAATTGAAGACTATAAGGGCAAACAAAAATAGGGAACCAGCAGGCATATAATGCCTGGTTGTTCATAATATTTTTTAAGATAATTTGTAAAATTAACGTAAAGAGTGATTCATGTCTGTAACATTAACTGAAAAAGCGGCCGAGCATATTAAAAATTCCCTGGTACAGAGAGGTGCTGGTGAAGGGCTGCGGCTAGCCGTTCGGACTTCAGGCTGCTCCGGCATGGCCTACGTGCTTGAGTTTGTCGATGAAATTAATGCCGAAGACAATATCTTCGAGAACCATGGTGTGAAAATTGTGGTTGATCCCAAGAGCATGGTATACATAGACGGTACAGAACTGGATTTTACCCGGGAAGGTCTTAATGAAGGATTCAAATTTAATAATCCCAACGTAAAGGATGAGTGCGGCTGCGGCGAAAGTTTTACTATTTAGCCTGATAAGACCTGGCAAGACAAAGATTTAATTATGTTGTCTGATTTGACAAAAAGCTATTTCGAATTATTTAACCTGGACACCACGTTTGATTTAGATCTGGATGATCTGGAAAGTCGCTTCAGGAAGCTGCAAAAAGAATTTCACCCCGATCGTTTCGTTACAGTCTCTGAGCAAGAACGGAGAATTGCCATGCAGTTAACAGCGCAAATTAATGAAGCCTACCAGACATTAATAAAACCACTTAGTCGTGGTAGTTACATGTTGAAATTAGAAGACATTAATGTCAACGATGAAACAGATACCAAAATGGACGCATCATTTCTCATGGAGCAAATGGAGTTGCGGGAACAGCTAGATGAGCTGAAAAATAAAAAGCATCAGGAAAAACAAATTCAGAATTTGACAGAAACAATTAAATCCAGTCAAACGAAAATAATTAATGAATTACAGGTATGCTTTAAAACTACTACCGGTGAGTCACTTATGCGCGCCAGGAACCTGGTCAGGGAGTTGCAATTTTTTGAAAAAATGGCTTCCCAGCTCGAAGAACTTGATGATGAATATCTGTAATCTAAAAATTATAATCAAGTTCACTTTACCAATTTAATCATATTTATCCAGTCCTCAGCTTAACACATGGCATTACTTCAAATTAGTGAACCGGGAAAATCAACGTCTCCTCATGAGCATCGTTTGGCGATAGGAATTGATTTGGGGACAACGAATTCCCTGGTTGCATCAGTACGTAGCGGCATTGCAGATACCATGGCCGATGAGAATGGCAACCATCTTTTGCCGTCAGTCGTCCACTATGCCGACGGAAAAAGTAGTGTTGTTGGCAACGATGCATTAATAGCCGGACAAAAAGATCCCGTTAACACAATCTCCTCTGTTAAGAGAATGATGGGCAGATCATTTTCAGAGATAAATTCTGTAATCAACAGGTCAAGCAACAGAATTGTTGATACGGATACCAGCGTGCCGAGGATTGAGACCGCATCAGGTCTCAAGAGCGCAATTGAGGTTTCTTCAGATATCCTTAAATCTTTGCGTGACCGCGCCGAAAAAACTCTCGGCGGTGAGCTATTTGGTGCGGTGATAACCGTGCCTGCCTACTTTGATGATGCCCAAAGACAGGCCACAAAAGATGCTGCAAAACTCGCCGGCCTTAAAATATTACGGTTAATAAATGAGCCAACAGCTGCTGCAGTTGCTTATGGTCTTGATAAACGAGTAAATGGAATATTCGTCATCTATGATCTTGGTGGCGGCACAATGGATGTATCAATACTCAAGCTCAACAAAGGCGTTTTCGAGGTACTGGCAACTGCCGGTGATGCAGTTCTTGGCGGTGATGACATGGACCACCTAATCGTTGATTACCTTGTAGAAGAGAGCGGCGAAAAAAATATCAATGACCCGGTATTCAAACAAAGCGCGCTTACGCAGGCGAGGAAAATAAAAGAGAATCTCCTGGCAAATGATACAACTGATATAAAACTGTTATTGCCCGGTGGTGAAGAATGGTCAGGGCAATTAACCAGGGAAAAAATGCAGACGCTTGTGGCGCCAGTCGTTGAAAAAACCCTCAAGCCCTGTAAGCGCGCTATGCAAGATGCGGGCATTAAAAAAACTGACATCAATGGCATTGTATTGGTTGGTGGCCCCACTCGCATGCAGATTGTCAGAAAACTGATTTCAGAATTTTTTGAGCAGGAACCGTTAACGGATATTGATCCGGACAAGGTTGTCGCTGTAGGCGCGGCCCTGCAGGCGGATATGCTGGCAGGCAATAAAAATAATGATGTGCTATTGCTTGACGTGACGCCCTTGTCGCTGGGGCTTGAAATTATGGGCGGCATGGTTGAGAAAATTATACCAAGAAACTCGACAATACCGGTTGCCCGAGCCCAGGAGTTTACTACTTTTAAAGATGGCCAAACTGCGATGTCTATTCATGTGCTGCAGGGTGAACGAGAAATGGTTAGCGACTGCAGGTCGTTGGCAAAATTCGAACTAAAAGGAATCCCGTCCCTGGTCGCGGGCGCAGCGCGTATTAGAGTAACTTTCCAGGTTGACGCGGATGGGTTGTTAAATGTCAGTGCAACCGAGCTAACGAGTGGTATCGAAACCAGGGTTGAGGTCATTCCTTCTTATGGTCTGACAGATGGTGAGATTGAATCCATGCTAAAAGACTCTATATCACATGCAGGTGATGATATGGCAGCCCGTGCCTTGCGTGAACAACAGGTCGAAGCTGATCGATTGTATGAGGCGGTCACGGCGGCAATTGCTCAGGATGGCGAAGCGCTTCTGAGTGAGAGCAAACTTTCCGAGATTAAAACTTGTCTAAACACGCTTGATACGGTCAGCAAAAAGACGGACCGAAATGCAATCAAGCTAGCTATTGAGAAGCTGGATAAAGCTACCCAGGAATTTGCTGCCATGAGAATGGATTTGGGGGTGTCGCGAGCATTATCCGGTCATAATATTAATGAGTTTACCAAAGAGCCTGATTAGCAATATGCCAAAATTAACCTTTTTGCCCCATGACGAAATTTGCCCCGAGGGAAAAACCATCGACGTGAAACCCGGTACCACCATCTGTAATGCCGCACTTGAGGCGGGTATTGAAATTGAGCATGCCTGTGAAAAGGCGGCTGCCTGTACCACTTGCCATGTCATTATCAGGCAAGGATTTAATAGTCTCGAGGAGGCCGAGGAAGTGGAAGAAGACTTACTTGATAAGGCCTGGGGGCTGGAAGCTGAATCGCGTTTGAGCTGTCAGGCCAAGGTGGATCAGGAAGATTTGATAGTCGAGATTCCAAAATACACCATTAACCAGGTCTCTGAGACCCATTGAAATCAGTATCAAGGAGGTAGACATGCTTAAATGGACGGATAGCCTGGAGATAGCAATTTCGTTAATTGAAGCGCGACCAGAAGTAGACCCTACAAAAGTCCGCTTTACTGATCTACGGGAGTGGGTTTTGGCCCTGGATGATTTTGAGGATGATCCCGAACACTCTGGCGAAAAGATTCTCGAGGCTATCCAGATGGCATGGATAGAGGAAGCAGAAGATTAGCAATAAAGATTAGCAGTAAGACCGGTAGACCAGGTTAAACCTGTCTGTTAAAAAGCAGACCATCGGCGTACTGTAAGCCACCTAACTCATTGTTTAAACTGCCTCCAACCGCTACACTAGCGCCAATTTTTAGACTGGCTGGCAGACTGTCAGGAATACCGGTCTTTTAATAATACTTAATATAAACAATTAGTTACAATTGATTTCTAAAGTATTAGATTAGTTTAAATTTCTGTATATACTGTATTAATACATTTGAGCATGAGTACACCATTGCAACAAAATCTTCTTAATATGAATCTTCCAGTCATCCAGGCGTATTTCGAGGGCCTGGGCGAAAAAGCCTTTCGTGGTCGACAGGTGTTCAAGTGGATCCATCAGCAAGGTTTGTATGATTTTAACGAAATGACGGATATCTCAAAAGAACTACGTTCTCAGTTAACACAGCAAGCCTGTATCAGGGCGCCGGAAATAGCGTCCCAGGAAATTTCTGACGACGGTACATTTAAGTGGTTGCTGCGCCTTGCAGATGGCAATTCTATAGAAACAGTATTTATTCCTGAAAATGATCGTGGCACCCTGTGTATATCATCCCAGGCCGGCTGTATATTGAATTGTACTTTTTGTGCCACGGCCAGGCAGGGTTTTAATCGTAACCTGGAAGTTCATGAGATCATCGGCCAGCTGTATGTTGCGAATCGTGTGTTAAGAGGGCTGGCCAATAACAATGGCGACCGAATTATCACAAATGTTGTCATGATGGGTATGGGCGAGCCCCTGCTAAATTTTGATAATGTTACCCAGGCGATGGATATTATGCAGGATGATCTGGGTTATGGTCTCTCAAAAAGAAGAGTCACCCTGAGCACATCTGGTGTGATCCCGATGATTGACAAGCTGAAGGAAACCAACCCTGTGAGCCTGGCCGTTTCATTACACGCACCAAATGACAAGTTGCGTGACCAGCTAGTTCCTTTGAATAAAAAATACCCCATAAAGGAACTGATGGATGCTTGCAAAAGATATGTTGCAGGTGAGCCCAGGAGAAGGGTGACCATGGAGTATGTCATGTTAAAAGGGATTAACGATAATGAAAAACATGTCCGGCAATTAATAAAAATTTTGTCAGGTATTCCGGCAAAAGTTAACCTTATTCCCTTTAACTCATTCGATAATTCTGGTTTTGAACGGTCGGGCATGGATGCTATTAACAATTTCCGGGAGAGTCTGATGCAAGCCGGCATCATTACTGTCACCAGAAAAACCAGGGGTGACGATATTAATGCGGCCTGTGGTCAGTTAGCCGGCAGTATTGTTGATCGCACACGCCGATCAAAAGCTTATACCACAGAAGCAGTAAACCAGTCATGATTATTTTTAATAAATTTTTAAGATTATCCCACGTTTTGATCGTATTGGTTGTGCTGACACTGGCTGGTTGTACAACCACGCAGGAACAAAAAATACACGATAAAAAACTAAGCAAACAGATAAACACCAATATTCAACTTGGCATTGAATATATTAACAGAAAAAAATGGGGTTACGCCAAGGAGCGACTGGACGCGGCACTTGAGCTGGATCCGAATAACTCACACGCCAATAATGCCATGGGCCTGTTAATGTGGAAGTTAAAAGAACTCGATAAGGCCGAAGAATTTCTGACAAAAGCCACCGAGCTGGATCCAAAAGATGCTAGCGCCCAGAATAACCTCGGCGTACTTCTTTGCCAACAGGGAAAACTGGATGATGCGGTTGAACGCTTTCAGCTAGCTCTTAGTAATCCTATGTATGAAACGCCAGCCCAGGCAAACTTGAATGCTGGCCTTTGTCTCATGAAAAAGCACGATACTAAAAATGCTGCAAAATTTTTTCGTGCCGCTTTGAAGGAAAATCGCAACCTGCCAAGAGCATTAAGTGCAATGGCAAAAATTAGTTTTGAAAAAAAGAAATATTTAACAACCAGGGCCTTTTTGCAGAGATATTTTGAGGTCGGCAAAGACACCCCGGAAATATTGTACATTGCGGTTAAAGTTGAAGAAAAACTGGGTGGCCGTGATGCCCACGCAAGTTATAGAATACGATTAAAAGGAAAATTTCCTGATTCAAAGGAAGCCAAGCTAATTCGTTGATACCCGTATAATATGGTTTAAAAGGAAAAAATCGATGACAGAAGAAGTTGACAATAAAGAACCAGGTTTATCATTAGCAAGAGCCAGGCAGGAAAAAGGTCTGGCAATGGATGAAGTGGCCACGCGCCTGCACTTATCCGCTGCCCAGGTTCAGTCGCTCGAGGAAAATGATTTTGAATCATTGCCAGAAGCTACCTACGTAAAAGGTTATATCAAGAACTATGCAAAATTACTGGGAATTGACCCCGCTGCGCTGATCGCGTCATATATAGAAAGGGTAAATCCCAGGAAAAATGACACTATTGAAACATTAGCAATTAATCAGCAAAAATTAAAATCTTCAGACGACACAAAAGTGATGTACACGATTATCGGGATTGTCGTCCTGGTTATTTCAATTATTGGTATCTGGATTGGTACACAGGGGTATGACGAGAAAAATGCAGGTCAGAAAAATACAAATGTAACGACAACCGAACATACCTCGGATGAATTATTCGGCCCACAATTGGAGGCACAATCAGATGACGGGAGTGAGCCAGAAAACATTGAAGGGTTAGACGAGCCAACAGATACTTTATTGCAAGCAGCTGAACAACAAGAACCACAATACCCGGCTGCACCTGAAAATACCGACCCGATTTCTACAGCGACGCCCGCCACCAAAATCAGTCCACCAGCTGTTGAGACCAACACAAAACAAGAGCCAGCGCCTGAAGAAATTCAGGTTGCAAAAAAAACTGAAGGTCTTGTCGAGAATGAACGCCCGGATGAAATTGTTTTATTTTTTGAAGAAAACTCCTGGGCTGATATACGTGATAAAAATGACAAGAAATTACTTTACAAAACTATTGATGAAGGCCGTGTTGTTACGGTCAAGGGCAAGGCCCCCTTTAAGATTTTTCTTGGTAATGCCAATGGCGTTAAGCTGAGTTATAACGGCAGGCAAGTCAACTTTGATAAATACAAACGTGGGTTAATTGCCAGGTTTACGGTAGGTAAGCGCTAGAGCTTTAATATGGCTGATCCTGGTAAAATCTCAAGAAGGAAAACACGCCAGATTACTGTTGGTAAAGTACCAATCGGCGGTGATGCGCCAATTAGTGTTCAGTCGATGACAACAACTGATACTTGTGACGTGGAGTCGACCACTAAACAGATTTTCAGCTTGTCAGAAGTTGGAGCCGATATTGTCAGGGTTTCCGTACCTACTATTGACGCAGCAATTGCCTTTGGAAAAATTAAAAAGCTTGTTGATGTGCCGCTAGTAGCAGACATTCATTTTGATTACCGGATCGCACTGGAAGCAGCCAAACAGGGTGCCGACTGTCTCAGGATCAACCCGGGCAATATCGGTAAGGAAGATCGAATTAAACAGGTTATTCAGTCTGCAAAAGATCACGGCATACCAATAAGAATAGGTGTCAATGCCGGATCCCTTGAGAAAGATTTGCAAAAAAAATATACCGAGCCGACACCCGAGGCATTGGTTGAATCAGCATTTCGCCACATAGATATACTGGATAAATATGATTTCCAGAATTATAAAATCAGCCTCAAAGCTTCAGAAATTTTTATGACCATTGCCGCCTATAGGATTCTGGCAGACCAGATCGATCAGCCTTTTCACCTGGGCATCACAGAAGCAGGTGGTTTACAGTCAGGTACTGTGAAAAGTGCAATTGGACTGGGTGCATTATTAATGGGCGGTATTGGTGATACCTTAAGAGTATCCCTCGCTGCAGATCCAGTTGAAGAGGTGAAGGTAGGCTTTAATATCCTGAAAAGTCTACACTTACGAAAAAAAGGAATTAATTTTATTGCCTGCCCCACGTGTTCGCGCAAGCAATTCGACGTTATTGCAACGGTCAATGCACTGGAAGAACGATTAAGCGACATTAATGAATCAATAGATGTGGCAATTATAGGTTGCGTTGTAAACGGTCCTGGTGAAGCAAAAACAGCGGACATTGGCATTACCGGCGGCAAACCAAATCTTTTGTATGTGAACGGTAAGCCTGCGGGAAAACTCGAGGATAGTGAACTTATCGATGAGCTTGAGAAAAATATTCGTAACCAGATCAAACAACTGGAAATATCGGAAGATAATATAACAGCTGTTATAAAAGTAGGCTAAGCAAGATGGCGGATATTATCCAGGCAGTTCGCGGTATGAATGACTTGTTGCCAGACCAAACAGGAACATGGCAGGCTGTAGAATCTGTTATCAAGACAACTTTATCAGAGTATGCTTACAAGGAAATTAGATTTCCGCTATTGGAAAAGACCGCCTTGTTCTCACGGTCGATCGGCGGTGCAACTGATATCGTCGAAAAAGAAATGTATACCTTTGCCGATAGAAACGGCGATAAACTTACTTTAAGGCCGGAGGGAACAGCCGGGTGTGTCCGTGCAGGTATCCAGAATGGTTTGTTCCACAATCAAACTCAACGGTTGTGGTATATGGGGCCAATGTTTCGCCACGAACGACCGCAAAAAGGACGTTACAGGCAATTTTACCAGACCGGTGTCGAGTGTTTTGGTTTTGATGGTCCGGATATTGATTGCGAGTTAATCGTACTTTCGGCACGTATCTGGAGAAAGCTTGGCCTGGATAACGTTAAGCTGGAATTAAATTCATTAGGCAGTCTTGAGTCAAGGACTGCTTACATAAAAGTGCTGACGGCCTATCTTTCTGACAACGCCGATGACCTTGATGAAGACAGTACGCGCAGACTCAAAAGTAATCCGCTGAGGGTGCTGGATAGTAAAAATCCTGACATGCAAAATATTATAGCACAGGCACCGGAACTCATTGATTATCTGGATTCGGCATCCAGGGAACATTTTGATCAGCTGCAGGAAATGCTTGCCAGTCATAACATCGATTTTCTCATCAATCCCAGGCTGGTCAGGGGGCTGGATTATTACTCGAGAACGGTATTCGAGTGGAGCACTGACCAATTAGGCGCGCAAGGCGCGATTTGTGCCGGCGGTCGTTTTGATGGCCTGGTCGCACAATTAGGCGGTAAACAGGTTTCTGCGGTAGGGTTTGCTATGGGGCTCGAGAGAATTATAGAGTTGGTCAATATCGCTGGCAACAATCTACCGTCCGGCGACATAGGTATATACTTGTGCCTGCTGGGTGCCGAGGCAAAAAGAGCAGGCATGTTATTGGCAGAAAAATTACGTGATAAATCACTAAGCGTACTGGCCCATTGCGGTGATAATAGCCTCAAGAGCCAGTTAAAACAGGCCGACAAAAGCGGCGCCCGATTTGCGCTTATATTGGGTGAGGACGAGGTGAGTAGTGGCAAAATAATCATAAAACCACTGCGAGAAAAAAAATCACAGTATTCGGTAGAGCAAACAGATTTATACTCTCATTTACTGCCTTCATTTACCGCCTAGGCCTGATGAAATAAGCGCGAAATAAGCACCAGGTAACGAGAACATTATGACAATACATTGCAGGAGAAAACAGAATTGAGCGAGCAATATGCAGATGAAGACCAGGTAGAAGTATTAAAAGCCTGGTGGAAGGAATACGGCGTTGCCATCATTGTCGGTGTTACGTTTGGCGCCCTTTTTATTGGTGGTTATCGCTACTGGAACTACTATTCAAACATGCAAAATGGCAAGGCTTCAGTAGTATATGAGCAGGTGTTAACTGATATCTCCCAGGGTAAAATATTGAGCGCTGAAAAATCAACAAAAGAATTAATTAGCGAATATTCTTCATCACCTTACCTGGCAATTGCATCGCTGATGCTGGCTAAAAAATATATCGATACAAAAGAATTTCCTAAAGCAAAAGAATATCTGAGAATAATAATCGAGCAAGGGAATGATAACGAAATTATCCATGTTGCAAGACTAAGGCTGGCAAGAGTATTATTTTTTCAGGAAAATAAAACAGATGAAGCGCTGGCGCTCATAAGTACAACGGAAACAGATGGTTTCTCTTCCCAGTATAACGAATTACGTGGTGACATTTACATGAGTACTGGCAAGACTGATGAGGCAATAAAAAGTTTTAAACTGGCACTATCTGACCCATCTCTACCTGGCGACTATAAGCCTGTCCTGCAAATGAAACTGGATAATGCAAAGTCTAAATAACATGACAAATAAATTTTTAATTCTCCTTTTGGCAACCATATTCTTACAGGCATGTGGCGCCAGTAGTAATATTCGTCCTCCCACACCGTTGATCGAGATTGAGTCAGAAAACCCTAACAAGGTAGTCCGGGATGAAAGTTTTGACGACTCAGATGAGGGTAATCTATTCTTCGAGAATGAGTCAGAAAGTCCGGTCGAAGTGGTCTGGAGCGAGACCATTGACGGCCTGGATCCAGGTAAATTGATAAAATTGTCTGTTGCTACACTAGGGGAGAATTTATTTGCCGTAGACTCAGACGGTGAATTAACTGCCTTTAAGTTGAGTGATGGTGACGATATCTGGTCAGTAGATCTTAATCGGGATATTACCGCTGGCGTAGGCGTATCTGAGAACAAAATATTACTTGGAACAAGAGACGGCATCGTGATGGCGCTTGACCCTGAAAATGGCAAAGTACTTTGGGACAGGCGACTGGCAACCGAAATTTTGTCAAAGCCGGTTGCGACTTCCGGTAAAGTCATTATACAAACCGTAGACGGAACAATTTACGCATTAGATGAAGAAAACGGAAAACAGCTGTGGAAGTTCCACAAAGAAGGGCCGCCCCTGAGCCTCAGAGGCACCAGTACACCGATTTTTATACAAAATGTTGTGATAACCGGATTTGCGACTGGAACTATAGTTGCGTTAACACTTGATACAGGAAAATTGATCTGGGAGATACCAGTATCCCAGCCATCTGGCAGAAACGAAATTGAACGTCTAACTGATGTTGATGCTCAACCAATAGCCAATAAATTTAGATTGTTTGTGGCTAGTTATCACGGGAAACTGGTCGCTATTGATATTCGAAGTGGCGAACAATTATGGGCAAGAGATTTATCGATATTTAATGACATGGCAATAGACAAGGATAACATTTACGCCCTTGATGACGAGGGTGTAATGTATGCCTATGAACAATCAACCGGCGCAACTGTATGGCAGCAGGCACAATTTTCTGGTAGAAGACCCTCACCGCCAGCCGTCGTCGGTGGCAAGGTAATTGTTGGTGATCTGGAAGGTTTTGTGCATTGGCTAAATGTGGATGATGGCAGTATTCTCGCCAGAACACAGATTGATGGCCCCATTGTTACGAAAGCATTGGTGCGAGACCGGATAGCCTATGTTAGTTCAGTCAGTGGTGATTTAGCAGCATTAAAATTAAAAAATGATCAGGGGAGCAAGTTTTCAATTTCTTTTAAACCAAGTAAAAAATAATATCTACTTTCTCAATGAAACCGGTAGTAGCACTAGTAGGCAGGCCTAATGTTGGTAAATCTACATTATTTAACAGGCTAACCAAAAAGAAAGCAGCATTGGTTATTGATGAGCCAGGTATCACCAGGGACAGGCAATACGGTACTTGTGAGCGAGAGCCATACTCATTCTTCGTCATAGATACTGGCGGGATTACGGATCTCCCAGGTAATAAAAAAACAGATAGTGATAAAAAAAATAGTGAAAGCATAACCCATCTGGTAACACAGCAAACACAGCAGGCAATTGACGAAGCAGACTACATTGTTTTGATAGTTGACAGAAGAACAGGATTGCAACCACAAGACCAGGTTATTGCCAATACGCTCAGGAAACAGGAAAAACCGGTTTTTCTTGTTGTCAATAAATCAGAAGGCGTTGAAGAAGAACTTGCTGTCTCAGAATTTTTTGAATTATCTTTAGGCGCGCCAGTCGCTATATCAGCATCGCAAGGGGATAATCTTGACGAGCTACTTGAACTGCTTTTTGCCGATCATGGTTTTGATACAGAACAGGCAGAACCAGATTTAAAAATACCCAGGGTTGCATTTGTTGGCCGACCAAACGTTGGTAAATCCACGCTAATCAACTCACTGTTAGGCGCAGAGCGTGTACTTGTCTTTGATGAGCCGGGCACGACACGAGATAGTGTCCATGTACCTTTTGAGTTGAATGGCCAAAATTATATGCTGATAGATACGGCGGGCTTAAGAAGAAGAGGAAAAATAACTGAAACCGTAGAAAAATTCTCAGGCATTAAAACCTTACAGTCTATCGATGAAGCGAATATAGTGGTGCTGGTGATTGATGCAGCAGATGGGGTAACTGACCAGGATGCCACCCTGGCAGGCCATATTCTTGAAAAAGGCTGTGCATTGGTGGTAGTGTTAAACAAGTGGGATTTGCTGGACAATGAAAACAGGGATAAATTAAAAGAAGAAATAGACAGGCGCCTGCCTTTTCTGGCGTTTGCAAATCATCACTACCTTTCGGCCCTGAGAGGGACTGGTCTGAAAAACCTGTTTGCATCTGTTGATGAAGCTTATGCAGCGGCGATCCAGGTATTACCTACGTCGCTGTTAACCAGGATACTGGAACAAGCTACCACCAAAACTACGCCCCCTTTAATCAAAGGCAGGCGAATTCGGCTGAAATTTGCCCACCAGGCAGGTAAAAATCCACCAAAAATAATGATTCACGGTAATCAGGTAAACTCTGTGCCTGAACACTATAAGCGCTATCTGGTAAACTCATACCGTAAAAAGCTGAATCTTACTGGTACACCTGTCAGAATTGATTTTAAAGCCAGCGAAAACCCGTACAAGGGTAGAAAAGTAAAAAAACAAAAAAAGAAAGTTTATAAAAAAAGAAAATATTGATGCGAAGTAGAAACTAAATTGAGCGCTTATCATAAAAGTGCCCTGCCCAGGGGCCATGAGCTCGCAGAGTACACAATCGAATCCGTGCTTGGTCACGGAGGATTCGGTATTACCTATCTTGCCCATGATACGAGCCTGGGTGCAAAAGTGGCAATAAAGGAATATTTGCCCCACGACATGGCATCAAGAGGGGAAAATACAAAAATTCTCCCCAATCTTGATACCAAAAATGCAGTTAAGGATTACCACTGGGGCCTCAAGAGATTTTTAAAAGAGGCCCAGGCGCTGGCGCAGTTTAAGCACTCAAATATAGTGAGGGTACTGCGTTACATGAAAGCCAACGACACTGCCTATATGGTGATGGAGTATGAAAAAGGTCAAAGCCTTGGCCAATACTTGCGCCAACACGGTAATAGAATGAAAGAAGCCGACTTGCTGCAAATTGTACTGCCGATTTTGAACGGACTGGAGGCGGTACATGCTGCCGGTATGCTGCACCTGGATATCAAACCGGATAATATTTATTTACGTGAAGATAATACACCCATGTTGATTGATTTCGGTTCGGCGCGCCAGGCAATGAGTGGCCATGGCCAGAGGACCATATTAACGCCTGGTTATGCGCCTATTGAACAGTATCCGGATAAAGGCGAGCAGGGGCCATGGACGGATATTTATGCGCTTGGCGCGAGTATGTATCGTTGTTTTCATGGCAAACGGCCAACAGAGTCACTGGATCGATACCAGATGATACTTAAATACCATGCCGATCCCATGACACCCGTCAATAAAATAGGCAATAGAAAACTACAGGAAAAAACAATTAAATGCATGGAATGGGCGCTGCAATGTTTTCCCACAGATCGGCCTAAATCAGCCAGGGAATTCCAGGATGCATTACTGGGGAAAAAAACCGTCTCATTCAGTTCGGCGTTACCAATAGAAAAAAAAGGCGAGGCCGTAAATTCTCATGCCCATGAAGATAAGGCGGCACTGCACAGGAAAATAAAACCGGCAATCTATACGTTGTTATTGGCCATAACATTCTTTGTTATTCTTTATTTTTGGTCAGAAATAGTTGCTTATGTCCCAACAGCTAAAAAGATGGCCTCAGATGCTTACAGGGACGGGCTCGAAATAACAAAAAACCTGAAACAAATTATTCTGGATAAACTATAAATAAAATATTAGACATTTAGTTCTCGTTTTTAACCATGCAATGAAAGAAGTAGAGATTATAAAAGAACCCACCGAGCTTTACAAAATCCTGAAATTTGAAGGCGTGGTCGCTAGTGGCGCTGAAGCAAAGTCGATGATTGCGAATGGCCAGGTTGTTGTAAATGGCCATGTAGAGACCAGGAAACGTAACAAGATTAAGTCAGGAGATATCATCGAGTGCGGGCAGTACAAGCTGCTCATAAAAGTCAAGCCAGCTTAATCGCCCGGCACAAGATAAAGATCGTCGTGCATTATACGACTACTTAATATTCAGTAATTTCTTGTTTTTTTTATTTAGCAACAACGCAGGATTAATTCTCGCATTGTTAAGACTCACAGACCAGTGTAAATGCGGTCCTGTTACCCTGCCTGTTTTGCCCACTCTGCCAATCACCTCTCCGCGTTTTACAGTTTGTCCTTCTGAGACACCAATAATATTTAGGTGGCTATACATAGTGACCAGGCCATGACCATGGTCAATAAAAATGGAATTACCATTAAAGAAAAAATTACCCGTAGCGATAACTTTTCCATCTTCAGGTGCTTTAATGCTGGTACCGAGCGGTGCGGCGATATCAATACCACTATGGGGTTTACGGGGTTTGTTATTAAAATATCGCCTGAGACCGAATTTACTGGATAATCGGCCTTTCACAGGCAATAAAAAATTGAAATTATCGGCACTGCTTTCAGTCCAGTACTCGAAGGCGTTATGTATAATTTTGGATTCTTTCTTTATGCGCTCGAGATCCTGCTTATTGGGGACTACTTTCCTGCGGTTTTTGATACGCAGATTTTGCCTTGGGTATGCGTATTTCTTGACAACAAAAGAGTATGATTTTTGATCACCATCCATATTGACCGTATAGAGAATATGTTCCCCTGGACTAACCTCAAGACCCAGGCCAATAACAGCAGTCCAGGTATTGTTCTCTTTCACAACGGTCACGCGGTTGCCGGAAAAATAGGCTTCAGGTTTGGGTTGGCTCAAGGGTACAGTCTGCACCAGGATGATACCGCCAGGGATTGGTGAATTGATTGGCAGTGCGAGCTCGTCAGCAGCAAATACAGCTTGCGTCAAGAATATAAAAACGACTAAGAATTGAAATAAACGCATAATCATGGGAATGTTGTTGAATGTAAGTACGGCAACCTTATTGTTTGGTTATTTTTTCGACTTTACTGACAATGGCCGCATTCTTTATCACAGTCTCAATCATGTCACCTTTTTTGATCTGTTCGCCATCACGAAAAATCATACCAGATTCCACGACCCGGGTAATTGAATACCCCCTGGCCATGGTTTCCAGTGGACTAATCGCATTAAGTTCCCGGGATAGTCCTTGCAGCCTATTTTGCAAAGCAGAAAGTATTTCATTACAGGAAGAGTTTAGTCTGCCTGTAAGATTTTCCACATGCTGTTTTTGAAATAGCAGCCTATTAGTGGGCTGTAGACTATTTATGCTTAGTATCAAACGTTCACTCAGCTGTTGTTTTTTACTTAACGAAAAGCGCATCGTCGTTGCTAATCTTTTGCCTAGTCCCTGGATCCGCGACAAGAAATGTTCAATTTGCTGGCCAGGTATTTTTAGTTGCCTTGTTAGAAAATCAATTTTTTGAGAAAAATTCTGAATTTTTGTATTCGATAGTTTAATTAAGCTATTCTCAAGCTCTATAAGTAAGCTTTTTATATCAGCCTGATCAGGACTAATTAGTATGGCCGCCGCTGTCGGTGTCGGCGCTCTTTTATCGGCAACCCAGTCAGCGATTGTTGTATCAGTTTCATGGCCAACACCGGAAACAATTGGAATCTTGCAATTAAATATTGCCCGGGCAACGATTTCTTCATTAAACGGCCAAAGATCTTCCAGTGAGCCACCTCCACGGGCAAGAATCAGGACATCGCATTCATTTCGTTCACCAGCAATTTTTATCATGTTTGATATGTTTTCAGCGGCAGTTTCGCCTTGCACCAGGGATGGATAGATGATGACCGGCAGTGCCGGGTAGCGCTTGTTGAGGACCGTAATGACGTCATGAATAACAGCGCCAGAGGGTGAAGTAATCACGCCTAACCGTTTTGGAAAATCAGGTAGCGCAAGCTTCGCAGACTCATTGAACAGGCCTTCAGACAACAGCTTATTTTTTAATTGCTCAAATTTCTTTATTAACTGGCCTTCACCGGCATCTTCAAAGGATTCAATAATGAGCTGAAAATCACCCCGGCCTTCATAAAGGCTGACTTGTGCCCGGACAATTATTTTTTTCCCGTCCTCAATTTTGGCGCTAATTTTGTTGAGCCTGTTTTTAAATAAAGCACACCGAACCTGGGCGCCTTCATCTTTGAGAGAAAAATAACAATGACCTGAAGCAGGCCGCACCAGGTTAGATACCTCACCCTCAATCCAGGCTATGGGGTAGCTGGCCTCCAGCAAGGTACGAACGCTTTTATTAAACTGCGAAACAGTGTAAATATTTTTTCTTGAATTATCCCGGGACTTATTTTTTGCGTTTTGCATTTTTTAAATAAAGTTTAATTCTCAAGAGGCATCAAAGTCTACGCCATAAAAAAAGCCGGGAGAACCCGGCTTTTTAAATTTATGACTTAAGCGGCTACGACTTATTTATAATAAGGCGCTGCACCCTTTTCGTCGATACTTTGAGCTTGCGCCAGTTGTGCCTGTTTCAATGCTTTTTTGGCCAGCTTCATGGCTTTTGCGTCGTCACCAGCTTGTTTGGCCTTATCGGCTTTTTTAAGATACATGCCAGTATGAGCCCATAAAGCGTCCATACTTTTGGCGACTTTCATTTCTTTCTTGGCTTGTGCAACCACTTCGTCGTAGGAAGGTCCTTCGGTACCTGCGCAAGCGCTCAGGGCCAACAGGGCGGCAAAAATAATGACTTTTTTCATGTACTGCTCCTCCAGGGTGTATTCTGTATAATTATTTTGTTATGTTTTTTTGGTCTAGTAAATTCGCCAAAAATCAGACACACATGAAAACAAAACATAGTCACCACGTCAAGGTGCTTATATAAGCTGTTTTAGTTGTGCCAGACAGTTTACGGATTGACCTTCTGTCCGTATAATACGCTATGCGAATAATACAAGATGCTTTAACCTTCGATGACGTCCTGCTAATTCCCGCTTTTTCAGCGATTTTACCCAAGGATGTCGACCTAAAAACCCGTTTAACCCGCGATATTTACCTGAATATTCCTCTGGTTTCTGCCGCTATGGATACAGTTACAGAGTCCCGGGCGGCGATTTGCCTGGCCCAGGAGGGCGGTTTGGGGGTCATTCACAAGAATATGCCCCCCCAAATCCAGGCAAATGAAGTTCGTAAGGTGAAAAAGTACGAAAGTGGCGTGATTGCCGATCCCATTACAATCGGTCCCGATGCCACTATCCGGGACGTCCTCGAGCTTACCCATTCACACAATATCTCTGGCGTACCTGTGACTGAGGGCGGCAACCTGACCGGCATTGTGACCCACAGGGACCTGCGCTTTGCCACCCAGTTTGATGAGCCAGTCAGCAGCATTATGACCCCCAAAGACCGCCTGATTACGGTCAAAGAGGGGGCCAGCAAGGACGAGGTTCTGGCTCTGTTACATGCGCACAGGATTGAGAAGGTGCTGGTGGTCGATGATCAATTTACCCTGAAAGGCCTGATTACGGTTAAGGATATTCAAAAATCCAGCGAACATCCCCTGGCCGCCAAAGACGACAAAGAACGACTGTTGGTCGGCGCAGCAGTGGGGGTGGGGGCCGATACCGACGAACGTGTCGCAGAACTGGCCAAAGCAGAAGTTGACGTCATTGTGGTCGATACGGCCCACGGCCACACCAAGGGCGTCATTGACCGCGTTAAAATGATTAAAAAGGAATATCCGCAGATCCAGGTGATCGGTGGCAATATTGCCACGGGTGCCGCTGCTGACGCACTGGTCGCAGCCGGTGCCGACGCCGTGAAGGTGGGTATCGGTCCCGGATCTATATGCACCACTCGCATGGTAGCCGGGGTGGGTGTGCCGCAAATATCTGCTGTTTCCAATGTCGCCAAGGCCCTGGCCAAAACCGGGGTACCCCTGATTGCCGATGGCGGGGTGCGCTATTCGGGAGACCTTGCCAAGGCCATAGCGGCCGGTGCCTACACGGTGATGGCTGGCAGCTTGTTGGCAGGCACTGACGAGGCGCCAGGTGAAGTGGAGTTATACCAGGGTCGATCCTACAAAAGTTATCGTGGCATGGGCTCGCTGGGCGCCATGGCCCAGGGCTCAAGCGATCGTTATTTCCAGGAAGATACAAGCAGCCCCGAAAAACTGGTACCGGAAGGGGTTGAAGGCCGGGTGCCTTATAAAGGCCCCATGATTAACATCATCCATCAATTAATGGGCGGTTTGCGCTCAAGTATGGGTTATACGGGCTGTGCCGATCTTGATGAAATGCGCACCAAGACCGAGTTTGTTCGTATTACCAATGCCGGCATCCAGGAAAGCCATGTCCACGATGTAACCATTGTAAAAGCGGCGCCTAATTATCAGCGATAGTGTTTTGTATTTTTACTTAAGGAAACTCTGATCAATAATATGTTTGCCATTCCGATATGGGTTTGTCATTTCGACCGAAGCGGAGGAATCTTGAGCTTCAAAATACTACCGAAGTTCCGCGGGTTAAGATCTCTTGGCTACGGACGAGATGACAATTGACCAGGGCTTCCTTAATTTATAAATTTAATTTTGCCATTTTATAACCAGATTTTCTGCATTTATCACAAGATTTGTTAGCAGCTAATTCAAATAAAACAATGTCTGACCTCCATCGTCAAAAAATACTAATTCTCGATTTTGGCTCCCAGTACACCCAACTGATCGCCCGTCGTATTCGCGAGGCCGGGGTTTACTGTGAAATTCAATACGAAGACATGACGGCGGCGGCCATCAAGGCCTTTGCGCCGAAGGGCATCATTTTATCCGGTGGGCCTGAGTCCGTGACTTCTGACAATACGCCCCGCGCCAATGATGTAATATTTTCCCTCGGTGTCCCGGTGCTGGGTATTTGTTACGGCATGCAAACCATGGCGGCCCAGCTCGGCGGTAAAGTAGAACCTTCAGATCACCGAGAGTACGGTTACGCGCAAGTTAAAATATTAAACCAATCAAAATTGTTCGGTGACCTGAACGATGGCAAAGACAAAAAGACACAACAGCTTGATGTCTGGATGAGTCATGGCGATCGCGTTACCACCTTGCCAGATGGTTTCCAGGCCATTGCCGGCTCGGATAATGCACCGTTGGCGGCCATTGCTGACGAAACCAGGAATTTTTACGGGCTCCAGTTTCACCCGGAAGTCACCCATACCAAACAGGGCCAGCAAATTATTGAAAAGTTTGTCCATACAATTTGCGGTTGCGACTGCGACTGGGTGCCAGGCAATATTATTGATGACATTGTCACCCAGACAAAAAAACAGGTGGGTGACGACCGGGTGATTCTCGGTTTGTCTGGCGGTGTCGATTCTTCCGTGGTAGCCGCGTTATTACACAAAGCCATAGGCAAACAGCTCACCTGTATTTTTGTTGACAATGGTTTGTTGCGACTAAATGAAGGCGACCAGGTCATGGATACCTTTGCTGATCACATGGGTGTGAACGTGATTCGTGTTGATGCAGAAGATCGTTTCCTGAAAAAGTTAAAAGGTGTTTCTGACCCGGAAGAAAAACGCAAACAAATTGGCTATACCTTTATTGAAATATTCGAAGAAGAGGCCGAAAAAATCAGCAATGCCAAATGGCTTGCCCAGGGCACGATTTACCCCGATGTGATCGAATCATCCAGGATTAAAAATGGCAAGTCACATGTCATTAAATCGCACCACAATGTCGGTGGTTTGCCAGAAGACATGGCCTTGAGTTT
>QIGL01000034.1 GCA_003228915.1 Acidiferrobacteraceae bacterium
GCCGGGCGATTCATGTTGTTTGCTCGCCTAAAAGAGATTATCTGGCTATAATTACAGCATACCAACCAACAATTGAGCAGTGGTCATCTGACTTTAAGATTCGGAGGTAACGAATGATGGAATGTTTACATTGTAAAGGAAAATTGACCAAAGGAAGTGCACCATTCAGTGCAGACCGAAATGGTTATCACATTGTCTGGGAATCAATCCCTGCGTGGGTGTGCTCTCAATGCGGCGAAGCGCTTTTTGAAGAAAATGAAGTAAACCATATTCAAAAAGCACTACAGAAAATAGACCATGAAACAATGGCATTAAAATCGGATATTGCCTAAATAACAATCATTAGGTGATTGATATGAGAGACAAAAAATTAGCCCCGATACATCCCGGTGAAATTCTACTGGAAGAGTTTCTTAAGCCTATGGATATAAGCCAGTACCGGCTTGCCAAATCTACAAGTGTGCCAGCACGACGTATTAACGAAATTGTCCATGGTAAGCGCTCAATCACCGCTGATACAGCACTCCGCCTTTCGAAGTTTTTCGGCATGTCTGACCGTTTTTGGATGAATCTTCAGATTCGTTACGATCTTGAATTAGAAAAAGATCGACTAGGTTCCCGGCTTGATAAGGAAGTTGAATTGTATAAAGAGGCCAGTTAAGCAGGGCGCCAATAAATTTATTCAGCTAATGTTAGGGAAAAAACACATTGCTACTAATGCTTAAACGCCCAACTGGCAAAATGTTCCACTTCTTCCCGATTAACAACCACCAGCTGGTTGGCGTTGGGGTTCATGGAATGATCGGTGCTGGTATCTACCGAAAGATTCTTCAGTGTGTAACCAATTAACGATCGTCTTACCTCCAGTTCAATCACGCCATCTGTCGCATGATAATCCAGCAACAGACTGGATTGTTTTTGTTCATCAAGTTTTGGGTGCGGCACCAGTTTCAGGGTCACCATTTCCATCCAGTCATCATCGTATTGCGGACTTGATTCGGCATTAGTGTCGAGCAGGGTGGTTTCCGCAAAACGCGACAACACGAAATCACGAAAATCATAAGTGTCTTCACTATAGGCCCGCAGGTGCCAGCGCAGGCCGGTATTGATTAAGGCATGGGGTTCGATAATGCGCTGTTGCTGACTGTCCCGGTCAGTGAGCGACTGGTAAACGGCCGCGACTTTCTTTTTTTGTTTAATGGCGCGAATCAGCGGTGCCAGGATTTCTTTTGCGGGCAGTCGCTCGGGCAGGGGCAGGGACTCAATGGTAATGCCGTAAATTGAGCCGGCAGTGTCTGGGCCAGATACTTGCGGGCCACCGGCCACAGGCAGGTTTTCGGCCATCATGGGCAAAACGGTGCCCGGGGACAAATCGGCAAAAACCTCGTTAAATGTTTTGGTAGGGATAAAGCCGAAAACAGCTTGTTGATACACCAAATTGTCCGGCGCCAGCTCGCCATAGAGCTTCAGGTCTTTGGTGGCCGCCGCATCGGATATACCAAAGGCACGGGTCAGGTCGCTGCGGGTCACAACGCCGGTGTAATAGGCCATGAGCTCAATATATTGCAGCCGCTGGCGATTGCTCCATTTCAGGGTTTTTAAAGATTTGTTGTGTATGGCCATGGTAGCGCTTTATCTTAGCATTCAAGGTGATAGTGTCACTACAATATATTATATAACTATAAAATACAAAGGTAGTAAAAAGTATTGACATAGATAAATATACCCATTAATATCCTGATCACAAACTAAACACGACAGACAAAACACAAAACACAAAACATATAAAACAGGAGCACAAAAAGATGGATGACAACAAAAAGAAGGCCTTGAGCGCGGCCCTGGGCCAGATAGAAAAGCAATTCGGTAAGGGCTCAGTGATGCGCCTTGGTGATGAGGGCGTGAACCAGAATATAGATGTGGTGCCCACCGGCTCACTGGGCCTTGATATTGCCCTGGGAATTGGCGGTCTGCCCCGTGGTCGGGTGGTTGAGATCTACGGGCCTGAATCCTCAGGTAAAACGACTCTGACCCTGCAGGTGATTGCCGAGGCCCAGAAACTAGGCGGCACGGCCGCTTTTGTTGATGCTGAACATGCCCTGGACCCGTCTTACGCGGAAAAAATAGGCGTCAATGTGAATGACTTGCTGGTCTCCCAGCCTGACACCGGCGAACAGGCCCTGGAAATCACCGACATGCTGGTACGTTCCAGCGCGGTAGATATCGTTGTCATTGACTCTGTGGCCGCGCTCACGCCCAAGGCCGAGATCGAGGGTGACATGGGCGACCACCACGTCGGGTTACAGGCGCGCCTGATGTCCCAGGCCTTGCGTAAACTGACGGCCAATATCAAAAGATCCAATACCCTGGTGATATTCATTAACCAGATTCGTATAAAAATTGGTGTCATGTTTGGCAACCCGGAAACCACCACCGGTGGTAATGCCCTGAAATTTTATTCTTCGGTGCGCCTGGATATTCGCCGAATTGGTGCCATCAAGCGCGGCGATGAAGTGGTGGGCAACCATACCCGGGTCAAGGTGGTTAAAAACAAGGTGGCACCACCCTTCAAACAAACCGAATTCGACATTCTTTATGATGAAGGCATCTCGAAAGAGGGCGAGCTCATCGATCTTGGGGTGGAGCAGGAGATTGTTGATAAAGCAGGCGCCTGGTACAGCTATAAAGAGGATCGCATCGGCCAGGGCAAGGATAATGTCCGTCAATATCTGAAAGACCATCCGGACAGCGCGGCTGAAATCGAGAGCCATATTCGCAAGGCTTATGAATTACCTGGATCTGAGGACCCGGTTGCAGATAAGGCCAAGGACCCCGAAGCAAAGACCAGGGAATCAAAAGCTAAAAAATCTGGTGCTGGCAAAACAAAATCCGAAGACGGTGCCGAAGCCCCGGTTGACGGCAAGACTGAAGCACCAGCCAAAGAAACAGCGGCCTGATAGAAATTGGCCATATGGATATTGGCATAGAGACCGAAACGGACGCGCCCACGGCCCAGCAAGCACGTTGCTGGGCCCTGAATGCGCTGGCAAGAAGAGAACATAGCGCCCTCGAAATCAGGAGAAAATTACAACTCAAAGGTTGTGATGAAAGCCTGGCAGGCACAACGGTTACACAATTGCAGGCAGATGGACTGATATCCGATGTACGTTTTAGCGAAGGGTTGGTGCGTTACCGGCGCAACCGGGGATTTGGCCCGAAACGCATTGCCATGGAGCTAAGAGAAAAGGGCATCGATGAGGCCATTACCGAGCAATGGATAGATCATAAACATCCTGCCTGGTTCGATGCAGCTGTTCAGGTAAAAGAAAAGAAATTTGGCGTCAGCTATCCCGACAGTTATGATGAGTGGGCACAACAGGCGCGTTTTTTGCAATATCGCGGATTTACATTTGAGCATATAAACCACGCACTGCGTTATACTGATTAATATTCTGGCTGAGTTAAATTCTAAACAATAAAGCATTATTATGAAAAGCGCCGAAATCAGACAGCGTTTCCTCGACTATTTTGTCCGTCACGGCCATGAGCTGGTTGCTTCCAGTTCCCTGGTGCCGATTAACGACCCGACACTGTTATTCACCAATGCGGGCATGGTCCAGTTTAAAGATGTTTTCCTGGGTCAGGAGCAACGCGCCTATGTTCGGGCGACCAGTTCCCAGCGCTGTGTAAGGGCCGGGGGCAAACACAATGACCTGGAAAATGTCGGTTATACCGCGCGCCACCATACTTTCTTTGAGATGCTGGGCAACTTCAGTTTTGGCGATTATTTCAAACGTGAAGCCATCAATTATTCCTGGGAGTTTCTGACCGGGGAGCTCAAGCTAGACCCGGAAAAACTCTGGGTCACTGTTTACAAGGATGATGACGAAGCCGCCGATATCTGGCTAAAAGAATTAAAAATAGACCCGGCGCGTTTTTCACGACTGGGCAAAAAAGATAATTTCTGGTCCATGGGAGATGTCGGCCCCTGCGGCCCTTGTTCGGAAATTTTTTATGATCATGGGCCGAGCATAACCGGTGGCCCGCCCGGGACCCCGGAGGAAGATGGCGATCGTTACGTAGAAATCTGGAACCTGGTTTTCATGCAATACGATCGTGATAATAATGGCAAGCTCACAGACCTGCCGAAACCCTCCGTTGATACCGGTATGGGCCTGGAAAGGCTGGCCGCTGTTATGCAGGGCGTACATACAAATTATGAGATTGATTTGTTCCAGGGCCTGATCACAGCGGCTGCAAAACTTTTAAATGTCAATGCGGCCGAGCACAAGGCTCTAAATGTGATTGCAGACCACATTCGCTCAGTTGCATTTTTAATTATTGATGGTGTATTTCCGTCTAACGAAGGGCGCGGGTATGTCTTGCGTCGTATTATTCGTCGGGCAATACGACATGGCCATCACCTGGGCGCCAAGCAAGCATTCTTTTATAAATTAATTCCGGCGCTCATAGCGCAGATGGGCGAGGCCTATCCCGAACTGGTGCAATCGCAAAAACAAATCGAGAAAGTGATACGCCAGGAAGAATCTCGTTTTGCCGAAACCCTGGATCACGGCATGGGTATTCTTGAAACCGACATCAGTAATTTAAAAGGAAAGATAATTTCAGGCAAAACATTGTTTCAACTTTACGATACTTATGGTTTTCCCGTGGATTTAACGGCAGACATAGCTCGCGAGAGAAATCTCGAAGTGGACTTGGCCGGCTTCGAAAAAGAAATGGAAAACCAGCGAGCGCGGGCCCGGGCCGCTTCAGGGTTTAAAAGTGAACAATTAACCGCCCTGGATGAGGGTCGGGAAGATGCCGAATTTACCGGTTATGAAAAACTGCAGGACGAAGCGACAATTTTATCCATACGGGTGGGCGAACACTGGGTGACAGAAGCCGGGAAGGGCGATGAAGCCATTGTTTATCTCGATCGAACCCCTTTTTATGCCGAATCCGGTGGCCAGGTGGGTGATCGCGGCGGCCTGGCTGTTAACGGAAATGAATTTAGCGTCTCCGACACTTTAAAAAATCACGCCCATATCGGCCGGGTGACCAAGGGAACCCTAAAGGTAGGCGAAAAAGTAAATTGTGCAGTTGATCCTGACAAACGACAAGCCACCGCCCGCAATCATTCTGCTACCCATTTGTTACATGCCGCCTTGAGAAAAGTACTGGGTGATCATGTCAGCCAAAAAGGATCACTTGTCGATGAAAAACGGCTACGTTTTGATTTCACCCACTTTGAACCGGTGACTGACGAGGAGCTGGTTCGTATTGAAGCATTGGTGAACGAAGAAATTCGCAATAAAAATGACGTCAAAACAAATGTTATGGATTATGACGCCGCTGTCAATGCTGGTGCCATGGCCTTGTTTGGGGAGAAGTATGGCGACGAGGTACGTGTCGTCGGCATGGGTTCGTTTTCAACCGAACTTTGTGGTGGCACCCATGTACAAAATACAAATGAAATAGCGTTGCTTAAAATAATTTCGGAAAACGGGGTGGCTGCGGGAGTGCGTCGTATTGAGGCATGTACCGCTGACGGCGTTAATGTTTTTCTGGCGTCAGATCTAAGTGAGTTAGCAGCAAGAGATTCCCGGTTAATCGATGAAAATAATAATCTTGTAAGTGAAATAAATAATATCGATGCGTCAAGTGCGAATAAAGAACTTGTCAAAGAAAATGCTAATAGAGATGGTGCTGTAAAATTACCAGGTCTTGATGGTTTATCAGGTGCCGGGTTACTTGAGCAGTACAATAAAGGTAAAGACGAACTGGTCGCAAGTATTGCTCAAACAACCGAGCACAATAAAAAACTAAAAAAAGAGCTGGATCGGCTGAAACAAAAAAATGCCAGTTCAGCAGGTGATGACCTGGTCGCCAGGGCTACAGAGATCAGTGGCATCAAGGTCCTGGCCGAAGTGGTCGATGGCGCAGATAACAAATCATTACGAGATACCCTGGATCGTTTAAAAGACAAACTGGGTAAAGCCGCCATTGTCCTGGCCGCAGTCAATGACGGCAAAGTGACCCTGGTGGCTGGCGTCACCAAAAACCTGGCAGATCAAATACATGCCGGTGAACTGATTAAATCCATTGCCGAACAAGTGGGCGGCAAGGGCGGCGGTCGACCGGACATGGCCCAGGCAGGTGGAAATAATCCTGCCAACCTGGCAAGTGCACTGGCAGGTGTCCCGGAATGGGTGAAGCAGCAGCTCTCCTGATAAAATCGGCCAGCCGGCTAGTTTCGATTTAGATTATCTCACTTTTGGGCAGCAACACTTCATTGAAGGTTTACACACTCTTGTAAAGCAGGTTTAATCAGCCGCGCTTGGTTAAAACAGTTTAAAAAAACAATTTCGTTTAATGTCATTGATTGTACAAAAATACGGCGGCACTTCTGTCGGCTCGCCTGAAAAAATAGAGGCGGTTGCCGAGAAAATTGCGCACATGCACGGCCAAGGCCACCAACTGGTTGTGGTGGTATCGGCCATGAGCGGTGAAACCAATCGATTACTAAAGCTGTCAGCCGAAGTGCATGAACAACCTTCTGCCCGGGAGATGGATGTCTTGTTGTCTACCGGCGAACAGGTAACCATTGCGTTACTATGCATGGCACTTCAAAAAAGAGCCGTCGAGGCGCGTTCCTATACGGGACAGCAAGTCCATATATTGACCAATAATGTCCATGGCAAGGCCCGTATTCAGAGTATTGAGGCCGACCGTGTCCGCAAAGACCTGGCTAAGGGCCGGGTAGTGGTGATTGCTGGTTTCCAGGGGGTAGATAGCGAGGGCAATATCACGACCCTGGGAAGAGGCGGCTCTGACACCACTGCTGTCGCCATGGCGGCGACCCTGAGTGCTGATGAATGCCAGATTTATACTGATGTAGACGGCGTCTATACCACGGATCCACGTATTGTCCCCGAGGCGCGCCGGCTCGATCGCATTACCGTTGAAGAAATGCTGGAGATGTCCAGCCTGGGCGCGAAAGTGCTACAAATCCGGTCTGTGGAATTTGCCGGGAAATACAAAGTTCCCTTGCGTGTCCTGTCGGCATTCGAGGACGGCCCTGGCACGTTGATTACTTATGAGGAAAAAGAAATGGAGCAAGCACAAATTTCCGGAATTGCATTTAATCGTGATGAAGCCAAGCTGACGATACTGGGCGTCCCTGACCAACCCGGTGTGGCATACAATATCCTGGGCGCCGTTGCCAATGCCGATGTCAACGTGGACATGATTGTGCAAAACGTGGGCGAAGATGGCACCACTAATTTTACATTCACGGTCCATCGCTCTGAATTTCAGCAGGCGCAAACCATCTTGCAAAAACTGGCCAGGGATCTCAAGGCTCGCGAGGTCTCGGGCGATGACAAGATTGTAAAAATTTCGGTCGTGGGTGTCGGCATGCGCTCCCATGCCGGGGTCGCTAGCACTATGTTTAAGGCTCTGGCTGACGAAGGCATCAATATTCAAATGATTTCCACCTCTGAAATCAAGGTTTCTGTCGTGGTTGATGAGAAATACCTCGAGCTTGGAGTGCGGGCACTGCATACTGCTTTTGAATTGGATCAGGTAGTCGAAAAATAATAATAGTAAAAACCTTCCAATAGTGGCACAGAAACTGCATCTCAGTGTGTAGGTGAGCTGAATTAGAGCATGCCGGCATTTCAAAAATGTTGGCATACCGCGTAAAACACCCATAATTGACACTTTATGGTCAAATATATTAGGTGTAGTATGTTCTCTAATATTCAGCAAATTAGTGACTTGGGCTGCCAATAAACGGCAGACGATAATAGACCAGGCATCACATCCACCTAAGGGATTGTGTGGAAATGGACACAATATGACGAGGAACATATTTAGGAGTACAGCAAGATGCTGATTTTAACGAGAAGAATTGGGGAAACGCTCAATATTGGTGACGAGGTCAGAGTCACAGTTCTTGGTGTAAAAGGTAACCAGGTGAGAATAGGGGTAACGGCTCCCAAGGAAATTCCGGTGCATCGGGAAGAAATCTACGACAGGATCAAAAAAGAGCAAGAAGAAGGCAACTCTGTTCTGGAAAAGTAAATACTGAATACTTAATCAATAGTTCTGCTTTACCCCGCAAAGCCCAAACGGTATTCTTGCGCCGACTGAAAAGTCGAGCCAGGAGAGATGGCCGAGCGGCTGAAGGCGCTCCCCTGCTAAGGGAGTATGGGGTTTATAGCTCCATCGAGGGTTCGAATCCCTCTCTCTCCGCCAATTAAAAAAGACCCCATCGGGGTCTTTTTTAATGATTTGGGGTTAGTTTAGGCATGAGAACCCGTAGGGAAAGAATCTGCCGCACATGGCAAGGATTGTTCCAGACAATCCTATTGCATATAAAAAGGGCCCCAATCGGGCCCTTTTTATATAAAGAATTGGCTGAATCTTGCTTTTGGCACCTAAAATGCGAAAGCATACGAACTTTTCTTGACACTTCCAGCTTTACTAAGAATAATCCACCGCCTTCATTATTGCGCCCGTAGCTCAGCTGGATAGAGTACTCGGCTACGAACCGAGCGGTCGGGAGTTCGAATCTCTCCGGGCGCGCCATAAATAAAAATGCCCCTATTTAAGGGGCATTTTTATTTATTGTGTTCAGAGTCCTGAGCTCCCGACGAATCAGGATAATAAGCAGGCTCGTACGGTTAGAGTGCGGCGGTGCAGGCAAGCAAACCTGAGTTAGCGCAGAGATTGGGCGGGGACTGCAAATACAAAATAAATAGTATTACCATCAACCATTTTGTTGCCTTCCCAGCGCCTGGCAACAATTTTACCGCCTGCATCGGTAATCATTTTATCAATATTATGAATCCATGTTTTGTCACTTTCGCGTGTAACTGATGTCTCCAGTTTTGCATTATCGAGATCGGGGTGTGCCAGGCCTGTAAACGCCAGCATGGTACTCGTGTGATTCATCATTTTTGCTACAAGTTTATTTGCCTGGTCTTGTTTCAAATAAAGCAGGATGCCTGCGCCAAAAACTACATCGTATTTTTTATCGCCAATAATATTTTCCAGCGCTTCCATATCGGCATGGATGAGATTTGCTTTTGATTTACATGAAGCCAGAAATTCTTTCCCCTGTTCAATGGTGTATTTATCAATATCATTACCGTCTAGCACAGAGGCATTTGGAAAAACATCTGTTTCTATATAACGCAGGAGATAACCAAGTGAGCAACCAACATCAAGCACTGATTTTATCTCTGATTCAGGGTTGATGCCTTGTTTTTTTAAGTGCTCCACCAGGTCGGATAAAAAGAATTTTCTGGTTTCGTTTAAATTGTCATAACCGAACCTGAGATTAGTTTCGTAACTTTCCGCATAAGAGAGGTGATGGCGCCAGAGAAATTTGTGGTAGGAGCTGACATCTTTTTCAGCAAAATCAACTATGATCTGGGTTGCCCACCAGCCACGCTTGTCTGAATCCAGCCATGTTTGACGGTTGATCAAAATGGCAAGCCACTTGCGAATGGTAAGTGGTATAAAGGCGTAAATCAGTTTCTTCGCGCGTGGCTTCACAATAATTTTGTCCCTAAAGCGTCACAGATGATGTAGAAAAGTAAGCACAGCTAGCGAGAAACTTTACCATGCGTGTTCTAATATCACCATGATTATTCATTAGTTGCTGGATACTCACGCGAGGCATGGAGTGGACGATATTTTTTTGATTTCGACAGCGATCAATAATAACATCAAACCAATAATTAATTATTATCAAAAGACAGAGAAAATACATGATAAGTGTTTACACCTAAATTATATTGCCCAAAGGTATTTTCACCAGTTTATGACGTGATCAATGCGGGGTTGTCAGGTTTGGCATAGTTATAAAAATTGGCATCAGGCCAGATTCAGACTATACATAACAATGCGTTATAAAGTTTTAGAAAAAGAAAAAATTTAATCAACAGGAAATAATAAACACATTAGGTAACATATGGCAACGAATCACAAGCTTGGCATTGGACTGCGCATATTAAAAATTTATTATTTATTGCGCCGCCTGTTCCGGAGAATTACCGGAACAGAAAAAACTACATATGTATGGACTCGCACCGAAGGTTACAAAAAAGCATGGCAGACAGCCGCTGATGAAATTGGCGCCGATCTGAAAGAGCTTTATACCGGTATCTGGGAAGTCAGTAAGGGTAATAAATCAACACGGACTTGTTTGCATCTTACGGAGTTCGATAACCCGGTCACTTTAAAAATTGCCGGCAATAAACCCTTGAGTTATCAGTTAATGGCAGACAAAGGCGTGCCAGTTCCCGCACACATGAATTTTAATTTGAATGAGCTTGATAAAGTAAAACAGTTCATGATGGACAACACCGGAATGGTTGTGGTTAAGCCATCAAGTGGTACGTCATCAGGCATGGGTGTGACCACACATATTAAGACCATTAGTGAGGCTCGTCGTGCTGCGGTGCTGGCTGCCAGTTATGGCAAGGAATTATTAATAGAGCGCCTTGTGCCTGGAGAAGTTTATCGTTTACTTTTTCTGGGCGGTGAAATGTTGCATGCCTCTCGACGCAATGGCATGAAAATTACAGGAGATGGACAATCCACTGTAGTACAATTATTTGATAAGGAGAACGAACGTCGCGGGCGGGGTGGTGAAGGCGCGCGCCAGGTCGTTGGCAAGGATCGTGATTATGAAGCTACACTGGAAGCACAGAACCTGGAGGAGCGCTCGGTGTTAGCAGAAGGCCAGACAGTATTGGTTAAATCTGTGGATGCCCCATTATTTGATAATGAGGAGATTCGAACTGTTTACGATGAAAATGCCACGAATGATATTTGTGATGCTATACGTGAAAGTTCGCGACTTGCATGCGAGGCCGTACACTCTGAATTTACCGGTGTTGATATCATTACGATGGACCCAACGGTGTCACTTGCAGTAAGCGGTGGCGTTATTGGTGAAATTAATACTACGCCGGGTTTACATCACCACCACAATTTGCGTAATGATCCTGAAAAGCCATATGCGTGGATGAAAACACTGCAATATTTGCTGGATAAATCTCCTTACTGATTTTTTAATTATACGACCATTTTTGTCGACTTCAGTATTTACTTCATTTTAGGGAGCATTGCCGGTGCTATGTTATAGCAGCTGCGCTGGATGCGTTGCCTGCACTAAAAAGTGATATTAATACTGCAATCAATCTCTTTGGTTTTGAAAGTGAAATCGACTTTGCAATTTCTGACTACCATGACATAAATCCTGACAGGTCAGCATGTTAATTACTGCTAACCCAGGCATAGTTGCACGATGTTTTTTAGACAAGTTATTCGATGGTATACTCACCGCCGTACCGGCAGCTGGTGGTTGCGGAGTCTATGCCGGTGGTAAAACGGCTTTAAATGCAATACATTGTTGTAACAGGGAGACAGGAGTAAGTAGTGTTTTATTTATTAAAGATTTTCGTATTTTTAGTCAGTGTTGTCGCCGCAGCCGGTGGCGCTTACCATCTTATATTTTTTAAAAGTGAGAATATATACACTAGTTTTTGGTATGGCGTGGCAATCATGCTCGTATTCTCTGGCCTTGTTTACTTATGGTTCAGTCTGTACCGAAAACATAAAGCAAATAATAGTTGGGACGTAAGGCTGCGGTTTTTAGGTTATTTTGTCACAGGGCTGCCTGCACTTATTTATATTCTGATTGTTGTCCAGCAAACCTACCACCTGGTACAGGCTAAAATTTTTATAAGCCAAACAGTCATCAGTGAATATCAGGAGCAACCAATAATATGGCAGGGTTTCGACAGCCCGGTTGGAATCAGGATTTCTCTAACACTGGATTATCCACTGGTACTTCCTGGCTACATGCGCTATCCAAAGCTGGTGATGGGCAAGATGGGATCAGAAATTCCCGCTGATCTTGATAGCGCATACTGGAAATATTGTAGCGAGCCTGTGGTGGATGAAAGCAGTTGCCTGACTACCCCAATCTGGCCGGTGAAAGATTTTCCAGTGTTGCCTGAAGATTCTCCTGCAGTGTTATCTTTTGATTTGTTTCCATCCAATCTTTACTACATGGAAAATGAAAACAGGGTGTGCCTGAAAAAACGCAACCCGTATTCAGAGGTCAGTTTTGTTGGTCTCGACAAAATAGTCCTTTGGCACTTTCTTGGTAATGAGCATAAACTGGAACTGACTGACATGATCACCACTACTGTCAGAGAAAAATCAATACTCCTGAAAGATATAGACCTGGTCCAGAAAATGTACCGCAATGCTGAGTCTGGTGCTTTTCTTGCGGCAGGCTACCAGGGCTGTGAAATCAAGCGAGCCATCCCTTTTGCCAGTGAAAGCGAATGTTTTTGCAAAGAAAGTACTGAAAATAACAAACCAAAAGCGTTAGAGTAGCCAGACAGGAAAAAATAACCGGATAATCAAAAATGGCGCAGGCATATCATCATGCATTGGAACCCGGTACTCGAATTGAGAATTTTGAGGTTAAGGGCGTGCTTGGTGTTGGTGGTTTCGGTATTACTTACAAAGGGTACGATCATAGCCTTCATTGTGATGTTGCTATTAAAGAATACCTTCCCAATGAGCTGGCCCTGCGAACAAAAGACGGCAGCACAGTTGTCCCAAAATCAAACAATGATAAAAAAAGTTACGAGTATGGCCTGAAGCGCTTTCTTGATGAGGCGCGGACACTGGCTATGTTTCGTGAACCAAACATTGTCCGTGTTACCAGGTTTTTGGAATCTAATGGCACCGCCTACCTGGTAATGGATTATGAGGATGGCCAGTCACTATCACAGTTCTTGCACAATCGCGATAAATTAACAGAAGATCAAATCCGGGCAATTTTTATCCCATTGCTCAACAGCCTGCGTAGTGTTCATGCTAAAAATTATTTGCACCGCGACATTAAACCAGCAAATATTTATCTACGAAAAGCGGGGTCTCCGGTTTTGCTGGATTTTGGTGCCGCCCGTGCCGCCCTTGGTGGCCAGACCAAAACTATAACCGGTATGGTCACACCGGGCTACGCACCTTTTGAACAGTATCATACCCGGGTACGACAGGGTCCCTGGACGGACCTTTATGCAATGGGCGCAACTATCTATCGTTGCATAACTGGTAATACCCCTGTTGATGCAACTGAAAGGGTGGCTGCGCTTCATGAAGGGGATCAGGATCCACTGGTAGCTGCATCACTTATATGCCACGGAAAATATTCACAGTCGTTGCTTGAGATGGTGGACTGGATGCTCAAGCCCAACGCCAAGGACAGGCCCCAGGATGTACGGGATGTACTTGTAAAATTACTTGATACATTAAAAGGGGATGGTGACGGCAAAGACACAAATGATGTAATAGAAGCGCTCGAGAAAACAATGGCGATTGATTCATCGACGGGTGAACCATCTGTCATGATTGATGATCATAGTACGTCCGATCAAATTAAAGCTGCAGAACTAACAAAAAGAATCGCCAAAGAAGGAGATTCCCTGGCACAGTTAAAAATGAGCGCCATGTATGCACGAGGTCGGGGTGTCACCAAAAATACCGAAGAGGCGGCTAACTGGTGCCAAAAAGCCGCACAACAAGGCAATGCCCTTGCCCAGTATAAGCTTGCCATGTTGTATGCACATGGTTATGGCATGGATCAAAATAAAATGGAGGCTTACCGGTGGTGCAAATTAGCGGCAGATCAGGGTAACGCGCCTGCCCAGTTTAATCTTGGTCTTATGCTGGGCCATGGCATTGGTACAGAAAAGAATAGTACGGCGGCAGCACTCTGGTATAAAAAAGCTGCGGAGCAGGGGCACATGGATGCAAGAAACAACCTTAGTGTCGCAAGTGTTCAAGGCGGTAAAAATACCGGGATCAGGATTTCTGCATTTATTATTTTGCTTTTAGGTGTGCTGGCAACAGGTTATTATATATATAACTATAAGTAATAAGAACTATCTGGCTACAATTGCTCGCTCTGCCCCTAATATTTTTTATTTCTCTAAATATTTCTCTTTCTAGGTGTTTTGGCTCTCTGCAGGTGTACTGGCCTTAATGCTTAATGCATGGATTTCATCTGGCATCAGCTCGGCAAGGGCATCATAGATCAAACGATGGCGGGCGACAGTGTTCATCCCGTCAAAGGTTTTGGCAATGATATTAACGGTAAAGTGTCCCGCACCGCCCTGGGCACCGACATGGCCGACATGGAGATGGCTATCGTCAGTAATATCAAGTGTCACAGGATTTAAAGCAGCCTGTAGATTATTACGAATTTTTTCAATTCGTTTATTGCCAGGAGTCATGTTGTTACCGGACGTCATATTTAAGGCAGTACCTTTTTAAATGGCTTAACAGTGACATCACTATATACACCGGCTTCAATATAGGGGTCTGCCTTCGCCCAGTTTTCTGCATCGTGCAAATTTTTAAATTCTGCGACTATCAGGCTACCGGTGAACCCGGCCTGACCCGGGTCATTGCAGTCAACAGCAGGAAATGGCCCGGCAAGAACCAGGCGACCCTCTTTTTTTAATTCTGTGAGTCGTGCTACATGGGAAGATCTGACCAGGAGTCGTTTTTCCAGGCTGTTCTCAACATCTTTGGCAAATATTACATATAACATAGATGTGTAAACTTATTTGTTTAAGTTTTTTTTTCTTCGGGCATATATTTTGCCATGTACATCGCCTGCATAATAACAAATATAAAAGTTAATCCAGTTAATCCGAAAACTTTGAAATTAATCCAGTTATCGGTCCTGGTTTGTTCATCCAGATCAAGCCGGTAATAGAATGCAACATAAAGATTTAATCCGCCCATTAGCAGGAAAAAGAAACTCCAGCTCATATTGAGTTTGTCCCAAACGTGATTAGGCAGCTCAATTTTACTTGATAACAAGTGTTCGATAATTGTTTTACTGCCGATCCAGTGACTACCAAAGAGTATGACTGCAAAAATCCAGTTTACAATTGTTGGCTTCCATTTAATGAAAGTGTCGTCGTGCAGTAAAAGCGTCATGCCACCAAAAACAACCAGCACACCCAGCGTGACCAGATGCATTGTCTCGGATCGTTTATGGCGAAAATAATACCAGGCTACCTGTACCGCCGATGCAGCAATGGCGACAGCCGTGGCCACGTAAATGTCGTAGATTTTGGCTGCTGAAAAAAACAGAATCAGGGGAAAAAAATCGTATAAAAACTTCATATTGAGAAAATTATCTGGATGTTTGGGTTAAATGAACTGGGCCCTATTTTCACATTTGCACTGACTCTGCGCAAATTCTTCTGCACTGGTCTGAAACCGGCATAAGCTGGCCGGTATTTTTGAGCTGGAGGCGCTACAATCATATAATTGTAAATCAAAGAAAAAGCATTAAAATTCATGACTATATCAATTGACCTGCATGCCCATACCCTGTGTTCTGACGGTGATCTTTCGCCAGCAGAGCTTGTATTAAGGGCTAAACAGCAAAACCTTCAGGTATTGGCAGTCACGGACCACGACACGACTGAGGGTATAGCTGCAGCCAGTCAGGTCGCCGGTGAGAATCAAATAAAACTGATTGCGGGTGTAGAAATCTCGGTTACCTGGGAAAATAAAACATTTCACATTGTAGGGCTAAATATCGACCCGGAGAATAAACAACTGGCAAATGGCCTGGCCAGTCTCAGGGTACTGCGAGATCAGCGAGCAATAGAAATTGCTGAAAAACTTGCCAAAAAGAATGTTGATAATGCACTGGCGGGCACGCAGGCCCTGGTCAAAGGCAGTATTGTTAGCCGTACTCACTTCGCCCAGTTCCTGGTTAATAATGGTTATAGTAAAAACCTGCAACAGGCGTTTAAGCGTTACCTGGGAGATGGCAAACCTGGCTACGCTAAGGCCCATTGGGCCAGCCTGGAAGAAGCGGTATCGTGGATTCATGATGCAGGTGGTTTGGCTGTGATTGCCCATCCCGGCCGCTATAAAATAGGGCGGGCACGGATGCATGCCTTGTTGAGCCATTTTAAGGAATGTGGTGGTGATGCCATTGAAGTGATTTCCGGCAGCCAGCGCCCCGATGTGACACCACATTTCGCCCGCCTGGCCGCAGAATATGAATTGTTTGCGTCGGTCGGTTCAGATTTTCATAGTCCCAGCCAGCGCTGGCTTGAGCTCGGCCGTTTGCCGGCATTGCCCGAAAATTGTAAGCCCGTCTGGAATTGCTGGTAACAACGTTGACAAGAGAATGGTCGACGCGCAGGATTCAAAACACGATCTAATGATTTTGATGGCATAATTATTCAGAGCGACAATAATTATTTAAAATATAAATGAGGGGACTGTAAATGGACCAGGTTAATGTTGTATTAGATACCTTTCAATTATTCTGGATACAGCTTGGGGAGTTTCTGCCAAAATTTATTGCGGCCATTATTATTCTTGTGGCAGGCTGGATGTTGGCCAAGGCCCTGCATTTTGCCGTTGTCAGAGGGTTAAAACTGGTTAACTTCGCTACGTTAACCGATAAGGCTGGCATCGATAAATTTCTCAAACAGGGCGGAATTCGCAAAACTACAACCGATATATTGGGTATCCTGGTTTACTGGCTGGTGATTTTATTTACCTTGCTGGGCGCCTTTAATATTCTTGGCTTAACAGTCGTGTCTGACCTGGTCAGCCGAATCACCCAGTTTATTCCCAATGTGATTGTTGCCATACTGATTTTGACAATTGGTCTTTATTTCGCCAGGTTCATATCAGAATCCGTTGTCGCTTATGGTCGCAACGTTGGTCTGGAAGATTCTGAGCTAATGGGAACCTTGGCAAGGTATTCCATTATTGGTTTTGTCATTATCGTGGCCCTGGGGCAAATGAATATTGGTGAAGCGATTCTCTACCCGGCTTTTTTGATATTGTTCGGCGGAATAGTTTTTGCATCGTCACTAGCATTCGGTTTGGGTGGTCAAAAGTGGGCAGCGACCCAGTTAGAAAAGTTTTTTCGCAAAACCACCGGCCGTCGAAAAAAATAAGCATGGTTATATTCGCGCTAGTAAAAATAATTTAATTTTCATCTAAAAACCAAAACTAGTCCTGGTCACGGTATCATGGCGCTGGACTTCGGGCGTATTTTACAGGCCTCAACATTCGTTTATATCGCAAAAATTCCCCAGCCGGTCTATTTAATCTATGGCGCAGTACTTTCAAATTCATCCTGACAATCCGCAGCAGCGGCTTGTCAAGCAGGCGGTCGAAATTGTCCAAAGTGGTGGCGTGATCGCTTACCCAACGGATTCCAGTTATGCCCTGGGCTGTCATATTGGTGACAAGACGGCCATGTCTCGTATTCGTCAAATCCGGCAGCTTGATGACAAGCACAACTTTACCCTTGTTTGTCGAGATCTGTCTGAGTTGGCAGTTTATGCCAAGGTGAGCAATGCAAATTACCGATTAATAAAATCAGTCACCCCGGGCGCCTACACGTTTATATTGCCGGCCACCCGCGAGGTGCCCAGGCGCTTGCAAAATCCGCGACGCAAGACCATAGGTTTGCGAGTTCCTGACCATCCGATAACCCAGGCACTTTTGGCGGAACTGGGCGAGCCCCTGATGAGTAGCACCCTGATTTTGAAGGGAGAGTCTCTGCCCATGAGCGACGCCCATGATATCCGGGAAATGCTGGAACACCAGCTGGACCTGGTGATCGATGGCGGCTTATGTGGTCTTGAGCCTACGACCGTCGTGGTACTGAATGACGATCTGATGGCCGTGGTGCGCAAGGGCCGGGGTGATATTTTACCTCTTGGCCTGCCAGAATATGACCAGAATTAACCACCCGGACACAATCCAGACCTGATACAATCGAGCCCTGAATGACAGCACTTACCACACCCCAAATTATTGCCGTAGCGGCACTCCCGATCTTGTTTGCGATAACCGTCCATGAGGCAGCCCATGGCTGGGTTGCCAAGCGGTTGGGTGATCCCACTGCCGATCGACTTGGGCGAGTGACGTTGAACCCGCTCAAACACATAGACATGGTAGGGACAGTGCTGGTGCCAGCATTGTTGATTGCTACTGCCGGGATAGCCATTGGCTGGGCCAAGCCAGTGCCCGTCACCTGGGAAAACCTGCGTCACCCAAAACGTGACATGGCTTTGGTTGCATTAGCGGGTCCCGCATCAAACTTGCTCATGGCAATTTTCTGGGGCCTGGTGATTAAAATAACACTTAGCTTGCCCGTTTCAGCACAGTGGATTGTTGAGCCGCTCATTTATATGGGTAAATTCGGAATATTAATTAATGTGATACTAATGGTTTTTAATCTTCTACCTATTCCGCCCCTGGACGGTGGCAGGATTGCCACGGGTTTATTGCCAGGCCCGTGGGCCTGGCAACTGAGCAGGCTGGAGCCCTATGGATTTTTTATCATCATTGGTTTGCTCATGACCGGCGCGCTCTGGTTTATTCTTGATCCTATCAGGATGGTTGTTACCCGGCTTGTTGTCGCGTTGGTGGGGCTAAGCTAGTGAATATCCCCCAAAGCAAAAATAACCGCGTTTTGTCCGGCATGCGACCTACAGGCAAATTACATCTCGGTCATTATCACGGCGTACTGCGTAACTGGTTACGATTACAACACGAGTTTGAGTGTTTCTTTTTTGTCGCGGACTGGCACGCGTTAACGACTCATTACGAAGATACTAAAATTATTGAAGAAAGTGTTTGGGATATGGTCATTGACTGGTTGGCAGCCGGTGTTGACCCGGAAAGTACCACGCTTTTTTTGCAAAGCCGGGTTCCCCAGCATGCTGAGTTATATACGTTGTTATCCATGATCACACCCTTGCCATGGCTGGAGCGGGTGCCCACCTACAAGGACCAGCAGCTTAAGCTCAAAGATAAAGATTTAGCGACCTTTGGGTTCCTGGGTTATCCCTTGTTACAGTCTGCTGATATCCTGATTTATCGCGCTGGCCAGGTTCCTGTGGGCGAGGACCAGGCGGCCCACGTGGAGTTAACCCGGGAAATTGCCCGTCGTTTTAATCATTTTTATGGTCGTGAGCCCGGGTTTGAAGAAAAAGTAACGGCAGCCATCAAAAAACTTGGCAAAAAAGCGGCCAAACTCTACCAGCAACACCGGAAATCTTTTGTTGAGCAGGGGGATCGCGAGGCATTGGAAAAAGCCCAGGAAATTCTGGAGAACCAGCAAAATATCTCCCTGGGAGACAAGGAGCGCCTGCTGGGTTACCTGGAGGGCGGTGGCCGTATTATTTTGCCGGAACCCAGTGTCTTGCTGACACCTGCAGCCAAAATGCCGGGCCTAGATGGTCAGAAAATGTCAAAGTCCTACAACAACACCATTTCACTGCGAGATGAGCCTGAGGTCATTGAGAAGGCGATCCGCACCATGCCCACGGATCCGGCCCGGGTGCGGCGTACAGATCCCGGCGACCCTGAGAAATGCCCTGTATGGGAGTTTCATCAGGTTTATAGTGATAATAAAACACGAGAATGGGTGCAGGCGGGCTGTAAAAGCGCTGAAATAGGCTGTATTGATTGTAAAAAGCCGGTTATTGAGGCTGTTTTAGCAGAATTGGAGCCCATTCAGGCCCGCGCCAGGGAATTCGCTTCTGATCCGACCCTGGTTCGTAATATCATTACCCGTGGCAATGCCCATGCTCGTGAGGTAGCCGAAGAAACAATGACAGAAGTACGAGAGGCCATGGGACTGGAGTACCACTAAATATGAACACTGAAAGTAAAAATAATCACGGAATCGAACCAACGGACGGGGTCGATAAAACACAGCAGCCGGCACAGAGTGAGATGCCCTTTGCCATTGTTGGTGGTGAGGCAGTGACTGAATTGCCTCGGGATTTGTATATTCCACCTGATGCCCTGGAGGTGTTCCTGGAGGCCTTTGAAGGGCCGCTGGACCTGCTGTTATACCTGATACGCAAACAGAACCTGGATATTCTTGATATCCCGATCGCCGAAGTCACTAAACAGTACATGGGTTACGTGGACTTAATGAAAGAATTGCAATGGGACCTGGCTGCTGAATACCTGGTCATGGCCGCCATGTTGGCCGAGATTAAATCACGCATGTTATTGCCGCGCCCTGTTACTGAAGAAGAAGCAGGTAACGATCCCAGGGCCGAACTGGTACGACGGTTGCAGGAATATGAACGCTATCGGAAGGCCGCTGAGGATATTGAAACATTACCGCGCCTGGAACGTGACTTGCACGTTGTTAAAGTCAAATACGAAGGTGAGCGAGCCACACGGCCACAACCAAATGTTAATATGGATGATGTTTTCAAGGCCTTTGCCGATGTCATGCGACGCCATGATATGTACAGCCATCACCACGTAACACGCGAGGTCTTGTCAATACGTGAACGCATGACTCAGGTGCTGGAGCGGGTCAAGGGCGAGGAGTTTGTTGATTTCCAAAACCTGTTTGATATTACTGAAGGCCGCATGGGCGTGGTTGTTACTTTTGTTGCAATTCTTGAATTACTCAAGGAGCAGCTATTAACCGTGATACAGCCAGAGCCATTCGCACCCATACATGTAAAGGCAGCAGCTTAAAATAATTAGCAAAAATTTGATTTATTGATTTTAAATAGTATTAATATCAAAAATATTATGAGCAAAAAAGTTAACACAGAAATGAAGAATATTATCGAGGCGGCACTAATGATTGCCAATCAACCCGTTACGATTGATAGATTGATTGCACTATTTCCAGAAGGCGCCAGACCGGCCCGTGAAGAAATTCGCCACGCGCTTGATGTGTTAATGGATGATTATAAAGGCCGTGGTATTGAGCTTAAAAAAATAGATAAAAGTTATCGCTTGCAAAGCAAAACAGAATATTCAGACTGGTTGTCCAGGTTGACCGAGGAAAAACCGCCTCGTTATTCGCGGGCGGCCCTGGAAACCCTGGCAATTATTGCCTATCGTCAACCCGTTACCAGGGGAGATATTGAAGATATACGTGGCGTGACTGTGAGTACGGATATCATCAGGAATTTGATTGATCGGGAATGGATCAGGCAAGTAGGCTCAAGAGATGTACCGGGTAAGCCGTCGTTGTACGGTACCACCAAGGTATTTCTAGAATACTTTAACTTGTCGGGTTTGAGTGAACTGCCCTCGCTGTCAGAATTAAGAGACCTGGAAGAGATTGGCAGGGAATTAAACCTGTCGTTAAACCTGGAGCAGGCAAAGGATAAAAAAGAAGTTAACAACCAGGAGCAGGATGAGACACCTGTAGAAATGGTAACACCTGAACAGGAATTGGCAGAAGACGAAATTGATCAACCAATAGAGGCAAAAGTCGGCCAACTCAATCAATGAGTTTTAAAAATCCCGATAGTCCCGCTGCGACTGGAGAAAAGCTACAAAAAATATTGGCCCATAGCGGTTTAGGCTCGCGCCGCGAAATGGAGACCTGGATTGAAGCAGGTCGTGTCTCGGTGGATGGCAAAATTGTTTCTCTTGGCAAACGTGTGACCAGCTCACAAACAATACGTGTTGATGGCAAAGTAATTTCTACGGCCCGTCTGCAACCGCGCAGAAAAATTATTATTTATCACAAACCCGAGGGCGAAGTTTGTACTCGTTCTGATCCCAAGGGGCGACCCACGGTATTTGATCGCTTGCCCCAGATTCGCGGTGGCCGCTGGATTTCGGTAGGCCGCCTGGATTTTAATACCTCTGGTTTACTGTTGTTCACAAATGACGGCGAGCTGGCCAACCTGCTGATGCACCCGCGTTATGGTATCGAGCGTGAATATGCAGTCAGGGTTGCCGGTAATGTAAACCAGAAAAAAATAACAGCATTAAAAGATGGCATTGAGCTGGAGGACGGCCTGGCCAAATTTGAGAGCATCCGTGATATTGGCGGCGAAGGCACAAATCACTGGTATCACGTGATATTGACCGAGGGCCGTAACCGGGAAGTGCGGCGAATGTGGGAATACGTGGGCGCCAAGGTGAGCCGGTTAACAAGAATACGTTTTGGTATGTTGACTTTGCCGCGGCAAGTGAGAGCGGGTCGCTGGATATATCTGCCAGACTACGAAACAAAAAAATTATTAAGCCTGGTCGGTCTCCATGGCGATCAACCTGATAAAAATAATGATCGTTCACGGAATAAAAGAGGTCTGTTCAAATCGGCCAAATCGGCCAAATCAACCCGGCCTGGCTCCAGGCCACGAAATACCGGCCGTCGAAAAAAATGAGCTCTAAGCGTGATTGCTGGCGATACATGGCGAAGCTGAGTTGAAGGCCGGGCAGGGAAAAATAACCTGTGAGTCTGTTTACAAAAGCCTGTTCGAATTTCACGGTAAACGGAATTGGTGGCCAGGTGATACTCGTTTTGAAATTATGGTGGGTGCTATTCTTACCCAGAACACGGCATGGTCTAATGTTGAGAAGGCAATCAATAACCTGAAACAGGCAGATGTGCTTAATCCAGAGGCGATACTGAAACTTCATCACAAGCGCCTGGCATCCTTGTTACGCCCATCCGGTTATTACAATGTAAAAACCAAAAGGGTCAGGGCCTTTTGCCAGTGGTTGTTACAGCATAATGGTGTTAGCGGCCTGGAGAAATGGACAACAGTGAGGCTTCGCAAGGCTTTGTTGGCGGTACATGGGATAGGCCCGGAAACAGCCGACGATATTCTGCTATATGCATTCAGCAGAAAAGTGTTTGTGGTTGATGCCTATACCCGGCGAATTTTTTCAAGGCTGGGCGTGCTGACGGGCAACGAAACCTACGAAGAAATTCGAGCCATGTTTGAGAAGGCCTTAAAAAGTAATATCAGCAAAAGTAGCGTCAGCTTGTTCAACGAATATCATGCGCTTATCGTGATACACGGTGCCAGTATTTGTAAATCGCGGCCAGATTGCCAGAATTGTGTATTGAGCAATCAATGTAATTACAATTCATGATTGAAAATTAAGGAACCACTGATTAATCCCTGAAGTGGCGCTGGCTGTGTTAAAAAGGAACTCGAATTGCTCATTTACTACCGTGTAAACTCCGCTTTCTCGTTCCTTTTTGCTTTGCCATCATCCACTTGATGAATTAATCAGAGGCTCCTTATTTATTTACTATTCGTCTTCGATCTCTTTTGTTTTTAGTCCTTTCTTTTTGGCATTTTTGACCAGTGGTGCGATTCTTGCGCGACCCCGGGTTGTTTTATCAATGCAACCTTTAAAGCGACCAAATTGATAACCTATTGAGGCGCCAGCAAGCAAGGAGGTGGCATGGCTGATCGGGCCAGCATCAGCAATAATGTCTGCCTGGGCCAATTCCAGGTCCCGGTCAAGGAGCCTAAGTAACTGGGCGCAGCGGGCCTTGTCTTTCTCTTTTTGAGTTTGCTCAGCTGCAAATGAGGCGTTAGCAACAAGCATTGTAAATACAACTAACAATGTGCTCACGGGCCCTTTAAATTTTTTCATGATTTAACATCCTTAATGGTAATTTGTTATTTTATGTGCAAAATTGTATTTTTGCCTATCCCGGATACGGTATTCTTTATGGAATACCTGTACATAAGTTATCTATATAAGCTTTCCGGGTTGTTTGTCAAATACAGGAGAACTCCATGAGTTTTATCACTCATTTCAACGACGTTTTGCCCTACGAAACCAAAGATGGTTCCCGAATTTATGAATTAATGCACCCGGCAAAACAAAAAAATAAAAATCAGAGTCTGGCATTGGCGGTAATATCCCCGGGGGAGAAAACGAAATTACATGCCCATCAGAAAAGTGAAGAGTTGTATTATATACAATCTGGAACTGGCCAAATGACCCTGGGAGATGATCAGTTTGAAATAAAGCCTGGTGATACAATTTGTATTCTTCCCCGTGTTCATCATTGCGTTGAGAATACAGGCCAGTCAGATTTGAAAATATTATGCTGTTGCGCGCCAGCCTATGACCATGGCGATACGAAAATAAAAGATAATAGTCAGGTCACTGCTGTCCCGTTAACCCGAACTTGATATGCAGTAAGCCTTTGATTATCGAATCGGTCATGGAAAGTGAAGACATGAAATCAGCTTAGTCGCTAATCAGAGTTATCCCTTCTCCCTCAGGGAGAAGGCCAGGATGAGGGGCAAATAAAACAATGTGTTATCTCCCCTCACCCCAGCCCTCTCCCGGAGGGAGAGGGAGTTAGCGTAACTGTAATATAGTCAGGTATAAAAAAGATCATATTCAGAAAAGATAAAAAATAAATGAATAAAATTAAAAATAAGGATATTCAAGCAGTACCTACACTGCTTTCTCTTGATACCTCAACCGAGGCATGCTCTGTTGCATTGCAATACCAGGGCCAGGTAACAGAAGCATTCGAAACCGGCATTCGTCATTCTGAAATAATCCTGTCCATGATCGAAAAAATATTAATCGATAACGGACTCGTTGTTTCACAGCTTGACTGCATAACCTTCGGACGTGGTCCCGGTATGTTTACCGGTTTGCGTATTGGTGCAGGTGTCGTACAGGGCATTGCCTTTGCTGCCGATTTGCCAGTGTTGCCAGTCTCGTCCCTGGCAATTCTTGCCCAGGGGCAAAAGTCGAATAAAGTCATGACCGCGCTCGACGCAAGAATGAACCAGGTTTATTGGGGGTTGTTCGAAAAAGACAATCAGGGACTCGCTCGGCCCTGCATTGATGAACAGGTCATTTCCCCGGAAGCTATTCAGCTCCCGGAATCATTAGGTTGGTCAGGTGCTGGCAGCGGTTGGGATCAATATGGTGACATGCTTGTTCGTGTTACGGGAACACATTTGGATAACTGGCAGGCCAATCAATTTCCATGTGCCCGCCATATTCTGCCAATTGCCAATGCGTTATATAATTCAGGCAAGCAAGTAGATGCCGATCAGGCGATACCGGTTTATTTACGAGATAACGTGGCGGTTAAGCGCTCGGGTTAACGCCATGCAAAATAGCAATCCGAAATTATAACTCAACCGCCCTGGAAAACAGTGAATCATTCACCCACATGTGAGCACCAATAGCGGCAGCGTAACCAAGGGCGATGACAGGTGTCCATTTTAGATGAACAAAAAAAGTATACTGGCCGCGCGCCTGACCCATTAATGCAACGCCAGCAGCAGAACCAATTGAGAGCAAACTGCCGCCAACACCAGCGGTAAGTGTTACCAGTAGCCATTGACCTTGTGACATTTCAGGGTTCATTGATAAAACTGCAAACATCACAGGAATGTTATCAACAACCGCCGAAAGCAGGCCAACGATCACATTGGAATAGGTCGCGCCCAGGTTGACATACATGGTCTCGGAAACAAGGGCCAGGTAACCGAGAAAACCAAGGCCACCAACCGACAACACAACGCCGTAGAAAAAAAGCAATGTATCCCACTCGGCACGTGCCAATCGATGAAACACATCAAACGCCTCATGGCTGTCTTTTGTGACGGGCAACACGTCACCAATGGTCCCGTATTTTTTGGTATATTCTTTGGTTCGGGTATGGGTTTTTTTCAGGTAATAACCAAAAAACTTGAGATAAGCCAGGCCCGTCATCATGCCCAACATTGGCGGGAGATGCAGGAAAGTGTGAAAACTCACTGCTGTTATTATGGTGGCAATGAAAAGAAATATAATTACGATGGCGCCGCGTCTCATTGGTACCTGGTCTCCCGAAATGTCAGGGATTTTATTTGGAACTGCAAAATTTATAATCAAAGCAGGCACCAGGTAGTTAACAGCAGCAGGAATAAATAAGGCAAAAAATCCAGCAAAACTTATTATGCCTTTTTGCCAGACCATCAAGGTTGTAATGTCGCCGAATGGGCTAAATGCCCCGCCCGAATTCGCAGCAACCACAACATTAATACTGGCCAGCCCAACAAATCGAGGATTGTCTTTTCCAACCGCCAGGATAACGGCACCCAATACCAATGCAGTCGTCAAATTATCAATAACAGGTGACAGGAAAAAAGCCAGGGTGCCCGTCAGCCAAAATAGCTTTCGATAACTGAAACTTTTGCGTATCAACCATGATCGCAGTGCCTGAAAAACCTGCCGCTCACTCATGGCATTTACATAAGTCATGGCGACCAGTAAAAACAGGAACAATTCGGCAAAATCCAGCAAGTTATGTTTAAACGCAAGCTCAGCCAGCTCAGGAATGCCCCGTGAGGTATAAATGTAACCGATCATCCCCCAAATAATGCCTGCAGCCAGTATAACTGGTTTTGACTTTCGTAATTCGGTAAATTCCTCAGCCATAACCAGGAGGTAGGAAAGAAGAAATACCAGGAGAGAGAAATAACCAACTGGATGAGATGTCAGATCAAGCAATTCTTTTGATTCGGCAGCAAAAACTGCACCGGGTAACAACACCGAAGAAATAATTATGCCAATAACAATGGACTTGTTCATAATGATTACATGCTATGCCTTAACAGGTAATTTCAAAGAATTATTTTTTCTCGTCACTGTTGATAATTAATGATTGAACTTTGGCTGTTTGTACAGTCGCACCCCGGGCCCGTATTATTTCCACCAGGTAGTCGCCGATTCTCAGGCTTGTTCCGGGAGCGGGGATATCTTCAAGATACTCAACAATCAAACCATTAAGGGTACGAGAATCTTTTGTAGGCAGGCTCCATTTAAGTTGCTTGTTCAGGTCACGTAAATTGGCATTGCCTTTTATGATATAGGTATTTTCACCAGTTTTCTGGAATGCCTCGTTCAGGCTTGTCGTTTGGGAAGTAAAATCACCCACAATTTCTTCGAGAATTTCTTCAAGTGTTACCAGCCCCTGTATGTCACCGTATTCGTCTACCACCAGGCCATGTTGTCGTTTTACGGCCCTGAAATTTAATAATTGTGTTGTCAGGGCAGTGCCTTCGGGAATGAAGTAAGGTTCAGCGACTATCTTTTCGAAAACCGCTTTACTTAACCCGCCCTTGCGCATCAGGTTCAGTACTTTTCTCATATGGACAGTGCCGATAATTTTATCAAGAGTGCCTTTATAAACAGGTAAACGCGTATATCGGCTGCTGCTTACCTGGTTGACGATGTCATCCCAGTCTCCCTCTATATCAATGCCGACGATTTGTGGCCTCGGAATCATGACATCTTCAACCGTCATTTTTTCAAGGTCGAGAATATTAAGCAACATGGTTTGATGGGATTCAGGTATTAGTCGACCTGCTTCCAAAACCGCTACCCGTAATTCTTCGCTACTTAATGCATTTGAATTCGATTGCGCCTGCACGCCAAAAATACGCAATATCTGGTTGGAAACAAGATTAACAATCCAGACAAGCGGGTAAAGTATCCTGAGCAGCCAGTAAAGAATAAATGCCGCGGGAAAAGCAACACGTTCCGGATAAGAAGCGGCAAGCGTTTTTGGTGTTACTTCAGCAAATATTAAAAGCACGATCGTTAATACCAGGGCAGTGATACCCGTAGCAGCCACTGCTGCATCTTTTCCCAGGAAGTGTAAAACGATGAGCATTGAAATTGATGATGCCGCAACATTGACTGCGTTATTCCCGAGCAGGATTATGCCAAGGAGACGATCTGGATTTTTTAATAATTTATCGATAAGTATTGCCGGACGATGACCCGACTCTACCAGGTGTTTCAGGCGATAACGATTTATTGCCATCATGCTTATTTCAGAAGCTGAAAAAAAAGCAGATAGAATTATTAAAAAAATAAGGACACCAATGAGTGTGCCGAGCGGGATAATGTCCAATAGTTTATATGACCGTGTATGTGTTTGTTGCCATGGAAATAATTCTAAACAGGCAGCCGAAATGCTGCAATATATGAATCAAGACAAAAATCAACGGCCAAGTATTATCTCCAGGATAAATTTTGTCCCGAGAAAACCAAGCGCTAACAGCGTGATTCCGCTTAACACCCATATAGCTGCATTGCGACCGCGCAGTCCAAGTCGCCACCTGGCAACAAGATAACCGCCAAACACCAGCCAGCCAAGACCCGAGAGTAGAATATGATGGTTAAACTTAAAAGCCTGGCCAAAAATTGCCTCTGAAAAAAATACGCCCGTGACCACGGTCAGTGTTAATAAGAGAAAACCTACGCCTATCATTTGTGTCATCAGGTATTCCATGGTCTCCACAGGGGGCAGGACATTGATGAAACGACCGGGTTGGTGGGTGCGTAGCTGGTGATTCTGTAACAACAAAATCAGTGCCTGGGCAGCTGCCAGGGATAGTAGCGAGTAGGACAGCAACGATATAATGATATGCAAGCCCTGGTAGGGGGGCACCGTGTGCATGATTAGAAATTGGCCAGGCCAAACCCACTGGTAAATAATAGTCAAGGCTGCTATGGGTAAAATAATAATACCAAGATTTTCCAGGGGGGTGCGAATGGATGTCAGGATAAAAATAATAGCCACAGCGAATGAAACCAGCCCGACGGCATTGCTAAAAGAGAGATTCATACCGTTCGCTAACCACAGGTTATGGTGGATTGACACGCCATGAAAAATCACGGCTGCAATGGCAAGCCCCAGTATCAATTGCTTTCTTTTAGCGGTTATTGACTGGCGCTGCATAAGATTTTGCACAAGCAGGCCACTTGCCACAAAGTAGAGAATTAGGGCTAAACTATTAAGGGTATTTATCAGCATATTTCAGTAATTATGGATTATTGTATGTTATGAGCTTGATGATTAACCGGCACCAGATCTGTCCTTGTTAATGTGAACTGGTTCACATATTTATATCTGTTATTGAGCCACACTGTCCTAATTTACTATAAATGATTCAATAATGTCTAAATGACTCAGAAATGACACAAATTACAATAAAAATTTTATGACTACTACGAGCATTAAAGTCCTTGGTTGTAGCGGGGGCGTGGGCGGTATTGCCAGGACAACCTCCTTCCTGATTGACCAGGATGTACTGCTGGATGCGGGCACAGGGGTGATGAACCTGGCATTACATCAGTTAGCCGCTATCGACCACGTTCTTATTACCCATGCCCACCTGGATCATATTGTCAGCTTACCATTATTACTCGATTCAGTTGCAGCAATGCGCAAAAAACCTTTGCAGGTTTATGCCCAGGCAGACACTATCGAGGTTTTACGGACGCATATATTTAACTGGCAAATTTGGCCGGATTTTTCTCAAATCCCCGATGCTAAAAACCCTTATTTGCAATTCAATACTATCGCCGTCAATGAGCCCGTGGTGATCGGCGGTCGCGAGATAAAACCTGTTGCGGTTGAACATACCGTGCCAGCCGTGGGTTACATTATCAAAGGCGAGCAGGGGAGTTTTGCGTTTAGTGGCGACATGACTGAAAACGATCATTTTTGGCAAGTCTTGAATCAGTATTCAGATCTAAAGTATTTGGTTGTTGAAACCACTTTTCCTGACGAGCAAATTGAGCTGACAAAACTTTCCAAACACCTTTGCCCTGCAATGCTAACCAGCGAACTTGCTAAACTGCAACTAAACCCCGATATTTTTATTACCCATTTAATGCCAGGTGGTGAAAAAACCATCATGGATCAGATAAAAGGCCACATGCCGGATAAAGGACTACATCAGCTGCAGGCTGATCATATTTTTAAAATTTAGGATCACACCACTTCACCCCCCTGTCATCGGCGTATTCCAGTCAGTACGCATAATATTTATCAAGCTCAGAACGGTAATAACTGTCAATTACTGGTAAAATGATGACCCACAATTCATTTTTATTAAAAAGGATAGATGCACAATGTTTGACGGATTAAGTGGTCGTTTGCAACAAACCGTTAAGCGACTCAAGGGTCAGGGCCGGTTAACTGACGAGAACATGAGCCAGACCTTGCGTGATGTACGTATGGCGCTGCTGGAGGCAGATGTTGCCTTGCCCGTTGCAAAAGATTTTATTGAACAAGTTCGGACACAGGCCCAGGACCAGGAAGTCCAGCAATCATTAACACCTGGCCAGGCCCTGATAAAAATCGTCCAGGATGAGTTGACCCGGCTAATGGGCCAGCATAATGATGGCCTCAACCTGTCTGCCCGTCCCCCCGTGGTTATTTTAGTGGCCGGTCTGCAGGGTGCCGGCAAGACCACTTCGGTTGCCAAGCTAGCCAAGCGCCTGATTGACCAAGATCGTAAACGGGTGTTATTGGTGAGTGCTGATATCTACCGGCCGGCTGCGATTGAACAGCTCAAGCACCTGGCAGGGCAGGTAAAGGCCGATTTTTTCCCCAGCACCAGCGAACAAAAACCTGTCGATATTGTGACAGCAGCACTTGATAGTGCAGCTAAACAGTCAGTCGATGTGCTGATTGTCGATACAGCAGGGCGCCTGCATATTGACCAGGAAATGATGGCTGAAATTAAAGCAATTCATGCCGCTGCTAAACCGGTCGAGACGCTTTTTGTTGTTGACAGCATGACCGGCCAGGATGCCGTGAACACTGCCAAGGCGTTTGATGAGGCGTTGCCCCTGACCGGCATTATTCTAACCAAGACTGATGGCGATGCCCGGGGTGGAGCCGCGCTATCGATCCGACAGGTAACCGGCAAACCGATTAAATTTTTGGGCGTCGGTGAAAAGGCGGATGCCCTCGAAGCTTTTCACCCGGAACGAGTTGCTTCCCGGATACTTGGCATGGGAGATGTGCTGAGTTTAATCGAGGAGGTCGAGCAAAAAGTCGATCACGAGCAAGCACAAAAGCTGGCTAAAAAATTAAAAAAGGGCAAGGGTTTTGACCTGGTGGATTTTCGCGACCAAATGACCCAAATGCAGTCCATGGGCGGTATCAGCAGCCTTATGGAGAAGATGCCTGGCATGGCGAATCTTGGTCAGGCTGCGCAAGGGCAACTGGATGACAAGCAGACAACGCAGGTGATCGCCATAATCGATTCAATGACCGGCCATGAGCGTCAGTTCCCCGCCATTATCAAGGGTGCGCGCAAGCGCCGAATTGCCGGCGGGTCGGGTACCCAGGTTCAGGATGTTAATCGACTATTAAAACAGTTTATGCAAATGCAGAAAATGATGAAAAAAATGCGCAAGGGCGGAATGGCTAAAATGATGCGTAGCATGAAAGGACAACTACCAGGATTTTAGTTATGTTAAATCATTGACTTAAAAGCGACCATGAATTGTGCTATTAATCAAGCGGTTTATTTCAGTGTTAACAAAGAAAATGGTTTGGCTGCAAGGGTGACATTGGGTAAAGTAGACACAGGCAAACCAATAATTTGTGAAAAACAAATACAATAATAATACCCAACTACCGGAAGACTAAATAATGATCGATACCACCATTCCTGATGAAACTGCGATCGCCGAAAGACGGGGGCTGTCTAACAGCTTAACCGAAAAAATGGTCAATGAACGCGGCGAAATGCTGGTGCTTTTTTGCCGAGTAGCGGGACTGGAGACTTTCTCGGCGCCAATTAGCAGTGAAGACACACCAAAAATGGTTCAGGAATTTTGCCAGGTCATGGTTGATTATATTGCTGCCGGGCACTTTCTATTGTACGAACGTATTATTAGCGGACAGGAACGGAGAAAAAGTCTGGCGAATACAGCCGAGAAAATATTACCAAAAATTTCTGTAACGACTGAAATAGCACTGGAATTCAACGACAAATACGATACAGAATCTACTAAATCGTTATTAAGCGATCTGGAAAAAGATTTATCCATCCTTGGCGAGGCCCTGGCAAACCGCATTGAGCTGGAAGACCAGCTAATAAGAGCATTAGCTTAGGTAAGTGCATTTTACTTTGATATTGATGCCTTGGTTACCAACCAGTCTCGACCCTGCAATCTAACTACTCTAACCTATATAAACCGAACAAATATCCCTGGGTTCGGAAAATTTATCTGCAAGCAATTAATCCAGCAGGATTGACAGTCCCCTCTGAAGGGTATTAAATAAATAACTATCTGGTCAGTTATTTACTAAATCTTACTTATTCATGTTTAAAAACCCTAAATACTCGTGCCCTGTTGTTCGCTGGCAACGCCGCAAAGAAGCGCGTCCAGGCGAAATTATTGATGCCGCCCTTGAGCTGTTTTGTGAAAAGGGTTTTGCTGGTACGCGCATGGACGATGTCGCTCGTCGAGCCGGTGTCACAAAAGGGACCGTCTATTTATATTTTAAAAATAAAGAGGCCCTGTTTTATGCCCTTGTAAATGAAATGGTTGTACCGCAAGTGGAACGGGCTGAAAATATGATTACAAATCATGCAGGTTCAGCTGCTTCCTTAATCGAGGTCCTGATCCAGCAATGGCAACAAAATATTATCAAGACAAAATTGTCAGGTATTCCAAAGTTAATTATTTCCGAGTCGGGGAATTTCCCGGAACTGGCCAAATTTTATATTGAAACTGTGATACAGCGTGGCAGAAAAATGATGGCGCGCGTGATCGAAAAGGGGATTGAGCGTGGCGAGTTTATAAAGTGTGATGCTGATTACGTCAGTCGTGTATTACTTGCGCCAATGGTATTTACTGCTATATGGGAACGTTCTTTAGCCAGTCTTGACAATGAAACTTATGATGTCGAAAAATTTTTTAAAATTCAGCTTGAAATAATGTTACACGGTTTAACAAAAACTAATTAATAATAATTAGAAAATATCATGAAGAATATTAATTATTTCAAAACAAAAAAAATCTTTCATTTTATTTTGCCAGTAGTGGTATTTATTTATACTGTGCCCGTAAGCGCGGCTTCACTTTCGCTTGAGGCAGCACTTTCAAATATGGTAAAGCTGCACCCCCTGGTAAAAATCAAAAGCCTTGAGCAGGAAAGTGCTGTTTATGAGTTAAATAAGGCAGAAAGCCAGTTAGGCTGGTATTTAAATGGAGGCACAGGCGCCTCCCATGATCTTTCTTCTTTTGGTACGCCGACAGATAAAGCGAATGCTGGTCTGGGCCTGGAGAAGACATTTGGTTTTGGTGGCAGAGTCAATCTTGATGGCTCGTATGTGTACCAGGATTCTGATTTTACTATTAGCCCGCAAATACCTAATCCCTCGGCCTCGACCAACTTTGACCTTAAGTATATTCATCCCCTTGGTCGTGGATCTGGCAACCCTCTTTACCAGACAGGCGTTAAAGATGCAAAAGCAAATCAAATCATTTCAGATGCAAACTGGCAGGAAAACCGTGACGAACTAAGCAAGCAAATAATTGATTTATTTTTTGGACTTGCCAAAACGGATGCACAAATTGCGAATACCGATCTTGCAATCAAAAGGGCAAAACTTCTTAAGGCCTACACCAACAAGAATATCAAGCTTGGTGTTTCAGAAAAAAAAGATATATTACAGGCCGAAGCAAGGTTGCAGTCGAGCATAGCCGACAAACGTTCTTTAAAGGTAATCAGGGAAAGGCAGCATATTGCTTTAAACAGGGTATCAGCATTTCCGTGGAATCTACGCGCCAAACTTGTAACAAAAATTACAATTAACAATAATAAACAACAAGAATTTGATGATTTATTTGGCGTGGTGAAAAATAATAGCTGGAGACTGAAAAGAAGCAACGCAAATATAACCATTGCTGAATCAATTATCGAAAAAAGTCGGGATTTAAATCGCGATGATATTAATCTTACTCTTTCAGCAGGATCCAGAAACAGGAACGGCAAGGTAACGGATGGTAATTTTAATCAATCAGATTATGCGGCAGGCATCCAGCTTGAATACAGGCGCGCACTTGACAGGCAGGGCCTTGAAGGTGAATTAACACAGGCACAAATTAACAAGTCTATTGGTTACCAGGAAATTGAAGCCGTTACACTTGACCTGGGGTATCAGTTATCGACACTGCTGGCTGAAATTCAGGAAACAAAGAGGTCATTGGCGAGAAGCAAAAAAAGATTACAAGCAGAAAATAAGAAACTTGACGAAGCCACAGAAAGATACAGGAACGGCAGGGCAGATACGTCTGAATTATTACAATTCGAAAGGGACCTGCGTTTGGCAGAGTTTACTGTCACCAATAAACAACTGGAGTTGAAGCGCATGAGCGCGCGATTTGATTTGTTAACTGGAAACCTGTGGCAACGCATTAATTCCAGCTATCAAACTGTTGTGGGGCAGAACAAATGAGGTCCATTATTGATTTTCTTGTTCACCGCGGCCTGGTTGTAAATCTGATTTCTATTAGTATTCTGCTAATGGGTGCTGTCGCAATATTATCAATTAATCGCGAAGCTTTTCCCAATGTAAATCTGGATGTAATACAGGTTGACACCTATTATCCTGGCGCCACTCCTGTTGAAATTGAAAGATTGGTTATAACGCCTATAGAAAGAGAGCTGAAGTCGTTAACCGGTATCGACAAAATGACCTCAGTGGCTTTCCCTGGTTCTGGCCGTATAAAACTTGAGCTTAACCCCTACGCAACAAATCGAGAAAGACTGGTCAGTGACGTACAGCTCGCGGTCGGTCGTGCTGAATTACCAACAGATTTACCTAGTGACCCGGTGGTAACCGAAGTTGATGGTACGGTCTTTCCCGTAATAAGGCTGGCAATTTCAGCACCTCTATCCAATCTTGAAATGAAACGTTTGGGCGATAAGATTGAAGATGATTTATTAAGCCAGAAGGGAATAGCCAAGGTTATTATACAGGGCGATCGTAAGGCTGAAATCAGAATTGTTGTTGATCCTGAAAAGATGCGTTTACACAGGGTATCTGTTGGCGAAGTAGCTGCTTTGCTAAAGAACTGGAATATCAATGCATCGGGCGGTGAAATCGAAACCAAAGAGGGCCAAAAGTCGATACGTATTGTAGGCGAGTTCAAAACACCTGATGATGTATCCAGTCTGGTTATCAGGGCAAACGAGCAGGGCAAGGGAATTACTGTTGGTGATATTGCAACTGTCTCAGAAAATCTTGTAAATGCAACAGTGTATTACGATGTAGAAGGAAAGAATGCGCTAAGCTTTCTTGTCCTAAAAAAATCAGAGGCAGATATAATATCTACGGTTGATAACTTAAAAGCTTACCTGGATAAAATACCCGAGCGATACGGTGAAGATATAAAGGTCAGTACATTCCAGGATTTTTCGCATTTAGCGAGATTAAGGTTAAGTGTGTTAACCAATAACGGTATGGTGGGGCTCATATTCGTTTTTATATCACTGATACTTTTTCTAAGGCCCTCGGTTGCATTCACCACCACTCTTGGTTTGCCTATCGTGTTTCTTGGTGGCTTGTATTTTCTTTATGCATCAGGAATGACCTTAAATCTTATATCGATGATGGCTTTTATTATCGTGCTGGGCATGATTGTGGATGATGCAATCATTATTGGTGAAAATATCACCTACCACATGGAGCAGGGCGAGCCGCCATTAAAAGCAGCAACCATAGGTGCTATCGAACTACTGGGGCCGGTAACAACAACTGTTTTGACGACAATGGTCGCTTTTCTGCCAATGTTATTTATGACCGGTATTATTGGCAAGTTTATTATTTCCATCCCGATTGTGGTTATGTTGTTATTATTTATTTCATGGCTGGAGTCATTCCTGATTCTGCCAAGCCATGTAGCAAGCTTCGCCAATACCAAAAAGAAACCACCGGAACGAAAGTGGCTTACCAGGCTTGAGGATAGTTACACCAATTTACTTGAAAAGGTAATCAGGCATCATTGGGCAACCGTTGGTATAGGTGTGTTAATTGTAATATTAACCGGCCTCTTGATATTTTCTGGAAAAATGTCCTTTCAGTTATTCCCGTCGGCGGGGGTGAATGAGTACCTTATCAGGGTTACTGGGCCCGCGGGTACCAGCCTGGAAAATATGCAAAAGCATTTGATATCAATTGATCGCACTGTCAGGGAAAATATCAAGCCAGAATACCTTGAGACTACGTTGCTAGGCAGTGGCCAGATTGCTGTTGACGAAGGAGACCCCTTGACGCAAAGAGGTGGTCGTTTTGGTCAAATAAGGGTTATTTATATCCAGGCCGTAAGCAGGCCTGATCATGATGCGCTGGACGATATGCGCAAGCTCTCAAAAATAATCCCCAGCCTCCATCCTGATCTGGAAATTGCGTTTAATGAGCTCAAGCCAGGTCCACCGACAGGCAGGCCACTCCAGGTTGAGATATCCAGTTATGATGACAATGTCACAGATGCCACCGCCAGGCGCCTTGTTGATTTTCTGAAAACAGTTAAAGGTGTGACTGCCGTCGACAGCGGTCTAAAACCTGGCGACCCGGAAATTCATATCATATTTGATAAAGGTCTTTCCGCCTACGCAGGAATAGATTTAGCCACGGCAGCCAGTCACATCCGGGCGGCGGTGGACGGACTGCGTGTTACCACAACCCGCCAGGGTACCCGTGAAGTTGATGTAACAATACGTTTTCCAAAAAATAAAAAATCCGAACTAACGTATTTAAAGGAATTACAAATACCAAATAACCGTGGCGGCCTGGTGCCATTGCAAAGTATCGCGCGTTTTGAGCAGCGTAACGGTTTTACCACAGTCCGCCATAAGGCTGGCATCAAGATCCAGAGTGTTGTTGCTGATATTGATTCTTCTATTATTACTAGCGGACAAATAAACAAACTTGTCGCAGAAAAACAAACAGACTGGGTTGGCGAAGATGCGAAAAATGTCAAAATTCATTTCGGCGGTGAAGAAGAAAAGAATGTTGAATCGTTTAAGGGCTTAATGCTTTCATTTTTATTGGCGCTTGTAGGTATATTTTTTATCCTGGCAATACAATTCAATAACCTGGCATACCCAATTCTTGTGATGTTGGCGATACCATTTGGGGCCGTCGGGATCATTATCAGTTTTTATCTTCATGACATTTTTTGGCGACCTATGCCGTTGTCATTCTTTTCCATGCTCGGCATGGTTGCCATGTCAGGTGTAGTCGTTAACAGCTCCTTAATATTACTGGTTTTTGTTCAAAGAGCGGTAAAAGAGGGCATGGAAATAAGAGCGGCCGTTTTGTTGGCTGGCAGGCGACGCCTGCGGGCAGTTTTATTAACGGCAGTCACAACCGTGGTGGGATTATTGCCGACGGCCTATGGCTGGGGCGGTATGGATCTTTTTGTTTCACCGATGGCGCTGGCGCTATCATCTGGATTAATATTTGCTACTCTCATAACTCTCCTGGGTTTGCCGTCGATGTACCTGGCGGCCCACGATATTCGTAACTGGTCGCGTAAGTATATAGGCAAGCCCATAGCCAGGAAATTTGGAACAGTTGTTGATACAGTCAAATCCAGAGAAAAAATACGCGAGCAATAGTATGACTAGCCCTTCAAGAAGAGCAGTTATTAATCTTTAATTGTAAGTTTTTGACCCCGGATATTTTTGCTATCACTACCCATTAGGTAAAGATACATGGGTGTCACACTTTCGGGTTTTGGTAATTTGTCGGAATCTTCACCGGGATAAGCATTGGCTCGCAGTTTTGTTAAGACTGGCCCTGGATCCAATGTATTCACCCGAAAATTCTTTTGATCTTCAAGTTCATCCGACCAGGTTGTTGCCAGATTTTCCAGGCCTGCCGCCGCGACACTGTAAGCCCCCCAATAGGCACGTGGCTTGCGACCCACATCTGCTGTGGTAAAAAGCACTGAAGCATTTTCTGCTTTGGAAAGTAAGTCAAAACAGGCCCGCGTAAGCCAGTAGGGCGCTTGCAAATTAATCACTATTACCTTTGACCAAACTTCATCATTAAAAAGTTGCAGGGGCGTTAAAGTGCCAAGCCAGGCAGCGCAGTGTGTGATGCCATCAAGATGATCAAATTCCTTTTTAATGCTATCGGCTAACGCTTCAAATTGTGGCGGGCCTGATTTCAGAAAATCCATTGGCGCAAGAATTGGCTCTGGCCATTTGTTTTTCTGAATTTCATCGAATGTTTGTTCCAGGCATTTTTCATCTTTATCTACCAGGATAACAGTGGCGCCATGTTGGGCATAACTCATGGCGACCGCTTTGCCGATACCGTTGGCGGCACCCGTAACAAGTATTATTTTATTGGCCAGCAAGTTTGGTGGGGCAGAATAGTTTTTCATAATTGTTTATTTATTTA
>QIGL01000097.1 GCA_003228915.1 Acidiferrobacteraceae bacterium
TAAAAACAAACCAATTTCACTGACCACGCCTAACGCCCAAAGCCAGCCAATGACATCACGGCTATAACCCTGCTCTTCAAGATAAATGGAATAAAATGTGTAATAAGGCCCATGACTGGCCTGCATCAAAAAACAGGCCGCCAGAAAAATAAATACCTGGGGCTTGAGCAATACCTTGAGTAATGGTGTTAGCTGTTCATGTTTTACCGTGACCTGTTTTTCCGGGATCAGTAATGTGTAAAACCATACACCCGCCAGCAGCACGGTAATGACTGGCAATAACCACCAGGTCGCTACTGTCTCGAGGGTATAGCCCAGGCCAACCACCGCAACAATAAATCCCACTGAGCCCCAGAGTCGCACCCTGCCATAAGTATTTGCCTGGCCGTCATGATGGGACATGGTGGCCGCTTCAATTTGCGGTAGTGACGCATTCCAGAAAAAACTAAAAAACAACATCACTACGGCCAGCCACCAGAATGTGTTACCAAAAAATACCCCAGCAAAGGCCAGCAGGCTTAAAAAACCGGCCCAGCGAACCACTGACATTCTCTGACCCTTGTGATCCGCCAGCCAGCCCCAGATATTTGGTGCGATAATGCGGGAAATCATCAGGATGGCAATCAGGTTACCAATCTGGATGGCCGTAAAACCGACGGACTTGAGATACAGGCCCCAATACGGCGCCAGCGCCCCTAGTACAGCAAAATAAAAAAAATAAAATCCAGAAAGACGCCAGTAAGGCATTAGTGATTAAGTAGCGAGCGGCTGGGACCGAGGTTCGAAGTCATTATAAAAAAGCGACATTTGATAGTTTATAAATGGCTGCAAGTAGCAGGTGATTAAAGTCGTGTAAAAAACTGACCTGATACTAACGATTGTTACATTTTTTCAGTACGTGGCAGCTTTGCCCTAGCCACTTGATGCTCGCTACAGTTTTAATCAACCGAAGCAGGCACGTCTGGCGTGGTACCATCCACATCCATATTTTGCCCACGGTGTCTTAAGGCATGATCCATGAGGGTAATTGCCAACATGGCCTCGGCAATCGGTGTCGCCCGGATACCGACACAAGGATCGTGGCGACCGGTTGTTACCACTTCAACACTATTGCCAGTGGTATTGATTGTTTTACCTGGCAATCGAATACTGGAAGTGGGCTTTAAAGCAATACTCACCACAATATCCTGGCCACTGGAAATGCCACCCAGGATACCGCCGGCGTTGTTGCCATCGAATCCTTTTGCCGACATCTCGTCTCTATGTTCCGTACCTTTTTGTTCGACACTGGCAAAACCCGCGCCGATCTCAACGCCCTTGACCGCGTTAATACTCATCAAACCATGGGCGATCTCGGCATCAAGCCGATCGAATACTGGCTCACCCCATCCCGTGGGCACCCCGGTTGCGACTATATTAATCCTGGCGCCAACGGAGTTACCTTCTTTGCGCAATCCGTCCATGTATTTTTCCAGCTCGGCGACCTTAGCCGGATCGGGGCAAAAGAATGGATTGTCTTCGATTATTATTTTGTCGATTTTTGTATTTTTATCGGCAAGTTTTATTGGTCCAAGCTGTGCCAGGTAACCTTGTATGATTACACCATAACGTTCCTGTAAATATTTTTTTGCAATGGCGCCGGCAGCAACACGCATGGCAGTTTCCCGTGCCGACGACCGGCCACCACCGCGATAATCTCTTATGCCGTATTTTTTTAAGTAGGTATAGTCTGCATGGCCGGGACGAAACCGGTCCTTGATGTCCGTGTAATCTTTCGAACGCTGGTCGGTATTGTGAATTAACAGGCCAATCGGCGTGCCCGTGGTCTTGCCTTCAAACACACCAGACAAAATTTCAACCTCGTCGGATTCGCGACGCTGGGTCGTGTGCCTGGACTTGCCTGGTTTACGACGATCAAGATCAACCTGCAAGTCCGCTTCTGTAAGCGCCAGGCCAGGAGGACAGCCATCAACAACACAACCAATGGCCTTGCCATGGCTTTCGCCAAAACTGGTGACCGTGAAAAGTTTACCTATAGTGTTGCCTGACATTTTTTATTCCAAAATAAAATTAATTAAGTATCGAAACCATCCTTATAACCCTGGTTAATGAGTCCCAATAAATCCGAAAACGGAATTCGCTCATGGGCCCGGTTAACCAGCGGCATAAAAGGCAGGTCTTTGCCACGACCGACGGCGATCTCATCACCGCTAAACTGTTCTTTCAGTGCCAGGTATTCTTCCAGGAGAACTTTGTACAATTCTTCATCACTGGAAAAAGTGACCATGCCATCGCCTTCTTCTGCACAGGCAAGCGCATCTTTTATTTCAAAAATGGCTTCATCCAGTAAATGGATAAATTGTTCAGCCGACTTTGGTCCCCGCATAACAAGCCCCAAAAAAAATATGATCTACAATAAACAACAATAATTGAACATATCAGAATCAGTTGTCGACATGAACCCAGTCATCTGATCGGGCGAAAATCCATGAGATGCCCCCGCCCAGCAAAAAGGCATATCGTTGCTCTACTAGCGGACTATCTTCATTAATAGCATCGCCGATATAATCATACCTTAAATAAAAACCTGTCCAGACTTTGGAAAATCGCTTGCTCAGTGACATGGCAAAACGAACACCGTTATAACCGCCTTTGGCATCATAAGCAGACCGATTTGCGCTCGCAAATTGAGGATCGACCCGGTAATAATAATCATTAAACCTGTTGTTGCCAAATACAGGGCCGAATGAGGACCCAAACGACCAGCCATCGCCCGGCCCAATATTATTTGCATGAAAGTTTAGATAGGGCGCGAACACCCATCCTTGTTGTTCAATGCTTTTGAAGTCTGTTGAAAAAACTGCCCGCACCGGGAATCGCAAGGACCAGACATATTGTCGCTCCCAGGTTTCGCTGAGCGAATAATACAGGGAAGGTCCGACCTCAAAAATCGGGTCGAGATCCGGCATGCCCTGTCGTACCCCTTCATCTCTGCTTTTAACAGGGGGCCCGAGATTGCCACTAAATTCTATTCGCCATTTTTCGGACTTGAATAATTTTCCATGGGCACCGTTTCTGTCCAGCTCTAAATAATCACCGTTGTAGACCAGGTAGGGAATTGGAAATATGTAATAGTTGCGTTCAGAGGAGCCAATATAATCGTTAATGGTGACGCCGCTGACCCCGACACCAACTTCCCAAACCGGTTCTTTTCCGGCAAATACAGGCTCATTTAATCCTAATAACAGCAAACATAATACTATGCTGGCTTTTAACCGGGCATGAATTTTAATTGCCGTAACCCCATATTGTGTAAATCATATTCGCTGAATTAAGTCCGGATTAAATCATTCGGATTGAATCCTCACTAGTTTAACCTTTTTTCAGTTTAACTGTGGAAATCCCGGAATATCAGGGATTGCATCCAGGCTGAACTGTGTTTCAATATGCCCGTGACCCGACCAATATCCAATCTAACCCTGCCAGCCATTATCTGGTTCATTTTTACAGTCATACTATTTAATAGTGTCGTTTCCTTTGCCGAAGAAAAACAAACAGAGCAAATCGGCCTGCTTTGGAAAATTAACAAACCAGGCGCTGAACCCAGCTACCTGTTTGGCACGATTCACCTGAATGATGAACGGGTAAAAAATCTCGCACCGCCCGTTAAATCTGCTTTCGATAATTCCAGAAGCTTCACAATGGAAATGATAACAGACACAAGCGGCCTGGTAGTGTTGAGCAGGATGATGTTTCTCGCTGAGGGCTTGTCACTGAAAAAAATAACGGGAGAAAAACTGTACCGGCAAACTGTAGAGGTACTGCTCAAACGAGGCATGACAACCGAGAACCTTGATCGCATCAAACCCTGGGTCATTATCATGATGCTGAGCACACCAAAATCCAAGTCGGGCTTATTCCTTGATATGGATCTTTATGCGAAAGCAGTCTCGGCCAGGAAACCCGCATACGGCCTCGAGACCATGGCCGAACAACTGGCGCCATTTGACGATATGCCGCTCAAAGACCAGGTGGCACTACTAAAAGACTCCCTGCAGGCAAGTGACCAGCAGGATGCGCAACTGGAAGAAATTACCCAGGCATACCTGAGCCGAAATTTGACCAAACTCCTGACCATCTCTGACTCATACCAGACACAAGCCGGCGCGGCTTATGACCGGCTCATGACCCAGCTCATCAATGATCGTAACCTGCGTATGCAACGACGTATGCAAAAACGCATAACGGAAGGCAACGCCTTTATTGCGGTCGGCGCCCTGCACCTGCCCGGCAAAGATGGGTTAATTAACTTATTTCAAGAACAAGGCTATCGCGTTACTTCAGTTTACTAAGCACTTGATTTATAATTAGATATTTATTGTCGTGACTGTGTGAAAGCGGACCCAGCCAGCCATTTTTATTGCTTGAGCCCTCCTTTATATATCGCAATTTTACTGTACACTTCTTCCGTTTTTTAGAGGTCTGGCAACTGCGATAATAGCACCACAGCTTAGGGAAGCTCTGATCAATTGTCATCTCGACCGCAGTGGAGAGATCTCATACTATGGAACTTCAGTAGTATCAGGAAGCCACAAGATTCCTCCGCTTCGGTCGGAATGACAAAAATTTACGTGGAATGACAGACATGTATTGATCAGAGCTCCCTTGGTAATTATTAACACTGTTAAGTACAACAAACGAATATTTATTTATAATAAAAAAATGAGTCCTGATACCCTAAAAATTATCGACCGCACTGAAGAACTGCGTACCATCCTGGGCCAGCGTATTATGGTGCTTGATGGTGCCATGGGCACCATGGTTCAGCGTCACAAGCTGGAAGAAGCCGATTATCGTGGTGCCCGGTTTGTCGATCACACTAAAGACGTCAAGGGTAATAACGACCTGCTCTCCATCACCCAGCCCGAGGTTATTCGTGGCATCCACCGGCTTTATCTTGAGGCCGGTGCCGACATTCTTGAAACCAATACTTTTACTTCGTCATCCATCGCCCAGGCCGATTATGAATTACAGGACCTGGCTTATGAGCTAAACCTGGCCGGCGCTGAAAACGCCAAACAAGTGGCGAAAGAATTTTCAATGGGCGATAAACCCCGCTTTGTTGCTGGCGTCCTTGGCCCCATGAATCGTTCCGCATCGATCTCACCCGACGTAAATAATCCTGGTTATCGAAATATCACCTTTAACCAGTTGGTCGAATCCTACACGGAAGCCACGCGCGGACTCATGGATGGCGGCGTCGATATTATATTGATAGAGACCATTTTTGATGTGCTCAATGCCAAGGCCGCCATATTTGCTGTTGAGCAGGTTTTTTCTGATTACGATTGTCGTTTGCCGGTCATGATTTCCGGCACCGTCGCTGATGGTGGCCGCATTACCTTGTCTAACCAAACGGTCGAGGCATTCTGGAATGCCGTGGCCCACATCAATCCTCTGAGTGTTGGCCTCAACTGCGCCCTCGGTGCCGACAAGTTGCGTGAGTACGTGGCCGACCTCGGCGCGGTGGCAACGACCTTCATCAGCGCCCATCCCAATGCCGGCCTGCCCAATGAATTTGGTGGTTACGATGAAACCCCGGAGTCGACATCGAAACACATCCAGGAATGGGCCGGCAGTGGTTTTTTAAATATTGTTGGCGGCTGTTGCGGCACCACCCCCGACCACATCAAGGCTATTGCCGAAACCGTAGCCGATGTCACGCCCCGCGTTATCCCCGACCTGGAACCTGCTTGTAATTTATCAGGTCAAAATGCATTACAAATAAATAAACAATCATTGTTCGTTAATGTCGGTGAGCGTGCCAATATCACCGGCTCCGCCAGGTTCAAGAGACTAATTCTGGAAGATAAATATGACGAAGCACTGGATGTCGCCCGCGACCAGGTAGAGAACGGTGCCCAGATACTGGACATCAACATGGATGAAGGCATGCTTGATGGCGTCACTGCCATGCGCACTTTCCTGAACCAGATCGCCTCGGAGCCTGACATCGCCACCATTCCTATTATGGTGGACTCGTCAAAATGGGAAATTATCGAAACCGGTCTCCAGTGTTTAGCGGGCAAAGGCGTGGTTAATTCCATTAGCCTCAAGGAAGGCGAAACCAAATTTCTGGAACACGCCAGCTTGTGTCGTCGTTATGGTGCAGCCGTAGTCGTTATGGCCTTTGATGAACAGGGCCAGGCCGATACCTTTAAGCGAAAAACCGAAATCTGCCAGCGTTCTTACGACATCCTGGTAAACCAGGTAGGGTTTCCACCTGAAGATATTATTTTTGATCCTAATATTTTTGCAGTGGCCACGGGCATTGAAGAGCACAATAATTACGCCGTGGATTTTATCGAAGCCACGACCTGGATCAAGCAGCACTTGCCCCATGCCATGATTTCCGGTGGTGTCAGCAACGTGTCATTTTCTTTTCGAGGCAACAACAGCGTCCGCGAGGCCATTCATTCTGTTTTTCTTTACCACGCCATTAAGGCCGGTATGGATATGGGTATTGTTAATGCCGGCCAGTTAACTGTTTACGAAGAAATCCCCGGCGAGCTACGGGAAGCCGTTGAAGACATTATTCTCAATCGTCGTGAAGATGGCACCGAGCGTTTACTCGACATTGCCGAACAGTATCGTGGTGATGGCGTCAAGGTTGAAAAAGAAAGTGAAGAGTGGCGCAGTTTTTCACCGGCGAAAAAACTGGAACATGCACTGGTCAGGGGTATCGATAAATATATTGTCGAAGACACCGAAGCCGCCCGGCTGGCAGCCGATAAACCCCTTGATGTCATAGAAGGTTCGCTCATGGACGGCATGAATGTGGTCGGTGACTTGTTTGGTGCAGGTAAAATGTTTTTACCGCAAGTGGTAAAAAGTGCACGGGTAATGAAAAAAGCCGTGGCCCATCTCATGCCCTTTATCGAGGATGATAAATCAACCGGCTCCAGGTCTAACGGTAAAATCCTGATGGCCACGGTCAAAGGTGACGTCCATGATATTGGTAAAAATATTGTTGGCGTTGTCCTGCAATGCAACAACTTCGAGATCATCGACATGGGCGTCATGGTGCCCGCCAAATCTATCCTCGAGATGGCGCAAAAAGAAGGTGTGGATATTATTGGCTTAAGTGGTCTGATCACGCCCTCGCTGGATGAAATGGTCCTTGTTGCCAAAGAAATGGAGCGCACCAACATGAGCACACCCTTGCTCATCGGGGGTGCCACCACATCCCGGGTGCATGCTGCAGTTAAAATTGCGCCGGAAAAAAATTCACCTACGATCTGGGTGAAAGACGCGTCACGTGCGGTAGGAGTAGCTCAAAAGCTAATTAGTGCCAACTCTAAAGAAGATTTTGTGTCCGAAATTTCCAAAGAATATGCGGACATTCGCGAACGCCATAGCAAAAAACAAAAAAGTATAGACTGGTTGACAATAACCGAGGCCCGGAACAATAAATTTGTTATCGACTGGAAAAACTACACGCCGCCTGCGCCAACAATGCTTGGGTTACGAGTTTGGGAAGATTTTTCACTTGCGACAATCCGCGAGTATATTGACTGGACACCATTTTTCAGAGCATGGGAGCTGGCCGGGCGTTACCCGGCGATACTGACTGACGAAAAAATCGGTAAAGAGGCCACATCGCTTTTCGATGATGCAACACGCTTGCTGGATGAAATTGTAGATAACAATTTACTGGTTGCCCGTGCCGTAATTGGATTTTTCCCAGCCAATAGCAACAATGATGATGTCATTGTTTATGCCGATGAAAACAGGAACAACACCCGGGCCAAATTACATTTCCTGAGACAACAAAACAGGAAACCGGGCGCTCGACCCAATCGTTGCCTGGCAGATTACGTGGCCCCGGAAAATAGTGGCCTGCAAGATTACATCGGTGGCTTCGCGGTAACCGCCGGAATCAATCTGGAAAAAATGGTAACCAAGTTTGAAAGCGACCACGATGACTATAATAGTATCCTGGCCAAGGCACTGGCCGACAGGCTGGCAGAGGCATTGGCTGAATACATGCACCTTTTAGTGCGCAAGGATTTCTGGGGCTACAGTGCTGATGAGCAATTAACCAGCCAGGATTTAATAAAAGAGTCTTACAAAGGTGTTCGTCCGGCACCAGGTTATCCTGCCTGCCCTGATCACAGTGAAAAAACAACACTGTTCGATCTGCTCAATGCCAATGCCAACACCGGCATGATACTCACTGATAATTTTGCCATGTTACCCACGGCATCAGTCAGCGGCTTTTATTTTTCACACCCTGATTCTGATTATTTTGCCGTCGATAAAATTAACCGTGACCAGGTCAAGGATTATGCCGACAGAAAAAATGTCACCACAAGCCAGGCCGAGCGCTGGTTATCTCCCAATCTCGGTTACGAGCCTGACTAGAAATATAATTAATCATGAAAGCTTCCCTGTTCGATTATATTAAATCTCTGCCCTTCTATGTTTTACCGCACCATTTTATTTCGTGGTTGTCGTATTACCTGGCGCGAATAACCTGGCAACCCGTAAAAAATCGTTTTATTAAATATACGCTGCACTTGCACCCAATGAATATGCAAGAGGCCATTGAAGAAGATCCCTACCAGTACGAATCATTGAACGCCCTGTTCACTCGGGCCCTGAAACCGGAAGCCCGGCCAATGGACCAGGACAATGCTTCAATCCTGTGCCCTGCCGACGGTCGTATTAGTCAAATTGGTGACATCAAGGAAGGCAGGATTTTCCAGGCCAAGGGCGTTGATTACAGCCTCCTGGAATTATGCGGCGGCCAGGTCGACCTGGCTGCACCATTTTTAAATGGAAAATTCGCCACCATTTATCTCTCGCCCGTGGATTACCATCGCGTCCACATGCCGGTGGCGGGACAATTAAAATACAGTGTTTATGTGCCGGGCCGACTGTTTAGCGTGGCGCCGCACACGGTCCGGGTTATTCCGAGAATCTTTGCCAGGAACGAAAGACTGGTGTGTTATTTTGATAGCGAGACTGGCCCCGTGATCCAGGTAATGGTGGGCGCTGTTAATGTTTCGGCTATTGATACGGTCTGGCAGGAAAAAGTCACGCCCCCAAGCGGTTATAATATTCGCAGGACATCATACGTGAATGAACAAATCAGACTTTCCCGGGGCGGTGAAATGGCCAGGTTTAACCTGGGATCAACAGTCATTATGCTCTTGCCTGAAAATATTACATGGGATGAAAATCTCCAGGCGGGACAAAAAGTATTGCTTGGTCAGTCTTTGGGAACTTTTTCTAATCACAACTAAGTAGTCATGTAGGGTCGGACATTGGCCACCCTACAGCAAATGAATGCAGGGTTAGTATTGCACTGACCGTCATTCCGGCCACGGGTCAACGGCCCACGAGCCGGAATCCAGTAAATATATTAAAGCCTTTGATCTACTGGTACCTGGCGCCACCTGTTAAAAGATCAAACCCTGGATTGACCGCCAGGGAGGGCGGGAATGCAAAAGGATTGTCTGGAACAATCCTTGCCCCGTTTCCCATAAAACTCCGCCAGGAGGTTTTATGGGAAACGGGAATACAGTAATTAAAGGTACTGACCGGCCACATGGGTGACAGTTGATTCAGCCCGCTGCTTTTTTCCTGGCAGGCATGCGCGCCTCCAGGATGCGGCGCTTAACACTTAATATTTCATTATCCAGGTTTAAATTAAACCTGCGATTACAATAATCCAGCACCGGCATCACCCGCAACGCCAGGTTAAGCACATAATTATCCAGTGCTTGCGGTTTGGGACTGCGCAATACTTTTAGCGCCGATTCCAGGTCAGGCATTTCAGCGGAGCCATCACCACGATGACCCTTGTGTACTTTTAATTCTACAGGCGCATTGGTCCCGGTCTCTGGCACTTCTTCAATGTGGGCAGCAACACAGGACAACATTTGTTTTTTATCAATAGGCTTGAGAATAAAATCGTTAGCACCACAGGCATAAGCCCGTTCCCGTGTAATATCATCCTCGGCACCCGTGATGACAATGACGGGGATATTCCTGAGCGCCTCATCCTCTGATGCCCGAATCCGGCAAATAAAACTGTAGCCATCCATTTCCGGCATCTCGATATCTGAAATCACCAGCACGATACTGCTATTACTCAATACCTGGTTCCAGCCAGCCATGCCGTCGGCGGCCTCAATAATCTCGTATCCATCACCCAGTATATTGATCATGGCCTTGCGCATGACGCGTGAGTCATCCACTACCAGTACCACGGGTTTTTCGGCTACAGTTGCCATATCAAATCATCACTCAAATATCAGGAATCCAGACGCTGTTTTAAGGTCATATTTATTAGCTTAATATATTGTCTTATTGCAAAGAATAGGCCAGATATCTCAGTAATCTAGCGATAAAGAGCCCATTTATCGTAATTTTAGCCAGGTGAGCAGCACTTCAAGGAGCTAGTGGAGATACCCGTGATGCCCGTAATAACCCCCCGGGTGCCACAGGTAGGGGCCAGGATAACCGTAACCATAGCCATAGCCCCAGTAACTATCCCAATAGGGGTCGTAATACCCGGAATTCAACGGCTGGGTCCAGAGGTAATACTTGGTGCCGTTGACCACCGGGTAATCATAATCATGCTCGCCTATTTTTTTCTTTTGCAGGCCCGTCAGTGTGCCATATACCGTCATTTCTCTTCCCGGCGCATAGAGCGACGGATCAACAAAACCCGCGATTTCCACTAAAAAACGTCCGGGGCTGGCGACATTGGGGATTGGCTGGCCGTAAGTATTTAAGGGTTTGGCAAGAATTTCCAGGATGGTTTTTTCCTGCTGATTATCAATGCGAATAATCATGCCACCCCACCTGACCGGTTTGCCAATATGAGCCTTAATAATTTTTTGGGCGGCAACCAGGCCTATCTCCGGTAACGGGCTTGATGAAATTTCTTTCGGTACATTACTGGCACAACTTGCGAGCAGTAACAGCAAGCTGGAAAAAATAACGCCATAAAAGAATCTTTTCATAACCTGATTATATCACTATAGATGCGCTGGTGTTATGTCGGACCGGGAACACAACAACGATCTTATGGTCTATATTTACTGTGAATAAAAGACTGGAACCATGATCATTAATTCTAATTATAAGGCGTCTATAAGAATTGCTTTTGTGGTGATCCTGGCTGTATCCGTGGTGGCCCTGTTCCTGCGTTACCAGGAATTAAAGGGTGCCGAAATTTTTCAGCCCGTGCCTCTGCCGGAATTTACCCAGACAAATAAAAACGCCTGGCTAAATAGCAAGCCCCTACGGGTAAATGACCTCAAGGGCAAAGTGACACTCCTGGATGTCTGGACTTTTGAATGCTGGAACTGTTATCGCTCTTTTCCCTGGCTCAGGCAAATCGAAAAAAACTTCACTGGTAGTCTCCAGGTTATTGGCATTCACACACCAGAATTCGCCCACGAAAAAATTCGTAAAAATGTGGTCGCTAAAACCAGTGATTTTGGGCTGCACCACCCGGTCATGATGGATAACGATTTTGCCTACTGGAAGGCGCTGAACAACAGGTATTGGCCGGCATTTTATGTCATCGATAAAAAAGGAATAATTCGCGGGCGATTTATTGGCGAAATCCATGCTGGTGATCGTAATGCCAGCTCAATCGAAAAACTGGTACGAAAATTGATCGCTGAAAAGTAAGACTTTTCTCTTGTTTCTGGCACTATTCCCAGTCCAAAAATACCATTTGTCCGGCCCGTAATCACGAATATCGCCTACAGGCTGCAAGCCTGGATAGCCTATCTATACTGGTTGCAAGGGAGAATATTTTAAAAGGAAGACAACATGTCCAGTACTATCAAGATTTTAAATCGTGCCATTTCTGAACGCAAAATAGCAGTCGTACGTTGCAATAATCAACACGCAATCCGCGTCATTGAACCTCACGTCATCTATACAACCGGCACCGGGGAAATCGTTGTCGAATGTTTCCAGACACGTGGTTTTACTGAGTCCGGTAATCCACCGCCACTCTGGACCAAGTTTCGAATCGCCAGTATCCGGTCTGCCTACCTTCTGAATGACAGTTTTGAGGTACGAGTTGCTGACGGTTTTGATCCAGACAAAATGGCGTACCGCCATGGGCTCCTGAGCATGGTTAAATTACCTGAGCCGGAACTGGAAATCGCCGACGATGAAAAACGCCAGGTAACCATGAAATCAAAATCTTTACTGGGCAAACTCGGCTCTACCATTGACAATATTTTATCAAACCAGGCGAATACGAATAAAGTTCATTGATTGTGCCCTAGCACTATCACTTCCCATCAGCAGACAAATGCTTGCGAATAAACTTTTCAGTTCTTTGCAGTGAATCTTTGGTTGCCATGTCATCGGCCAGGGTACGAATCCGGGGCGGCCGAAAATCAAATCCACGACCGACGCCGGGGTAAATAATCAGCTGCGGTTTTCTGCCCTTCTCCTTCAAAGTTTCTACGCCAGCCAGTATCGGGCGAAACCGCTGATACTGCTCATGTTCGCCAAAAAATATTAATGCCGGAACTTTTAAATCTTCAATTTCAGGTGCGTACTGGTAAACCTGCAATGGTTCAGATTCATTCGGGTCTTGCCAATGGGGGTAATAGGCAACATAACAGGAAACTTTCTTGATTTGTCTTTTGTATGTGACTAATGCCTTTAAGGTCATGTAGCCACCCCGGGTATGAGCAACAGTACAGGCCTTGTTACCGATGATATTTGGCAGTTTTAAGAGCGTATCAATACCCTTGGCAACATCTTTTTCGACCTCATAATCATGATTGAATGGATAAGGATTAATGAATCTGCCGCTCCAGATATCTGGCGCCAATACCACGAACCCCCTGGCGGCGAGTCGTCTTGGTACCAGCAGTGTCAGGTCATCAAGGCCGCGCCGGCCATGCTGAAATAATACAGGTAAATATTTTCCCGGTTTTTTCGGGCGAAAAACATAAGCTGGAATTTCAGAATCACCACTCTTGTAGGTAATTTCAGTCATGACCACGTCATAGTTGGTCGGTTGTTCTATTTTTCCGTTTTCCCACCAGTCATCATTCCACCACAGCTTTTCCTTATCTTGTGGGAATTCAGTTTTTGTCCAGGGCTGATGGATAGCATAAACGAGCTGGGCAGGCATGAATGCCACAAGCAACAATATAATAATTTTTTTCATGATTTCTCCCTTGTGCACGATAATACCTTGTATGGTTAAATTTCCCCAATATTCTATCTCAATGTACGGTGAAGTCGTAACTTTTTAGCGGAATTAACGGGCGGCTAACAGCTCAGAATGAGTTTCTTTTGCCGCCGACTCCTTTTAATACTTTTATTTGGTTACTTTACTGCTAATTGGTAAGTCGTAAATTTATTGTTATGAAGTTCAGTTTCAGACACATTCTCAGAAATTTTTTGCAAGAACTTATAACCAGGCCGAGTATGAAGAAAATGAATGAAGACCTCATCATGGCCCAGCTCTTTTGCCCAACACATAATGTCATGGAATACACGCCTCCCTAAGCCCCAGAATTTATTATCAATGACAATTGCAATCTCGTATTTTCCGTCTTCAATTTGTATGCCACACCAACCGGCTAATTGATTTTTGTACATAATGCCTCTAACTCTACAACCCTGAGTGGTATCAATTTCTATCTTGGAATTTATCCAATCCTTTACGGTGCCTGCATTAAATAACTCATGCTCGATTAAGTGCTTTCTAATTTTTGGGCTATTTAGTAATGATATAAAATAATCCGGGTTTACTTCGCTAAGTTTTACATATTTCAGGTTGTTCATATTAGCGCCCAGATTACTGATAATTACTATCCGTAAGAATTAATGGGGTCGTGACAGTTAAGAATGAGTTTTATTTGTCACCGACCTCTTATGTTGCCGACACCTCTATTATTGAGTCTCGCAGGGTATTGTCATTCTGGGGATACAACGATTTGGTATATTCACATGCATGAAGTGTGAGCAACAAACGAAAAAACATCAACTCGAATCATTTATTACGCGTGGTTTATGTGGAGGTTTTTAAAGACCGACTCTGGATCTGCCTGGACAAGCCTTAACAATACTTTTGCGGGGCCTGTTGGATGACGATGTCCTTGTTCCCAATTCTGGAGAGTCCGCATACTTACGCCGATTAAAACTGCAAACTTCGATTGGGTAAAACCGATATGTTCTCGAATCGCTTTAACATCAGGCTCATCAAATTCAAACTCACGCGAAGCTTTAAGTTCTCCACGCATGATTTTTCCAGCTTCCCGGACACTATCTAGTAACTCATTGAATTTCTCATCATTCATTTTCAAACTCCAGCACAACAATTTTTTGAAGTGTCTTTAACTGTTCTTTTGTTAAGTCATCTACTTCATTCTTGGCATAGGCAAATAACATATAAATTTGATCTAAATTTGCTGCCCAATAGTAGATAAAACGTGATCCACCTCGCTTACCTCGACCGCTACCACGCCAGCGAATTTTGCGTATTCCACCACTCCCTGAGATTATATTACCTGTATCGGGTTGGTCGATAATCATTGCCTGAAACTCACGATAATCTTCATCGGTCATTAACTTATTGATTAATTTAGTGAAAATATGAGTTTCTACAATGACCATTTATCTTAGTATACGTCATTGACGTAGTTTGTCAATAAAGTAGGTGGCGTGTGCTGTGCGCACGCTACATTTATCCAGTACGCGCAAAATTTTAAAGCTCTGGATTCCGGGGCTGCACTTTGTTTAGCCCGGAATGACAGTGTTTTTGCATATTTTAGCGCCATTCGGGTCAGAAAATGTTTTATCCAATATTAGAAAAAAACTGTTCTCTGCTCCAGGTTTTTTCGCAATCATATTACTTTCACGCCATCAATTTTTTTCAACACGATTTCTGCCAAGCTTCTTGGCATTGTAGAGCGCTTTATCTGCTTCATTTTTCAACTTGTCGATCGTTTCTGATCGACTGGGACGTATTGTCACAACACCGACGCTAACTGTCAGTATATCGGAAACTATTGATCCCTTGTGCTCGATTTTTCTCTGGGCAACATCTTGATGCAACTTTTCCGCAATCGAAACAGCTTCATTATGACCTGTTTCAGGCAATATAAGGGCGAACTCCTCTCCTCCAAACCGGGCAAGCTTGTCAGTGGAGCGCCTTACACTATGTTTCATTATACTTGCTGTTTCAGTCAATACCCTGTCACCAAAATGATGCCCATAGGTGTCGTTGTATTCCTTGAAATGATCGATATCAATATAGATAAGCGATAAGAGCGCATCATTCCTGATGTGTCGTTCCCACTCATAATTGAGTACGCTTTCCATGTAACGGCGGTTATAGAGCCCGGTTAACTCATCGACTTCGCTAAGATGGAGCAGGTGCTTGTTTGTCTGCTCCAGTTCTAATGTCAGTTGCTCGAGTTTTTTCTGACTGGCATGGAGCTCTGTCACGTCCCGCGCAAGTGCCAGGGAGCCGATGACTTCGCCTTTATCATCTTTCACATCATGGGAGTTCCATGAAAGAATGCGACTGCTGCCATCCTTGCACCGAATTGTTGTCTCAAAGTCCATGAGCACTTCTCCCTGGTTGATGACATCAAGTGCTTTTGCATATATGGTGTTGCGATATTCTTCGTCAGGGTAGAGCAATTCCCACACATCACTGCTTCCCAACACCTCCTCCTCGCTATAACCACTAATCTTTTCTGCCGCCTTGTTCCATATAACCACCTTGGCATCCTTGTCCAACACATTCAGCCACATGGCGGTGTTGTGTGGATTAATGAATAAAAGTCTTTTTCTGGCATGTTATCTGTCTCGGCTCTGACTCAACTGAGTATAGTCGAAGGATATGGCTGTAAACAGGATATTGAGCAGGACAAACGACCGTAGTGGGTCGTTTTCTGTAAAAATGGTGTCAGGGAAAAGTTTTTTTAAATATTAGTAATAATTGTTCTCTGAGCCGGGTTTTTCGAGTTTTTATCCAGGTTTTATATTATGCTTTGCATATTTTAGTGATGAAATTGTATGCATTTTCATACTTTTCATAACCACCAGAAATGTTCTTTGGGTTAAAATTCGTGCCTGTTTTACCTTGTATATTCTTTTGCACAATATTATTAGGAAAAACATAAATTTTTCTTTTGGTTTTTTCTTTATATTTTATTTTATTATTTTCAATTGTACATGGGTGATATATAAATATTAGGACGTCGTATTCTTCACCTTTTATATTGGCTTTGAACTGTGACCGGCTGTGTTTGACTTCAACTCTACAACCATGCTTTAAATCGTGACTATTTACTATTATGTCAAAGTTTGCATTGTTACGAGGTGATTGGCTTACAAGTAAACCAGTATTAGCAACAATTTCACCCATTGCTAAATATTCAGCACCATTTGCTAGTGATACATTAATTCTTTTTTCGATGTTCTTCATGGTTTTCTTTTTTTAAGCATAACGCTTTAATAACCTGACGTTTTTTCTTGCGGCCTGCCTTTTAGGCCGTAAGAAATAATGGTCAGGTTGATTTACTTGTTAGCAGTTATTTATTTATACAGCAACTCATTTAACTTTTTTATATTTGAGAAATATGCCTTCATTGCCACCTGCATGCAAATCCTTATTTTTGTCTAGAAAAAAATATTCTCCATGAGAGTTACCTCCCTTCTCAACTAGCTTTATACCAGAACCTGATTTTTTTTCCGTCATCTCTTCATTGGAGCTGCTTCCGTCTTTATATTTTGTTTCAAGATATAGCTTTCCATCCTTACGGCGAATAGTGATAGTTGCGCCTACATAAGGACGATCATCCATCCAAATACCTACTGCATCAGCAGAATTGTTCTTTGCCTGTTGGACTGCTTTTGTTTCTTCTTCCAGTGTAAGACCGAGTATTTCAATCTTTAGCTTAGGGTTAAAGTGTGATGTTGCCCAAGCACCTGAACCTACCTTCATATTTGGCAAATAATACGCGATGAATGTTCTTTCATATTTTTTCTTTTCTGATTTTTTTAGTTTTTCTGAAATTGAGCGTAAATCTTGCTTTGAGACTTTCTTATTTAACCTGACATCAATACTACGCTTATAATTTTTATATTCATTTTCTGAAATTACTGTGTAAGTGTAATTTTTCTCATTTCCAGCTTGTGTTACGCCAAAAAAAGTCATTAACAAAGATATTGCTAGGATATGTGTAAATCTAATTTGAATTCGGTTCATTTTTTCTCCTATTACTGCTAACAGTTAAGTATACGGCAGGTGCGCCAAGAGAACCCAACCCACCAGGTTATTATATACTTAAGTCTATCTTTTTATTAATTTTATTACTCGTATATTCGTAGTTATCAATACAAGCCAGTCGCCTTACGCTAGGTATTTGCACCAATATTGTGCGCTGGCAATTGTTATCTAATAACGGGGATCGTACATGAGTCTTTTTATTGATTTTTGTAAATCTGATTTTGATTGATCTTTGGGGTGTGGTTTTTGTGCCAGGTTTTGTTCGTAGGCTTTTTCGGCAACGGCAACGGCGATCACCAGGGAGATGGCGCGAATGTCTTGCAGGGGTGGATATATAACGCCTTGTTCCAGTTGCTCCTGTTTCACCATGCCGGCCAGGGCTGCGGCTGCGGCCAGGAACATTTCGTCGGTAATACGACTGGTTTCACAGGCAATGGCACCCAAGCCAACACCGGGAAAGATATAAGCATTGTTTCCCTGTCCGGGTTGAAACGTTTTACCTTCATAGCTGACATCTTCCGATGGACTGCCACTGGCAAAAATTACCCGGCCACCGGTCCAGTCATAGGCCTGTTGGGCGGTACACTCGGCATGGGAGGACGGGTTGGACAAGGCAAAGATGGCCGGTCGTTCGTTGATGTCTGCCATCAGTCGAACGGCCGCTTCCGTAAACGTCCCCTGGACGCCGGTGGCACCGATCAATAGTTGGGGCTTGTATAATTTAATGGCCTCAACAAAAGACATGGCAGGCTGATCTTTTGCATAAGGCAGGATATGTTCGGCAAGTTCCTGGCGCGATTTGATAACCAGGCCATTTTCATCAACAAACCATAATTGTGACAAGGCGGCGTCGTTGCTCAAACCGGCATCACAGAATGCCTTATGAATTAAATTTGCCATGCCCGTGGCAGCCGAACCGGCACCTAGAAACATAATACGCAAGCCGGTGAATTCGTGACCGGAAATACGAATCGAGGAATAAATACCCGCCAACACCATGGCGGCCGTGCCCTGGATGTCGTCATTAAAACACAATACCCGGTCACGGTAGGTATTGAGCAAGGCATAGGCATTAGGCGTCAGGAAATCTTCAAACTGGATCACTGCCTTCGGGAAAATATCCTGAACGGTGGTAACAAATTCTTCCACGAGCTCAGTATATTCAGCGCCTGTCAGCCGGGCTTGTTTGACACCCAGGTAAAGCGGATCATTACGCAATTCCTGGTTATTGGTGCCGACATCAAGCATCACGGGTAAACACTGCTCCGGGTAAATGCCGGCACCGGCGGTGTACAGGGCCAGTTTACCAATGGGAATACCCATGCCGTTGGCACCAAGATCACCGAGACCCAGGATACGCTGGCCATCGGTAACCACAATCATGCGCACATCTTTTTCTGGCCAGTTACACAGTATCTCGTGCATGTGGCCACGATCAGCGGGGGTAATATAAAAACCCCGAGGCTCCCGAAAAATATGCGCATACTCCAGGCAGGCCTGGCCGACGGTGGGCGTATAAATGATGGGCATGAGTTCATTTATATGCTCGATTAATAATTGGTAATATAATCGTTCGTTACGACCTTGCAAGGCAAACAGAAAAATATAACGCTCGATGTCGTAGGCCTTGCGGCGCATGCTCTCCAACGCCCGTTGTATCTGGCTTGCCTGGTTGGAGGCACCGGCAGGCAGTAGTCCCCTTAACCCGTATTTATCACGTTCGGCTTCACTAAAAGCAGAGCCTTTGTTTAATTTTGGGTTATTTAAAACGTCGAACCCGACAGGATTTTTTTTCGACATACTGCCCTTCAAGCATTAATAATTAATTTCTTTTTAACAGCGTTAACTGGCTTTTGGTTTTGGATAATATCTCACGCCATCCAGACCTTTAAAATCGATGTCCTGGGTCCATAACACGGCCCCATACTTTTGCGCAGTCGCGTATATGATGCTGCCGGCAAGCGGTAATTTGTGCTCAATACCAAAACAAGCAGCATCAACAGCCAGGCCATTATCCAGTACCACAACTTTTCCTTGCTCCATGTGGGCTATCGCTTCAATTGCCGATTCTTCATTACGCTGGCGCAGGACGCTCTTGAACACTTCTGTAATGGTGATGCTGGGCACTAATAGTGCCTCAAGTGATTCTATTGGTTTGGCGAATGATCCGGCATTTTTATCACCTGAAAAATAGGACAACCATGCCGAAGAATCGACAACATTCATACCCTGTCTTTATCTCGCGCTATTTTTGTTTTGATGCCTTTCAGAAACCCTCTCATCTTTTTCATGGGTTTTATCGGGACGAGTTCTATCCGATTTTGGTAGGTAAGAACCTGAATTTTTTGACCGGAAAATATCCCCAATGCTTCTCGCACCTCTTTGGGGATTACGACCTGGTATTTTGGTGAAACAGTGACAGAAGGCACAAGCGTTTACTCCATCGATAGGCTATACGTATTACGATAGTCCCATCGATAGAAACTGTCAAGTCGCACTGTCTGGTGCCATCGGTGGCACCTTGGAGCAATTATCATCTGTTACCGAGCCTTTTTATCTTACCGGCGTTGCGCCTATTAAATTATAATTGTTCTCTAACTCGGGCTTTGGAGTCAAGTAGCGACGTAGCCGTCGTGTTTTGGCGACTGGTTAAAACTCATATCATCTACACTTGTTACAGGCATAGGTCTTGGTTTCATTGTCAACTAAAATTAGTGGTTTCTCTCTACTACCACAAAATGAACACCATGTTTTCCAACCTGGAAAAGCTGTCTGCAACATAGGCTGAAAATTCCTGGGCACCTTCCTAGTATTTTGTGACTGCAAATCTTCCCATGAAACAGACTCCCTACATCCAGCACAGCGCCTATATGCCCTACTCTGAAATCGTCCACCGCAATGGCAAGGATTTAATGCATCTGGAAGCGCTTCGTTTAGTTTCTCTGACAATCCATAAGTATCGACCATTTTTTGAAATATAGGCTCGTATCCACTGAAATAGGTAAACCTTCCGCATTTGTCGCAAAAAACGAAAACGTCGTCTCCCATTCCGCTAAATCCGGATCGAAACTTGGTAGAAGTTTCGCATTTACCGCAATTAAAATTAAATATATCCTTAAACATATCCATTGATAGGGTCTGACTATTAAGCATGAGTTGTGTTACTGTAAAAGAATCAATAATACCTGAGAGTAATCATCATCTGTCACTGGGCTCACTCTTACTTTTCATCAGGCCGAAACCGGTTTTTCTTTATTTAAGCTCTGCTTCATTACCAAACCCAGCAAGGCCACGGCAATGAATGTAATAATAGTAACTGGAATGTTTTCTTCCATAAAGAGCACGACTGCGGATATTAAAAAGGTAATCGCCACAATAACTGCGCCAATGAATCTTGTTTTTCGAATAATCATCATAATGCCGCCAATGAGTTGGATGGCGCCATAGGTAATGAGAATGGCGTTGGTAAAACCATATTTACCAAAGAATTCCACGTCCTGCGGCATAAGCATAATTTTTGTAACGCCTGAGGAGACGGCTAAAAATACCAGTATTGCCAGGATCACTTTAAATAAAATACTCATGCGCCCTCCTTGCCAGGCAACTATTGTTCCAGACCAATCCAGTCCTTCCGTTTAGCTAGCATCGCATACCAAATCAGGAACACTGCGACCAGCAACTGCATCGAGCTGCCTATTAAGGCCTCGGTAGGACCAAAGTCAGTCATGCCAAAGAAGTGAACCATTGTTACAATCGCGCCAAGCAACGAGGCGATAAACAAATGAATCGCAACTAACTTCCTGAGTAAAATCAGAAAACCGCCAAGTGCGCCACCGAAAACGGCTAGTGCAAATACGCTTGTCGCCCACACAGGCCGACTTTCAATGATGTTACGATAAGCTTCTGGCATTGCAGCTATTGCGCTGGCGTATGGAGCAAAATTATAATCTCTTCCAGTTCGTTTTCTTTATTATCTTTTATTTCAAATATGTGTTTACCGATTAATTTTATTGCGTTGAATAAGCTGACCGAATTGAAATTGTAACACGCCAGTTTTGCCAGATTGATCAAAATCTCCTGGAATGACCACAATAAAACTGCCCCGACTCTCTGCTTGTCAGCTTATGCGATAGGCATCCAGCTCTACTTCGATAATTCGGGTACCAACCAATACCAGTCTGCCGGTTAAACGTTGACTGCCATCATTGCTGTACTCAAAAAAATACAGCCGGCACAACTGGATTGTGCGATTGCCGGTACGCATGGGCCAATACTTGCGCAGGTGTACCGTACCATCAAGGAATTGCAGGTTTTGTCGCTGACAGACCGCGATGGCGGCCTGGGTTGCCGCCTGCCTGCTTTTTTGGCTCTGCCACCAAAACACGGCGCCTATGGCAACTAATAGCAGGAAAAGAAAATTACCCATTTAATAATCTCGTCTTTTGTAGTTTTGGAATATATTCAGCATTGATATTAAATAATACATTAGAATATGCTAATATACCCGTAAATTTTCTGGACTAATTTTTAAGCGCTAATATTATTAACAATGGATATTGAAACCTTCGAGTCCTGGTCGCTCACCATTGGCATCTCATCGCTGATTTTATACATGACCTATATCATTTACAGGCTAGCCAAAGAGTCGAACGCCGGTAAGTTTGGTTATTTTATTCTTTTTTTAACCCTCGGTCTCGGCATGATTGGTTATATTGTCAAAACCTTGCTCGAATATTTTTTGGCAATATAAATCTCATCTTAAACACTACCCGTGAATAGGTTAGTATCGCACTACATTCAAAAAAAGAATAATCATGCCTGTTACTGAAGAAAAGAAAAGCCTTGATATTGCTGGCGCAACTATTACTTATCGTATCTGGCGACCGGGCGAACATCGACGTTTGCTTGTTTTAGTCCATGGCATGGCCAGCAATATGTCGCGTTGGTCCGAGTTTGTTGAAAACACCGGGCTAAGTAAAACCTGGGATATTATACGACTGGATTTACGTGGCCATAGCGAATCCATTTTCAGGGGAAAAATTGGTTTACGGGAATGGAGTCTTGATCTCGGTGAATTACTTGATGCTGAAAGATACCAGGACTGTGTTGTTATTGGTCATAGCCTGGGCGCACAACTTGCCATGTATTACGCTACCCATTACCCGTCACGTGTGGCGGGTGTTTGCCTGATTGATCCATTAATTCATGAAGCTTTATACCCCGCCAAAAAACGTATTTACCATGCACGAATAATTATCTGGGCGCTCATTGGTTTAGCAAGACTGTTTAACATGATTGGTTTTAAACGAAAAAATCTGCCACTTAGAGATTTACGACAACTGGACATAAAAACACGTATCGAAATAGAAAAAACCGGGGACATGGAAGAATTTGTAGATAAATACGGTTCGCCATGGCCTGATCTCAAACAATTCCCGGTCTCGAATTACTTAAAAGAGATCATAATAAGTTTAAGTCCTGTGCCTGGATTTAAATCGTTTAAAAAACCGGTACTTGCCCTGCTTGCCAAAGTCCCCACGTATACACGGCCTGAGTTGACCAGTAAATTTCTTTCAGGTATTGATCAGTGTGAGACTGTCGATCTTCACGCCTACCACTGGCCCCTGACTGAAAAGCCAGATGAAACCCGGGAAGCAATTGAAGCCTGGTGCGATAGAAATTTCTAGCGACGCAGCAACCTTCTTATTGGGTAATTTTTATTGTCCTCAAGCTTGACTGGTAACGCTACCTGATCGAGGCCAGGCCCTGAGTAAAGCCTGCACTAACGTTGCCAGGGGTATGGCAAAAAATACACCCCAAAATCCCCAAAGACCACCAAACACAAGCACCGCAACAATAATTGCGATTGGATGCAGGTTCACCACTTCAGAAAACATAACTGGTACGAGTATAGTGCCATCAAGTGCCTGGATAATTAAATAGGTAATCACCAGGTAAGCAAACGTGGCGCTCCAGCCCCATTGAAAATAGGCCACCAGTACCACCGGGAATGTCACGACCACTGCGCCCACGTAAGGAACAATAACCGATAAACCCACCAGGGCGCCCAGTAAAATAGCGTACTGCAAACCAAATATCGTAAAGGCAATGCCACAGGCTATACCCACTATTAATACTTCCCAGAATTTTCCCTTTACGTAATTACCCAGCTGGGCGTCCATCTCGGTCCAGAGTTTTATCATTAAAGTTCTTTTCTTGGGCAGGAAACGTTCAAACCAACTCAGGATCAGCCATTTGTCTTTTAGAAAGAAAAAAACGAGTAATGGCACCAATACCAGGTAAACAATTAGCGTGACAAAGCTGGTCAGGGAGGAGATAGATTGCGTAATGGCTTTCTGGCTCAGGTTTCCTATTTCACCCGAGATCGTGGCAATCAGTCGGGCAATTTGCTCTTCCGAAATAAAAGTATAGACATCAGGTAAATCAAGCAAGGCCTGCTGACCTCTGGCGGCCATTGCTGGCAACTGTTGAATAAACTCACCTACCTGGACAAAAAGTAGCGGGATAAAACTAAGAAAAAGAAACGTAAATAGCGCCAGGTAGCCAATAAAAACGATGACGACAGAAATATTTCTTCTGGCGCCGTACTTTTGCATTAACTGGACGATCTCTTCCAGTAAAAACGCAATAATAAGGCCGGCAAATACCGGCAATAACATCCCGCCCATGAAAATAACAACTGAAAACCCCAGGACCAGCAAAAATGCCAGGTAAACCGCCTGGGGATCAGCAAAATATTTTCGCGACAGGTCTTTTAGAATACCAACCATTATTGAATAGTAGCGTTGTTATCTATTCGCTTAATTATGAGGCTTGATAACAATAAAAAACTTTCCGCCTTTTCGCTTAACACGCAGCAGAATATTATTTTTAGTATTAACATTTTTGGCAATTTTCTTGAAATCAGAAAGCTTACGTACTTTTTTCCTGTTTAACTCGACAATGACGTCGCCTTTCCTGAGACCTGCTTCCTGCGCTGAACTATTAGGTTCAACACTTGCTATTACCACGCCTGTCGTGCCTTCAGGCAAACCAATTTGCCTGGATATCTCATCAGTAAGGGTGCGCACTTCCAGCCCGGCCAGTGCCGACGATTCATTATTGTCGTTTTCAGTTGCAATACCGGCCTCGGCAATGTCTTTAGGTTGCTCGCCAATTTTGATTCTGAGCGTTTTCTGCTTGCCGTCACGGACAACAATAACATTAACGCGTTTGCCAACCGCGGTCTGGGCAACAAAGTTACGCAGGGTAGTGGGAGAATCAATCGCTTTTCCATCATAGGAAATAATCACGTCACCATCCTTGATGCCGCCCGCTTTTGCAGGCGTACCCGCCATCACTTCACCAATAAGTGCGCCGTTTGAATCTTTCAGACCAAATTGCTTGGCCAGATCTTTTGTGACTTTCTGGATTGAAACACCCAGCCAGCCACGAACGACCTTGCCTGTTTTGATAAGGCTGCTCATCACACTGCGGGCCATGTTGCTAGGCACCGCAAAACCGATACCCATATAGCCGCCACTACGACTAAAAATTGCAGTATTAATACCGATTAACTCGCCATCAACATTGACCAGTGCACCGCCAGAGTTGCCAGGATTAATGGCCGCATCTGTTTGGATAAAATCTTCGTAATCGGCAATACCCACATTGGCGCGCCCGACGGCACTGACAATGCCCATAGTGATGGTTTGATTCAAACCAAAAGGATTGCCAATAGCCAATACATATTCACCAACTTCGAGCCGGTCTGAATCACCCCAGGGCACGCTTGGCAGATTTTTTGCGTCAATTTTAATGACGGCTAAATCTGTTTTAGGGTCGGTACCAACAACTTTACCAATAAACTCTCTTTTATCGCTCATCAGGACTTTTATTTCATCGGCCCCGGCGACGACGTGATTGTTAGTGATAATGTAACCAGCGGAATCAACAATAACGCCAGAACCAAGACTGCTTTCCTTTCGTTTGCGTTTGCCCCCATTATTATCGCGGCCATTAGGCATCTTATCGCCAAAAAAACGTCTGAAGAACGGGTCGTCCATCAGGGGCGAGCGAAAACTTTTCTGATCCACCGTCCGGCTGGTCGCAATATTAACCACCGCGGGTGAAGCTGATTTTACAATCGGAACAAAAATACTCTTTGGCGACGTGGAATTATTTTTCTGGGTCGTCGGAGATGTAGAATTTATTGCTACCTCGCTCTGAACTGGTGATACCCAGTCCATGCGCATGGTTAACATCACGCCAATTACGATACCGAGCAATACCAGGATACCTGTAGTAATGCCTATTTTAAGTGAACGATGCTCGCTGGCCATCTAACAACCTCCAGAAAATTAATTAAATATAGAAATATAAATAGGAATAGAATCGATAGCGATTATACACGTGATTTAAGAGAAATTGTTTGCCAATTATTCCTCATTGATCAGGCCACTTCGTTGCTACTTTTGGCGTCTGATACGGCCCCTTGTTTGAAAGTAAATTTACCACCTTTCACGCCAACCAACACGACTGAGCCAGGCACGAGTTTAGCAGCCAATATCTCCTGGGCTAAAGGGTTTTCAATTGAGTTCTGAATGGCGCGTTTTAGCGGCCTGGCGCCATAAACAGGATCAAACCCGGCTTCAGAGAGCTTGTCCAGCGCCTCATCAGAAAGCTCCAGAGACAGATCTTTTTGTGCCATTCGGTCACGCAGGCCCTGGATCTGAATATCGGCAATATTACGTATTTGCTGTCGATTTAACGAGTGGAAAACAACCATTTCGTCGACACGGTTAATAAACTCGGGCCTGAAGTGCTTACCCACCTCTTCCAGGACAGCCGATTTCATAATGTCATAATTGCCATGCCCGTCTTTACTGGCTTTATCATCGGCCAAGCCCTGGATAATTTGCGAGCCTATATTCGAGGTCATAATAATGACCGTGTTGCGAAAATCCACAGTCCGGCCCTGGCCATCAGTCAAGCGGCCATCATCAAGCACTTGTAACAAAATATTAAATACATCCGGGTGCGCTTTCTCGACTTCATCGAGCAAGATAACTGAATAAGGTTTTCTCCTGACTGCTTCAGTGAGGTAACCGCCCTCCTCGTAACCGACGTAACCTGGCGGCGCGCCAATCAGGCGCGCAACAGAATGTTTTTCCATAAACTCTGACATATCAATCCTGACCAGCGCTTCTTCGGTGTCGAATAAAAATGTCGCCAGTGCCTTGGTTAGTTCAGTTTTACCGACGCCCGTCGGACCGAGGAATAAAAATGAACCATAGGGTTTTTTATCATCGGATAACCCGGCCCGTGATCGGCGAATGGCATTCGATACGGCTTCTATTGCTTTATCTTGCCCGATTACACGCTCGTGTAACTCGTCTTCCATGCGCAGAAGTTTATCTCGTTCGCCTTCCATCATTTTCGAAACGGGTATGCCGGTCCATAACGAAACCACTTCAGCAATTTCATTTTCGGTTACCGAGCTGCGCAACAGGGTCGGCGTCTTGCTTTCGACTGCACTCAAGGTAACAAGTTGATTCTCCAACTCCGGAATTTTCCCGTATTGTAACTCTGACATTTTAGCCAGGTCACTTGCCCGTCGCGCTACCTCAAGGTCGATGCGTGCGCGGTCAAGCGCTTCTTTAATATGCTGGGCGCCATGTACTTCTGCTTTTTCCGAATTCCAGATTTCCTCGAAGTCCGCATATTCTTTGGAAAGTTTATTAATCTCTTGCTCAAGTGTTTGTAGTCGTTTTTTAGAGGCTTCGTCAGATTCTTTTTTTAATGCTTCTCTTTCAATTTTTAACTGGATCAGGCGACGATCAAGTTTATCCATGACTTCAGGTTTGGAATCAATTTCCATTCGTATGCGCGATGCCGCTTCATCGATCAAGTCAATGGCCTTGTCAGGCAACTGTCGGTCTGAGATATACCGATGCGACAAGGTGGCGGCCGATACGATTGCGGGATCAGTGATATCCACACCGTGATGCACTTCATATTTTTCCTTGAGCCCGCGCAGGATGGCAATGGTTGCCTCTACACTCGGCTCACCAATTACAATCTTCTGGAAACGACGTTCCAGTGCCGCATCCTTTTCGACGTACTTCCGGTATTCATCCAGGGTCGTGGCGCCGATACAATGTAGCTCGCCACGGGCCAGTGCCGGCTTTAACATATTGCCGGCATCCATTGAGCCCTCGGCCTTGCCAGCGCCCACCATGGTGTGTAACTCATCTATGAATAAAAGTATGCGCCCTTCTTCTTTTGATAGGTCCTTGAGCACAGCCTTGAGTCGCTCTTCAAATTCACCCCTGAATTTTGCGCCGGCAATTAACGCAGCCATATCCAGCGACAAGAGTCGTTTATTTTTCAGACCTTCCGGGACTTCTCCATTTACGATTCGCTGAGCCAGTCCTTCAGCAATGGCAGTTTTACCGACACCGGGCTCACCGATTAGCACCGGGTTATTTTTAGTCCTTCTTTGTAAAACCTGGATTGCCCGACGTATTTCGTCATCACGACCAATGACGGGGTCAAGCTTGCCCTGTTCGGCTTGCTCGGTCATATCAATGGTATATTTTTCCAGCGCCTGCCTGGTTTCTTCGGCATTGGCTTCGCTAACATTTTCGCCGCCACGCATGTCTGCGATGGCCTTTTCAAGATCATTTTTTGACGCACCGGCATCTTTTAAACATTTTCCCAGCCCACTCTTGTCTTCCAGTGCAGCCAGGATAAATAATTCGGTTGATAAATACTGGTCATTGCGCTGCTGGGCATATTTATCTACCAGGTTTAATAAACGACCAAGATTATTGGACAGGTGAACATCACCGCCATGGCCTTCAACCTGCGGCAAGCTGGCCAATAAAGCATCGATACCGCTGTTTAATTTTCCCAGGTTGACGTCGGTCTTGGCCAGCAAGTGGCGTGTACTGCCGCCTTGCTGTTCCAGCAGAGCCGCGAATAAATGCACCGGCTCAATAAACTGGTGATCACGCCCCACTGCCAGGCTCTGGGCATCTGCCAGTGCCTGCTGGAATTTAGTGGTCAATTTGTCCATATTCATCATTTATATTTCCGCAAATTATCAAGCTCAGTAATAAAGTGGGGCAAACTGGCTGATTTTCAAGCTGTTAAGAAACTTAGACAATAGTCAGAGACCATTGCACGGATTGTCCTGAATTATGGAATGGCTTTCAATACATAGCAATAACAAGCGAAAAAGCGGACTTTAAGTACAGGATGTACTTATGTCGCGTAGTCCATGGATGGACGGGAGCGACTAACGCATCATTTCTCATTATTCTGAGCTGGTTTTTTAACGTAGTATTGGAAGAAAAGACTTTCGTGCAAAAGCCTCGACTAATAAACGCCCAAATCCAGATAGGACCTGGATATTTTACGAATAGCGACCACAAATGCCGCTGTTCGTAAATCTGATATATCTTCATTGTCCATGTAATTCTGGTAAATCTCCTGAAAACCTGTGCGCATGGCATCCTCAAGACCTGAACGAACCAGGTCTACTTCGTCGGCACCGCCAAGCAAGGAACCGCGCATTTTTTCCGGGATTTTAACGCCGGCATGTTCTTCCAGTAATGCCACGTATTGCTGACCACGCAACTCATCGTAGCGACGTTGCATGCGTCCGAACCGAATATGAGAAAGGTTCCTGATCCACTCAAAATAGGAGACGATGACGCCGCCCGCATTGACATAAGCATCCGGCAAAACCACTATTTTTCTTTTTCGTAAAATTTCATCGGCGGCGAAGGTTACCGGGCCATTGGCGGCCTCAGCAATTAGTTTTGCCTGAATCCTGGGCGCGTTCTCCTCTGTAATTTGCGCCTCCAGGCAGGCCGGGATAAGCACATCACAGGGCATCTCCAGTACCGATTTTCCGTCTTCAATATATTCTGCGCCTGGAAAGGATTTTACTGAGTGTTTATTAACAATATACTGAAAAACATCTTCGACATTGAGGCCATTTTTATTAACAAGAGCGCCGGTTCTTTCGATTATGGCAATGACTTTCACGCCATCTTGTTCCGACAAAAACTTGGCAGCGTGATAACCGACATTTCCCAGGCCCTGGATGATGGCCTGTTTGCCATCGAGCCCGCCTGACATGCCCGCTTGTTTTACAATTTCAGGGTGACGGAAAAATTCCTGCAAGGCATATTGAACACCACGACCGGTGGCCTCGGTGCGCCCGCGGATGCCGCCATGATGTACTGGCTTGCCAGTCACACAAGCCATGTGATTGATGTCTTCCGGAAATAAATGTTTATAAGTATCAGCAATCCAGGCCATCTCCCGCTGGCCGGTCCCGAGATCCGGTGCCGGTACATTAGTCGCGGGATTTAAAAAACCTTTTCTTGCCAGCTCAAGCGTGAAACGACGGGTAATTAACTGTAGCTCATCACGGGTATATTTTTCCGGCTCAATCATGAGCCCGCCTTTTGAACCGCCAAAGGGAACATCAACCAGTGCACATTTATATGTCATCAGCGCTGCAAGGGCTTCTACCTCGTCCTGGTTGACCATAGCGGCATATCGAATGCCACCCTTTGCCGGTAAACGATGACTGCTATGGAGTGCCCGCCAGCCACGAAAGACCTGAACCTTGCCACGAATCAAAACCGGGAAACTGACTTGCAAAACCGCGTTACAGGATTTGATTGCCGCGGCCGTACCGGGGTCGATGTCCAGCACCTTAAGTGCGCGATCAACCATGCGGTCGACACACTGACGAAAACTTAACGGTTTATTCTCACTATTATTATTTTTATTTTTAGTGGCCATGTTTAACTGATCCCTCGGTAGTTGACCCTGCTATATCGCCTGAAAATGTTATATCCAAAGAAGCTTTGATCAATTGTCATCTCGACCGCAGTGGAGAGATCTCATACCACGGAACTTCAGCAGTCTCAGGAAGCTCAAGATTCCTCCGCTTCGGTCGGAATGACAAGTATATGCCGGAATGACAAACATATGGCGGAATGACAAACATATCATTGACCAGAGTTTTCCATGTCATCTCGACCGCAGTGGACGACTCCAGGGATGGAGGAGCTAGAGCAACGCATGGAGCAGTTGCCGAGAGATCTCATACCACGGAACTTCAGTAGTATCAGGCGGTGACAAGATTCCTCCACTTCGGTCGGAATGACAAACATATATTAATCAGAGCTTTCCTAAATATTAGCTTGTGAACCATTCTTTATAAAGCAGCTTTTCGGCCCCTCTGCTCATCAATCGTTAACAGCATTAAACCCCCTGCTACGAAAAATAATATCGTAATCAGTAGTGCCAGTTTGTGATCGCCCTTGGTCAGGTAAGCCGTGATGCCGTAACTGACGGGGCCAATAATTGCCGCCAGGCGAACAGCGAAAGTCCACAGCCCAAAAAATTCTGCCGACTGGCCCGGTGGTGAGAATTGTCCCACTAGCGCCCTGCCTGCCGACTGGCTAGCGCCCATGGCCAAACCTATCAAGTTGGCTACTAACCAGAAAACGATCCGTGTTTCACTAAAATAAGCTGTCAATAATGCGATTACCCACAATGCCAACGTCAGGCCCAGGGTGTTGATTGAGCCGATTTTGTCTTGCACAAACCCGAATACAAACGCACCAAGTGCTGCCGTAATATTAACTATTAATATCAATGTAATTGAATCCTGGGTCGTAAAGCCCATCACTTCCTGGGCATAAACTGCTGCAATCACGATAACCGTATGGATACCCGAATAAAAAATCGCCAGGGCAATCAAAAAACGAAATAAATCTCGATAATGGTGTGCGTGCTTTAGTGTTTTTATTAAGCTGGCCAGTCCTGAAAAATAATTTTTTTTATTCTCGCTTGCTGTGGCTCGTTCCCGTAACCACAAAAAAGTAGGTAATGCAGCCAGGGCAAACATGGCAGCAGTAATCCACATTGTCACCGGGATAGTGTTTTCAGGACTCAGGCCCTCATTTTGGGCCCAGGAGACATAAGCAAGACTTAAGCCCAAAACCAGCAATCCGCCCAAGTAACCAATTGTCCAACCAAAGCCAGAGACTCGTCCCATATCCTGTGGTGGTGATATTTCCGGTAAAAATGCTGCGATTAAACCTTCACCCAGGGCAAACATATAATTCGAAAATATGATCAGGCCAATTGCCAGTACAATATCGCCAGGACCTACCCAGCCAAGCATGGCTGTGGCGGCGACACATCCTATGGTAGTTAAAAGCAGGAATTTCTTTTTTGAGGCCCTTTGATCTGCTATCGCACCAATCACAGGTGCGCTTACAAGCACAAGCAAATTGGCAACTGCCAGTGTCAATACCCACAAGAAGGTGGCTTGACCATTTTCCAGGCTGGCGGCCACGACACCAACAAAATAGGCATTAAATACTGCCGTCAGTACCACCGTTGTATAACCTGAATTGGCAAAGTCATACATGGCCCAGGAAAAAATTTCTTTTCGTGGTGCTAACTGTTCGGTTACAGACATTTCGTATCGCTCAATTTACCCACCAATCGCCGATCAGTCAGGGCGCTGGCAGACAAGGCTTTAAAAACAGAAATATTACAGGAGGACTGATTCTGGTTGCGCCATAACCAGTGAAAAGTAATTGTTTGCAGGCTGGAAATGATCAGTAACTTTCATGCCGGACTTTTGGAGCAAGGTTTTAATATGGTCTGGAGTGAATTTTCTGCTAATTTCAGTAAGAATAGTTTCGTCTGCGTCAAATTCCACATCCAGATTGATTGACTCTATCCTGACTTTTTGTGCCTTCGTCGACCTTAAATGCATCTCGATTCTGGATTCTTTCTCGTTAAACCAGGCATCATGCTCGAATGCCTCCAGGTCAAAGTTTGCTGAAAGTTCCCGGTTAATGACAGCCAGCACGTTTCTGTTGAATGAAGCTGTCAGCCCCGCACGATCATTGTATGCCAGATTAAGAACATCATGGTCTTTAATCCGATCAAAACCCAGCAGGAAACGATCATCGGGTCGCATGATTGACTTTAGCTGTTCAAGAAATTGTATTGCCTCAAGCTCGTGAAAATTACCGAAGGTGCCCCCAAGAAAAACAAACAATCGTGGCTCGTCATGGTCAGGCAATGTTGTCATGTCATCACAATAATCAGCAACGACGCCTTTTATGTTTAGCCATTCGTAAGATTGGGACAGGTGCAGACCCGCTTGTTCAATTATTTCGCCACAGATATCAACAGGATGGTAATCTATGGATAAATTAAGGTGCTCACATGCATCAAGTAAATGACGGGTCTTTTTTGAAACACCACTACCCAGCTCAATAATATGCGCAGGCCTGGCTGACTCCATTATTTTCACCGCACTGCTTGCTAACAGCGCGTCTTCTATCCTGGTTGGATAGTATTCTTTAGTATCGCAAATTTTATCAAACAATCTTGATCCGTGTGCATCATAAAAATATTTGGGCGCCAATGTTTTTGGATTCGCCGACAACCCTTTAAAAACATCGTTAGCAAGATCAGCATAAGCGTCTTTATATGTGATGGTTCTGAGGCTAAATTGACTGGGTGACGGTGCAAGTTTCTCGGATACTTCCATTATTACCTCTCCTGTATTCCTGCCTGTTTTTACTGCAAGATTATACTAAGTCAGAATCATACAGGAAGGACTGGAAGGTCTCAAAAACTGCTAAATACCGGATATAGAGTAGTCGTAATTCCCGAAATAGAACACGGGTATTGATAACGGCTAAATCGATTACTGACAAGATGCACGCTGGTTGTATCTGGTACAATTTAAATTATGTGCCGACTCGCAACATATATTGGTCCCCGACTCTCCCTGGAAGACCTGCTATTGAAGCCAGAATACGGATTAATGGAGCAATCCTGGGGACCAAAAGAAATGAATGAAGGTAAACTTAATGCCGATGGTTATGGGTTTGCCTGGTTCAACAATGGCAATCAACCGGCAAGTTACCGCAACCCAATGCCAATCTGGACTGACATAAACCTGGAATCTCTTGCCCGAACCCTAACTGCCAGTCAATGGTTTGCTAATGTTCGCAGTGCCACGGTGGGCCTTGATGTCAGTCACGCAAATACCCAGCCCTTCACAGACGAAAAATTCATTTATTTGCACAATGGTTATATTAAAGATTTTAAAATTAATTACCGGGCAAAAATAAGATCGTTAATTGATGATGATTACGACAGCCAAATTGGCGGCACCACAGACTCAGAATATATTTTTGCGTTGTTTTGCCAGGCCGTCAATAAAAATCCCGGTATTACCATCCCGGATATTTTCCGTATTGTATTTGATCAGATTGATAAAGTTTTAACGCGCTCGAGCGCACTACTTAATATAGTGATCGGTAATGGTGAAAAAATTTTTGCCAGTCGTCATGCAATCAATGGTGACTGCCCAAGTCTTTATTATAATGTCCAGGATGAACTGTATCCCGGAGGTCAGTTAATTGTTTCAGAGCCATTTCATGAATCAACAAACTGGCGGCAGGTGCCTGAGCACCACATCATTACCCTCGATGGAATTAATGATGCGAACCTGGTAAAAATTTGAGCATGGAACCATGAGTGCAAAAGTATGTTGGCAGACCCGATAAAACAACTTGATAATTCTTACCAGGATATCCTGGCGCTGGCAATTACAGTCCCCGCCGATCAATGGCACCTGCAGTTTCATTCTGACCTGAGTCCTGTCGGCTGGCACATTGGCCATTGTGTTTATATCGAAAGTTACTGGTTGCAACACATGTTGCCTGGCAAACCAGAAGACGAAACCGATTTGCAAAATCTGTATTTCCCCTGGTTAAGCCCAAAACATGAAAGAGGACAGAAACTTCCGGAATTGAATATATTAATCAAGACGGTTAAGGATCATCATAACCAAAATCTTGATTTGCTAAATGATTTAATTGAAAAAAATAAAGCTCACACACTGCTCGATAACAACTACCTGCCCACGTTTCTGGTTCAACATTACTGCCAGCACATCGAAACACTACAACAAATAATTTTATATAAAACGCTTAAGATCGACTGGTCAGAACATGTTTGCACATCCTCTATTGAACCAGTCAAACCCTGTCTTCCTGCCATAAATTTCAGGTCTGCAAAAACAATAACTGGTTGTCCGGATAAAACATTTGCCTATGACAATGAAATACCCCGTCATGAAAACAGCCTCGATGCATTCTCAATTTCCCGGCAGGCTGTGACAAATTCTGAATACCTGGGGTTCATGGAATCAGGCGGTTACCAGGAAAAAAGTTACTGGGACGGTGAAAGTCTTGACTGGTTACAACAATCAAAAAACCGTGCGCCCATTCACTGGCGAAGAGATTTAAACAATCAATGGTATTGCCTGGAATTTGGCAAACCCGGTAACCTGAAACCAGACGCGGCCGTTTACGGTATTAGCCACTTTGAGGCCCGGGCATTTGCCCGTTATGCCGGGTGCCGCCTGCCTGCTGAAATAGAATGGGAACATGCGGATACAGCTAATAGTGGTAGTGATCTTGAAACTGGCCAGGCATGGGAGTGGTGTCAAAACTATTTTTATCCCTACCCCGGGTTTACTGCGTTTCCATACGAGAATTATTCAAAGCCCTGGTTTAACAACCAGCACTATACTTTGCGAGGCGGCAGCATCTACACAGATGACAGGATCAGGCGCGCCTCTTTCAGGAACTTTTACACGCCCGAAAAAAGACATGTATTTGCAGGTCTAAGACTCGCAATTAGTCAATAACGGCCAGATTGTTATAAACAATATAAAAAAATTCCTACTGATTGCCTATGGATGATATAAATTTTATTTCACTTCTGACGACCTGGTCAGGCGATCTCTCAGGATTACTCTGGGGCAACTATATTACGCTGGCAGTATTAGTTGGCACCGGTTTTTACCTGACCTGGAAAATGCGCCTGGTCCAGTTGCATGGTTTTCGTCATGCCATTTCGCTTATCTCCGGCAAGCATAGCAAGCCCGAAGATGCTGGTGAAGTTTCACATTTCCAGGCCTTATCCACTGCGTTATCAGCGACCGTTGGCACGGGTAACATTGCCGGGGTGGCCACGGCGATCTCGCTTGGTGGGCCAGGTGCATTGTTCTGGATCTGGGTAACGGCCTTCGTAGGCATGGCAACAAAATTTACAGAAGTCACACTGGCATTGCGTTACCGGGAAATAAATGACGGGGAAGTTGCCGGCGGCCCGATGTACACCATACTACATGGGCTAAAACATCGTGGCCTGGCAATTACTTTCGCTGTGTTTGCAGTGATTGCATCATTCGGTATTGGTAACATGGTACAGGCCAATTCGGTTGTCGATGGCCTGGGTTATATTTTGCCAGACATCAAAGAGTACAAACTGGCGGTTGGAATTTTCATGGCCATCACAGTTGGCCTGGTCATTCTTGGTGGTGTCAAACGGATTGCCAAGGTAGCCAGTACAATAGTTCCTTTTATGGCGATACTATATATAACAGCCGCCTTGATTGTATTGTTCAGCCACATTTCAGAAATCCCGCAAGCGCTGATTACCATATTTAACTATGCCCTTAACCCATGGGCAGTAGGCGGCGCGGCCGTTGGTGAAGCAATTCGCTGGGGTGTCGCCCGCGGGTTATTTTCCAATGAAGCCGGCCTCGGTTCCTCCCCTATCGCTCATGCGGCAGCAAAAACCAATGAACCGGTCAGGGAGGGCCTGGTTGCCATGATGGAGCCATTCATTGATACCATCGTTATTTGCTCCATGACGGGCCTGGTAATTATTGTCACTGGTGTTTATCAGACAAGTGATGAGAACCTGGTTGGTGCCGCGTTAACAGCCCATGCATTTACACAAACACTAGGTGCCGCAGGAGGCTGGGTCGTCGGTATCGGTCTGTCTCTATTTGCATTCTCTACAATTATTGCCTGGTCATACTACGGCGACCGTGCAACTCATTTTCTATTTGGTCACCGGGCCGTACTGCCCTATCGCATCATCTATACATTACTTATTATAGTGGGCGCCTCAGTTCCTTTACAGCTAGTCTGGAATATTGCAGATGTAATGAACATACTCATGGCATTGCCAAATATAATCAGTCTTGTATTGTTGGCAGGTATAGTTAAAAAATTACACACCGATTATTTTTCAAAATTATCGGCATCTAAAGAAACTTCTTGATCTTAATATTTTATTTGATATGGCAGGCTGGTCGACAACGTGAATATAGAAATTATTAAAAACAATGTTAGCGCGGCACTTAAAGAGGATCTTGGGGAAGAATATTCCGGGGGTTCTGACATTTGCAGCATTGATTTAACGGCTAATCTCTTGCCAGCGGGAGTTATTATTAGCGCAGATTTAATTTGTCGGGAAAATGCAATCCTTTGCGGAAGACAATGGTTTGAAGAAGTATTTAACCAGCTTGATAAAAATATTACTATTCATTGGGATTTCTCTGATGGTGACCCAGTAACGAAAACCAGCAAAGTATGTCGCATAACCGGCCCGTCACGAGCAGTGCTTACAGGCGAACGAACGGCTTTAAATTTTTTACAAACATTATCAGGTACCGCCACCCGCACCAGGGTTTATATTGATGCAATTGCTGGTACTGATGTCGTAATTCTGGACACGAGGAAAACACTGCCTGGTCTTCGGGATGCACAAAAATACGCAGTTCGTTGTGGTGGTGGGTTAAACCACAGGATGGGATTGTATGATGCAATTTTAATTAAAGAAAATCATATTAGCGCCGCTGGTTCAGTACAATCTGCACTTGAGCGTGCCAGGGCAATTAACCCGGACAAACCCGGGACAAAATGCCAGTTCATCGAAATAGAAGTTGAGAACCTTGACCAGTTGGGACAAGCAATAAAGGCTGGTGCCACAAGAATTATGCTTGATAATTTTTCTGTTGAGCACATAAAATTAGCCGTTAAAACTGCCGGTGGTGCAGTTGAACTTGAAGCCTCCGGGGGCATTAACCTGGATAACATTCGAAGTATTGCCATGACAGGAATTGATTATATCTCGGTTGGCGACATTACCAAGAATCTCCATGCCACGGATTTTTCCTTATTGATTTCTGGATAAAGAATGTATACTTATGCACCATTGCTGTCACGACTGTCCTTTATTATTTTTGTATAAACTAATATGTTAATTAAGCCACTAAATATTACTTCGTTTTTTCTACTGTCTTTGTTTATTTCACTGCCTTTTGTGACAACGCCTGCGTTTTCCCAGGAAGGTGAGCCTCAGGCCAAAATAGAAAACAGGAATGATGGGCGTTATGTAATTGATGTAACTTTACATACCGCCAAAGAAATTGAAGCATTGTTAACCCGGGCAGAAGAATTATATGAATCCGGCAACAAAAAAAATAATGGCATTAAATATACCCGCGTTGGCATTGCCCTGGTGCTACACGGAGATGAAATAAAGTTTTTTGATAAAAAATATTACAAAAAATATAAAAAAATTGTAGACAAGGCCGCGAAACTTGACGCCAACGATGTGATAGAAATTAAAATTTGTAACACTAAAATGAAAGAACTCGGGTTAAAAAAAGACGATATGCCTCCTTTTGCCGAAATAGTTCCTTATGGACCGGACGAAGTAGATAATTTGATACGCAAAGGTTACCTGTACTTATAATTAGCTGTAAACCTTGCGCCTGAATAATTCTCGCGTTGATATTATCCGGTCCAAAAACAACTTGCCGTCAAGATGATCTATTTCATGTAACACTGCCCTTGCTTCAAAACCCTCGCATTCTATGTTTTTTACTTCTTGATGTGCCGTCATTGCCCTGACAGTGATAAGTTTGGGACGTTCCACGTTAGCCGTATAATCTGGCACTGATGAGCAGCCTTCACGCGCAACCTCTGCACCACTAACACTTACAATCTCCGGGTTAATGAGAATTAAACGGCCATGATTGCTGGATTTAAAACGCCGCTTTCTTTTTTTTGCTGTATTAGCCATAGGACTAACATCAACAATAATAATCTTCAGCAATTTATTGACTTGCGGTGCTGCAATACCAACGCCGCCTGGCCCGGCATCCATTGTCTGCTCCAGGGCGGAGATAAAGTCTTTCAGTTTTTTGTCGAAGGAGACCACCGGAAGCGACACTTGTTTTAATCGCTCATCCGGATAGGTAAGGATATCAAGAACCGTCATTTATTTAACCAACCATGGTCTCCAGTGGTGTCAGAGAAATTTCAAACCCTTTATTCTCGAGGCTGGCGAGCGAAGCTTCCAGACGCTCCAGTCCTTGTGTTGCGTCGCCATCAATCATCAGGACATAAACTGGTTTTTCAGCACTGCCAGCCACATCCGAGTTCAGATCGAGTATATCCAGCCCGCTATCCGACAGCGTTGCTACTGTATCCGCGACTATACCCGCACGGTCAGCACCATAAATCGTGATTTGTACATTCGGTATTTTATGGGCGTGTAAGCGCGCACCTGCTTTATCCACATGGGCTCTTAATTTAAATTTTTTCACCGCCGGGGAAATGACTGTTTGCAACGCTTTATCACTTTCGGCGCCACTAACCATCATCATGATGGTGAACAAGCCGCCAAGCCGCAACATGGATGTTTCTCCCAGGTTGCATCCTCCCTTGTAAAGTAAAGTAGTGACACCGGCCACAATGCCAGGACGATCTTCGCCAACTAACGTTAACAAATGCCAGACAATTTTACTTTGTTGGTTTTTCTCCATACAGCCTCCAGGTGGGAAAACGACAGAAGTTGAGAATGTTAGCAGAAATCTGTCGTCGCATTATTTGCGCAAAATCAGCCCAGATACATTTCAGATACGTTTCCGAATCAATTCAGAATCAGTGCAGTATTTCTTGCATAAAATAAATAATTAAAATACCAGTTAGTATCAATACAAACTGCTGGATAGTTGTTTTGAGGTCTACGCGTTTATGAAGGCCTGGAATTAAATCTGCCACTGCAACGTAGATGAAACTTGCTGCCGCAAAGGCAAGCACGTAAGGTAAAATTTGTTGCGATTCCCTGAAAAAATAAAATGCGATTATACCACCTGCTACGCTGGTGATGCTGGTAGCAATATTGAAGGCCAATGCCCTGGCCCTGCTGTAGCCACTCTTTAATAAAATAGCGAAATCGCCTACTTCTTGTGGAATCTCGTGTGCCGTCACTGCCAGGCCAGTTAAAATTCCCAACTGTATGTCTGTTATAAATGCGCCCGCAATAAGGATGCCGTCAATAAAATTATGGAAGCTGTCACCAATCAGGATTAACCTGCCAGCGGCATACTCCTTGGCATCGGGCCCAGGGACATGTGCCTCACAAGTGTCATGGTGACAATGTCGCCAAAGCACGAGCTTCTCTAGTAGAAAAAATGCCAGTAACCCGATCAAGATGGTTGCTGCGACATCACGTGGGTCGCTAATATATTGAGACTCAAGCGCCTGTGGCAGCAAACCCAGGAACGCAGCGCCCAAAAGCGCGCCAATTGCCAGGCTTATTAGCGGGCTTAACATTTTCTCTCTTGTTTTTTTCGGCAATACTAAAAAAATACTACTGGCGAGAACGCTCAATATCCCGGCAAAAAACGTAAAAGAAATAATCCAGAGAAGAGTTGTATTCATTTTTATGCTTTCTGCGAGTGTTTGTCTTTATTGGAAGTTTTAATAAAATATAAAAATACTGTTATTTTCAGAACCAGTGTTGCCGTGAAAAATTCTGAATATTAACATGGCATACACTAAAACACGGTTTTAATTCAGCCGATACCAGAACAATGAGTGTTTAGCTCGCCATCCAGATCATACTTGCCATACGTCCACATATTTTATCCCGACGAAAGGAAAAAAAACGCTCCTTATCTCTATATGTACAGTAATCACCCCCGTAAATATGGCTGACACCACAGGTTCCAAGAATTAATCTGGCGGCACCGACTATATCAAGATAGCGCTTGCCATTGACCGGTTCAGTAAATATTTTACTACAGCCTGGGTATTTTTTAGTAAATGCCTGGTAGACATCCTCTCCAACCTCAAAATGCTGGGGACCAATTGCGGGCCCCAGCCAGACAAGAATTTCATCAGGCTCTGTAGTCATTGCCGTTATGCCATTTTCAATAATTCCTGAAACCAGTCCGCGCCAGCCAGCGTGAAATGCCCCGACCTTATCGCCTTTAGTATTGGTGGCCAGCACGGGTAAACAATCCGCTGCTTGCACCAGGCAGACGATGTTGGCCTGACTGGAAACAATACCGTCTGCTTGCGCCTGGCCGCCTATTAATTCGGGAGTTGCATCGACAATTGTTATGCCATGAGTTTGTTGCAACCAAACAGGTTCCGAAGGCAGGTTACCCTGCGCTTTCAGCAGGCGTCTATTTTTACTTACAGATTTAATTTTATCATCGACATGGCCTGCAACATTGAAACTGTTATAGGGAGGTTCACTGACGCCGCCCTTTCGCGTTGTTGACAGTGCCCTGATATTGGATTTTACCGGCCAATCTGGAATTATAAATTCTGGTTTCAATTTCTTATTTTGCTTTTACAGTTTTGAATCTGATTTAAGTGCGTTAATGAGTAATTTCATGTCTTCAGGAACCGGGCTTTCCCACGATATATTTTCTCCGGTTTTCGGATGAACTAACCCAAGTTTTTGTGCATGCAAAGCCTGGCGTTTAAATCCTGTTAAAAGATCTCTAAAATCCTCAGTTATATTTTTTGGTAATTTCAGCCGGCCGCCATAAACCGGATCACCAAGAACAGGGTGTTTTATGAATGCCATGTGAACCCTTATTTGGTGGGTTCGACCAGTCGACAAATTTACCTTCAGCAAAGTGTGTTGGCGATATTTCTCACTGACACGATATGTGGTCAGTGCCGGTTTCCCTGTTGGCGTTATTGCCATTTTTGTCCGGTCACGATAATGCCTGCCAATGGGTTGGTTAATTTCGCCGCCAGCAATAATAGTGCCCTGGACCACGGTCAGGTATTCGCGTTTTAGCGAATGATCCTGTAATTGTTGAATCAGGGATAACCTGGTTGCTTCATTTTTCGCTACCACCAGTAACCCTGATGTATTTTTATCAAGCCTGTGAACAATGCCGGCGCGGGCCAGTTTTGCCAGCGCCGGCTCGTGGTGAAGTAACGCATTCAAGAGTGTCCCTGAATAATTCCCGGCACCCGGATGAACAACCAGTCCGGCTGGTTTTTCGGTCACAATAAGATGCTCATCCTCAAATATTATATTTAATTCGATTGCTTCCGCTGACCATGGAATTTCTTCTTCGTCCGGTACAGTAATTTTGACAATCTGTCCCAGCTTCACCTTGTCCCTTTGACGGGGAACCAGGCTGGCAATCGTGACATGGCCATCTTTAATCCATTGCTGGATCCTGGCTCGGGAATAAGCTGGCAGCAAGATTGCCAACGCCTGGTCCAGGCGTCGTCCTGCCATTTCGATATCAATCTCAAAGTGTATTATTTCGTTACTCATTTTTTATACTTATATTTCAACTAGTTATAGAATTTTTTAACGGGCATTCCCGTTACTATAAAATCGCGCTATTCTTGCGGCCAGCTTAATACTTGGGCCACCCGATCCACGAACCATTATGCAAATTAATTTTAAATACATTTTACGTTTTACCATAGTTACCAGCTTCTTGATTATGTCAGGTTGTGCCAGCCTTGACGAAGACGAGACTAAGGACTGGACACCCCAGAGATTCTACGTTGAGGCCAAAGAAGCCATGGAAGCGGGCCAGTATGACAGCGCCATAAAAAACTACGAAACACTGGAAGCGAGATTTCCGTATGGCCGTTATGCTGAACAGGCCCAGCTGGAAGTTGCTTACGCCTATTTTAAAAACGAAGAACCAGAACTTGCAATTGCTGCTGCTGAACGTTTTATCAGGCTGCACCCGGCTCATCCCCATGTCGCCTACGCTTATTATTTCAAAGGAATAATTTACTTTAACGAGAAAAAAAGCTTCATTAGCACACTATTTGATGCCTCTACGGATGCCACACACAGGAATCCTAAAGCAATTCGCAGCGCCTTTAATAGCTTTCAGGAATTGGTAGAACGTTTTCCTGAGAGTCGTTATGCGGCAGATGCCAAAAAACGTTTGGCGTTTTTATTTGATGCCCAGGCAAGATATGAAATTAACGTGGCAAAATTTTACTATAAAAAAGAAGCGTATGTTGCCGCAGTGAATCGCACAAAAACGGTGCTCAAGAAATACCAAAGGAGCCCTGCGATCGAAGATGCACTTTGGCTCCAGCTAATGTCGTATCAAAAAATGGGGATGAGCGCACTTGAAAACGACACGCTGAGAGTACTGCAGGCAAATTTCCCAAAAAGTAAATACTTGATCAAACACCTCTCTACGCCTGTTTCGGATGAAGAAAACGAAGAAAATGGAGACAAGCAAGCAAGCTAGATAGCATCGTGATCAGTCTCGCCCGTCCGAATTCTTACAATTTTTTCGACGTTTGAAACGAAAATCTTGCCATCACCAATTTTACCAGTCCTGGCAGCACTGGTAATCGTTTCGATACACTTGTCCAGCAAGTCTTCTGACACTACAACTTCAATTTTTACTTTTGGTAAAAAATCCACCACGTATTCAGCGCCACGATACATTTCCGTATGGCCTTTTTGGCGACCAAATCCCTTGACCTCGGTTACAGTCAGACCGGTAACCCCAACTTCAGACAGCGATTCCCTTACGTCATCAAGCTTAAAAGGTTTTACGATGGCTTCAATTTTCTTCATATTTGCCTCTTTTTTAATATCGTGCTGCAAAAAATCGTGGCTTATTTATTCTATGCATTGATAGCTCTATATGTTTTAGGCGCTGGCCAAGCTTAGCAAGCCAGCAGGGCTGGGCGCTACCCTTTTCCATAGCCCGAGGTAATGGGATAACGCCGATCACGGCCAAATGCGCGTTGCGTTATGCGCACACCAGGTGCTGACTGCCTGCGTTTATATTCATTCCTGTCTACCATTTTGATGATTTTACTCACAACTTCTGCATCAAAACCTTGATCAATAATATCGTGGGCGCACAGGTCCAGCTCAATATAAGATTCCAGGATCTGGTCAAGCACGTCATATTCCGGAAGAGAATCGCTGTCCTTCTGATCAGGTGCCAACTCGGCGGATGGTGGTCTAGCAAGCACCCGTTCCGGAATCACGGCTGAACGCTGGTTCCGCATGTTAGCCAGTCGGTAAACCATTGTTTTTGGCACATCTTTAATCGCGGCATACCCGCCAGCCATGTCACCATACAATGTTGCATAACCCACAGCCATCTCGCTTTTGTTACCCGTTGTCAGCACCATTTTTCCAAACTTATTGGAAATAGCCATTAATAGGACACCGCGAATCCTGGCCTGGATATTCTCTTCAGTTGTATCCGGGTTGGTGCCGGAAAATTCCTGCCTTAAACTGCTCGAAAAAGATTTAACCATGGGCTCAATAGAAATTTCTCGTAACTTGACGTTTTGTGATTCAGCCTGTGTGCGTGCATCTTCTATGCTCATGGCAGCGGTGTATTGCGAAGGCATAATCACGGCCTCTACTTTATCCGAACCCAGCGCATCAACGGCAATCGCCAGTGTTAATGCTGAGTCGATACCGCCTGACAAACCAATGACCACGCCGGGAAAACCATTCTTTTCTACATAATCTCGCACACCCAGCACCAGCACCTGGTAAATACTCTTCTCCAGATCAGGCACCGGTGACAATGACGAACCGGTCAGGACCAGGTTTTTTTCATTGGTGAACGTCACAGGTAATAATTCTTCAAGGCATGCCGGCGCACGAACACAAACCCTGCCCGATTGATCCATGGCAAATGACCCGCCATCAAATACCAGCTCATCCTGGCCACCGACTAAATTGACATACAATACTGGCAGCCCGGTTTCGCTGACGCGTTTTTTAACTTCAGCTTCCCTTTCTGATTGTTTGTTAATATGAAATGGCGAGGCATTCAAGTTTATAATTATATTTGCGCCTGCTTCTTTTGCTTGCCTGGTTACGTCTGGTTCCCAGATATCTTCGCAGATTGTGAGACCCAGTTTAACGTTATTAAGTTCGAATACACAGGGATCGTGGCCGGCAATAAAATAGCGTTTTTCATCAAAAACACTGTAGTTGGGCAGTTTATGTTTGCAGTACGTTGCTACAACCTTGCCATTTCGTAACAGGCTTGCGCTGTTAAAAAGTATTATTTTTTTAGCTTGATCAGCAGTTGACTTGATAGATGGATGGCCAATGATTACTGCAATGCCCTTCGCAGCTAGCGCTATTTCGGCAAGCGCCTGCTTGTTTTGATCCAGAAATCCCTTGCGCAGCAAAAGATCTTCCGGGGGATATCCAGACAAAGCCAGCTCCGGAAAAACAACCAGGTCAGCGGACAGCTCATCTCGCGATTTATCAATGGCTGCACGCAACTTGATTAAATTCTGCCTGAAATCACCGACAACGAAATTCTGCTGGGCCAGTATAATTTTAATAGAATTATTAACAGTAACGGGCATAGTGATTTAAAATTATTTAATTTTTTTGAAAAGTAAAGAAACTCCGACCAATTGTCATCTCGACCGCAGTGGACGACTCCATGGCAAGGATTGTTCCAGACAATCCTATTGCATTCCCGCCCACTGTAGAAC
>QIGL01000016.1 GCA_003228915.1 Acidiferrobacteraceae bacterium
ACCAGAAGAAACCAGTTGCGAGCGACAAAGGTTTTGTTCGCACTGGTAATACAGGGTGTCGCCATCCATATAGGGCATCGACTCACCGCGCATGGCCTGGCTGACTGGAATTAGTTGCGGGCTTGAGTAGGCCGTAGGCAAACCAGCACCATCTCGAATGACATCGACAAAGAAAAGGTCAGGACTAAAGAGAGGGTCAGCACTTTGACGTTCGTTGTCAAACCATAACCTGTCCTGGGTAATGTGAGGGTTGGTATTTTGACAATCAACAGTGGGGCAAATGGGGACGAAGTCAATGACTGCCTCCGTTCCTGTAAAATTCATTAATACCGCATTCTGATAGTCGCCCAGGACGTTAGACACTCCCAGCGTGATATCGGAATGGTAGATATCATTACGTGTGTCGGGCACATCATTAAAACTGTCATAGGAGTAGAATGCACGCGCCTGAGTGCCGACAATAGCATCTATAGAATAACCAAAAGGTGTCTGCCAGGGGTATCCGCCGGCGTCGATACCGATCACAAAAGGATCGCCAAAGGTATTGTCATTCATCAGACGGAACCCGTAACTGGCGACTGGCGGCGTGGCAAGTGTACCATAATTAATGGCAGGTACGGCGTGATCGATGGTGGTGGCGTCAGTGATGCGATTGGCGCCAAACATATTTGGGCGTTCGACACCGCTTTGGTCAAAATAATTAATATTGCATGCCGGACTGTTCAGGTTTGTGCCGTTCACCAGACAATAACCAAGATCAATCGGGCTATAGGTTCCCACGATCAACCACTGACCATCCGGGCTGACCTGGGGGCTGTCTTCAACACCCAGTGTATTTACTAAACCAGGCACCGCTTCTGGTTGACCAAGACCCGGCATCACACTTGTGAGCACCAGCGTAATGCGTGTAATAGATTTATCCAGGTTGTTGCCAGGTTCCAGGTAACGAGCTGTGACCGGTATTTCGCCCGTCCAGTTGTCATTAAAATTGTCTGTCACTGGCGGTGTCAGCGTGGCCGAAAAGTTGGTCTGGTTGGCGAGGGCGCCAGGAACGGTAATCGCAGTGACATTACCGAGCGTACCGAAATCTGCCGTAATACCTAAAAAGCTTGCATCGGGTACAAATCCGGCAGCGCCGTTCTGAACTGTCGTTTGGATACGCACTTCAATCTCACCCGGATTTCCCTGTTCGAACGACATGGCCAGGGTGATGGTAGCCGGGGCTGGGGTGCCGCTACTGCCACTACCTGATCCACCACTACAGGCAGAGAGCATCAAGGCAAGAATTAATAAAACGTATTTCATAAGTATTTTAGGTCAGGGCAGGAACAGTTGAAATTCTGGAATGTGATAACTTAATTATAGTCAATATGTCGATACCTGCACCTTTATCCAGGCCGACATTTATGCATCTCCTTTTTCGATATGTTGAGCTAAAAAAACACAAGCTCATAGAATAGAGACCGTCAGAGTGGGTAAATTTGAAAATTGCATTTGGGCATCACAAGATCAGACGACAAACGGCCGGGTTATATGGCCAACCAGCGCTTATTTAAGGAATAAGCACTGTTTTTTTAGGGTGTGTCCAAAAGGATCTGACCTACTGCTGTCCCACAACTCTGTAGCAAAAGACTGGAGGGTGTGACGCTGTCGCGTGAGGGGCGTAGCAGTAAATAGTAAGCTGTTTCTCGTTCCTGAAACTTAATCCTTGCGACCATTTTTGCTATCAACAAATTCCTGTTGCGGTTTAACTTTGGAAAATCGCGCTATTATTGTCCCCACCGATTCGATCGCATTAATGCCTGCGACACTTTTCCCCGCTTGCCAGTAATCAAGCGAGCCGGTTTTATCGAGCACGGCTTGCTTCAACTTCCACATAGATTTCAGTAAATAAATTGTCCGCATTAAGTATTTCCGTTTTTGTCCGCGCAACATCCATTTTTCAAATATATTGGCTTTGATGCCAAGACGATCAATATAGGGAGTGCGTATAAGTGAGACGGGCGTACCGGTGACGCGGTCGCTTAGCACGATATCCGATTCTTTTGCATCGACGATCGCCTGTTTGTAAGGTGTAGTTGCATTGCATTCTGTTGTCGCAATGAACCGGGTTCCCATTTGCACGCCGGAATATCCCTGGTTCAGTGCCTGCTGGAAATCAGTCGGGGTGCTGATACCACCTGCACATATCAGCGGCAGGCCAAACCCTTGCAATGTTTCGTACAGCTCTTGTGCTGACTCATTACCCGCATGACCGCCCGCCCGGTTATTCACCGCAATAAGACCGTCTACTTCCGCTTCGATTGCCTTTTCTGCCCATTTTCTCTCGGTCGCATCGTGATAAACAATGCCACCAGCTGCGTGTACGCGTTTGACAACCCAGTCAGGTTTACCCATCGAAGAAATAAAAAACCGAACACCTTCCTCCAGCGCGATCTCGATCCACCGAACCATGCGCTCATGATAGCGCTTGCTGCTTTGCTCGATCAGCGCGTTCATGCCAATGGGTTTGTCTGTTAACGAGCGTATATAGCGTAAGCCTTCACGAAAATCATAACCATGTACATAGGTCAGTGAGATCGGTTGCACGATGCCGAGGGCACCGGCCTCTGATGTGGCTGCCACCAATTCAGGATTACTACAGGGATACATTGGCCCACAGATAATGGGCAGCGTGATGCCCGCCTGCCGGCTAAACCGATTGTCGGTGGGAGTTGAGCGGATATTCATGGTGCTGGCGGTACCGGGCCCAGTCGCCAGCTCACCGTTGTTCGAGCCACTATGTCACCATCAGTGTCTCGTATGTCAGCGTAGACTTCAAAATCTGTGTCCTGGGTCACTGTCGGTGGTGAGCAGTGACTTTCTGCGATCAGAAGTCCGCGCGCTTTTTTATAAAAATCGATAGTAAGTTTGGTGGGGATACCGCGAGTATCGGCAGACAGGGTACCCAGCATCGCCAGCCCGCTGGCGGCTTCGCCAAGATTCGCCAAAGCAAGGGCATGTACCGAGTGCAGATGATTGCGAACCCGTCGGCGATCTCGCAAGTGAATTAGGGCATATCCGGGTTTAAGTGCTTTAACATTGGCGCCAATCGATCCTGTATAGGGGACGACCCAGCCAAGTATTCGGCTAAATATCCAGGCGCCACCGGGTACGTGCTGGAGGCGTTGCCAAAGTTGCTGCAGCTTTTTGATCGGGTTATCTCTTGTGGGAGAACTCATTTTAGCCTCCTTGGCTAACTGCCGCAGAATGAATGGGACGGGAGTGATGCATCTGGAAGCTCTTTGAACTTCGCCGCCCCACCTGATACTTCTTCGTATCAGCCGCGTTGCAAACGTGCAAGCGCGTTGTGGTCGGTATTTGGTAACTCCTTTTAATATTTAATATGTTAAGTCAAGATTTGACCCCTTCTCCTTCTCTTCTATGCCTTCTATGTTGATATATGACGCGTAGTAGAGCGAAGCGGCGTGTAAAATAGTCAACGTTGAGCTAATTATAAGCTGATTTATCACCATACATTAAGTAATTAGTCCTTGCCTGCTAATAAACTTTTCCATTAACGGAACGGCAAATGAATACCTGCCATGTCTATTTTTAAAGACTAAGCCTTGTGTGCTTAACGTGCCCAACATCTGATGCACATGGCTACTAGAAAATGGTTTTTCTAAAACCGCTTTTGATCGTTCCACAACCTCTTGAACTGAAAATTCGTCGTTGCAATTTTCCAACAGTGCTATTAATGATAAAAGCTCTCTTTGTCTATCTGTTGCTTTAGCCCAGCGGCCAGCAAAAAAATCTGTATCTAACTTTTGTTCTATTTCTTGAACAGGTACGGAGGCTTGTTCGCCTTTGTCAATTTTTTGCATAAAAGAATCATATACTTCCCGGCAAATAAACTGGATAAAATATGGATACCCGCCAGACATATTAATAATTGTTTGAACTGAATCCTTACTCAACTTTATGGGGCAACTATGATCTTCAATTGGTTTATGTATTGCTTCTCTACTTTCATTTGGCTTTAAACTCTTAAGAAATATCACACGAAACATTCTTTCTGAGAATGTCCTAGATTCGACCAGTTTAGGAAATAATGTAGGTAGCCCTGTAAGTACTAACATTAATGGCATTCCTTGTCTTTGCAAGGATTGAAAGGCATCAAGTAGTAAAGCTAATGGATACTCTTCTTTTTGCGCTTGATCCGAAAGATTTTGCGCTTCATCGTAGGCAAAAATAATACCTTTAGGGTGATTAGCGCTAGATAAAACCAACCATGCTGTTTCTAAAACTTTTTTGAGCTTATCTAGTGCAAGTCCAGGTGTGGAATTATAAATATCGAGCAGTGTTTGATAGCCAAGAGTGTGCTCAGTTAGCTCTACATCACCACTAAAGCCTATTTTTTGTACTACACTGGTATTTATTACAATTCCAGATGTAATTATAGAAAGGTCTGTACATAAACGAACAGCAATTTTATCTTCACTCACAGTTGCTGATTCAGACAAATCCGTACCTACCCACAACCAACCATCATTTATTGCTTGAGGCTTAAATGTTTCTAGCAGCACAGTCTTGCCAACCCCCCGTAAGCCCGTAAGTACGACATTTTCTAGAATTCTTTCTTGGGTGAGTAGACGTAAAAACTCTTGACGCTCATATTCTCTACCAGCTAAATATGGCGGTGTATGACCAGCGCCTGGGCGAAAGGGGTTTTTAAAATCAGGCATTTATATATCCAGTATCTGTTATAAACTTGACTAAGTTTAGTCTTCTTACTAAATTTAGTCAAGTCTATAATAGAGGCTAAATATGGAATTTTAAGGGTAATATTACACTTACCAAAGCGCATGATTAGTAATAACGTTTAAATCAGCCGCCGACGAAGGAGGTCGGCTGGATTTTCTTGTTGGGCCTAAATACCACATATAAAGTTCATTTTTGAAATAAAGTAAGTCCTTAATTCTTTACTCCCATTTTGAAGCCTATTTTTATAATCCGTAATTTCACACTCCAGAGCCGAATGAAATATTACCCTATCAACAACAAGACCATCCGAAACCTTTGCGCCAACTGTTTTTATCATTTCTTCTTGGTCCATTCTCACCACAGATTTTAACTTTGTTTGTGCTTGATGGAGAATCCCACACCTGTAGTGACTGTAAAAGGTGAATGCTTTAGCTTTAGAAAAACTACCCTTGAAGCGATCACTGCTTTTGAAGAATGTCCAGAATGCTTTTTTATGCTCCCCTTGGGTTTCATCAGACCCCGAATAGAACTGACTTAACGTTTCAATAATCAGACAATCAAGTGCCAATATAGAAAACCCAGAAAACTCACCTATTTCCTTATCAGCAGCTATTAATCTAACTGGTTTTAAATATCTACTTTCGATGCGATCATGAAATATATTTATCATTTCGTCCCAGTTTTTCGCATCTCTAGCATTCACCCAATCAGCTACCCTGTATTTTGGTGATATTGATAAATTGTCATGATTTAGTTCACCAATTGATTTTCCCATGGCATTCCTTCTTGGGCCCAACAGTGTATTAGATGGCGTGTCGTATAATACCCTGATTTAAGGTATTAGACAGCGCGCCGTCTAATTCGAAATACATAGCCATTTTCAGCATTTTGCCATTCAGTCACCAAAAGAGCGAGATCAATACGCTCGGATGAATTAAAGCTACAAAGTAAACACTCGATTATTGTTAAAGATATTTAAGCGAGAAAAAATTAACCAAAAGATGAATGGTGTTATCGGTGACAATGACCAGCCAGACCGCCAGCCAGTTTGGAGTATCTTCTTTGTAACCGGTGTAGGTGACATATTTTTGCCAATGCCTTGGATCACCGGCCATGTTTTTAAATCGGGCGACATAAGCGGCGAGTCGATAACGATCAATAATGGTGTGGGTGCCAAAAATAACTGCCAGGGCGGCGGGTGATTGGGTGAGAAATAAAAACGGCAGGCTATAAACAAACGCATGAAATATCGCCACGGCCATGGACTGGATTTTTTTTTCGGCCATGTGGCTGGTTTGGAGAATATAATCGCCAACCAGGTGTGCGAGTAATTGTTCCATCAAATATCGATCTTTTTAGTTTTTAAATATAGTCTCGAACCATCCATTACTAAATAGACAGCAATGATCGTTAATAAATCCTGGCCAATAAATTCTGACCAATAAATCCTGATAGGCCTCTAAATTAGTGTAGCAGCCCTGCAAAGACATGTTGGTATTCAGTGAGTTGGGCGCTGGTGAGTAAAAAAACGCTGGTTTCTTCAGACTCCGTGGCCAGCCATAAGAAGGGTATTTGTGGCAGTAATTCCTGTAATAACCGGGCGCTGGCGCCGACTTCCATGATTAAACTACCGGTCGGGCTTAGGTATTTACCAGATTCGGACAGGATCTTGATGGGTATTTCCAGGCCCTCACGTTGGGAGTGGAGCGCAAGTTTCGGTTCGTGGTGGTACTCCGTTGGCAGGTCCATATATTCCTGGTCACCTACATATGGGGGGTTGGTCAGGATCAGGTCGTATTGTTTGTTGGCCAGCCCGGCAAAAAGATCCGAGTGAATGGTCTGGACACGTTTTTGCAACTGGTAATTGCTGATATTAATATCGGCCACCGCCAGGGCATCGGTAGAGATATCAACGGCATCAACCTTGACCCCGGGCAGTACCAGGGCGCTGGCGATGGCAATGCAACCGCTGCCGGTACAAAGATCGAGTAGGTGGTGGATCTTGCCCGTACCTATCCAGGGTTGAAATTCATCAAGTATGCAATCGCTGATGTGGGAGCGGGGAATAATCACGCGCTCATCGACATAAAATTTCAGGCCAGCAAACCAGGCTTCATTAATTAAATAAGCAAGGGGTTTGCGTGTGTTGATGCGCAACTCGGACAATTCCAGTATGCGACTTTCTTGTTCCGGGCTGACGGCTGTATCTGGGTTGGTTTCCAGGACATCCGGTGGCAGGTTGAGTTCGGCGCAAATTAGCCAGAGCGCTTCATCATCCGGGTTGTCGGTGCCGTGGCCGTAGCTCAGGTCGGCACGGGAAAACCGTACCGACACTAACGCCAGTATTGAGGCAATGGTTTTGCTTTCTATGGTCACAGGCATTTTTTATATTATTGGTATAAATTTCTGTAAAAAAATTAATACCAGGGAAGCTCTAATCAATATAGTTTGTCATTCTACATAAATTTTTGTCATTCCGACCGAAGCGGAGGAATCTTGTCACTTCCTGATACGACTGAAGTTCCGTGGGTTGAGATCTCTCCACTACGGTCGAGATGACACCACTGCGGTCGAGATGACACCACTGCGGTCGAGATGACAATTGATCAGAGTTTCCCTACTTATTACCAATCCCATTTATGTCTTTACGTACGGCTTCGCTTGAGGTTTTGAACGCTGCCGCTTCTTCCCTGGTTAATTTCAGTTCAATAATTTTTTCCATGCCCTTGGCGCCCAGTACCACGGGTACACCCATGCAAATATCACTTTGACCGTATTCACCGTCGAGGGCTGCGACCACGGGTAATATGCGATTACGATCGTGGCTAATGGCACTGACCATGGCACCAACGGCTGCTGCCGGGGCATCGTAAGCCGAGCTGTTTTGTTTCAGGGCCAGGATTTCGGCACCGCCACCGCGGGTGCGTTCGACAATTTGATCAATTTTATCCTGAGACAAGAGTTGATCAACGGAAATGCCATTGACACAAGTAAAGCGTGTCATGGGCACCATGGTATCGCCGTGGCCACCCATGACCATGGCGGAAATATCCTTGACCGAGTAACCGGTTTCCATGGCCACGAAACTGGCCATGCGCGAGGAGTCGAGGACACCGGCCATGCCGAAAATTCGATTGCGGGACCAGCCACTTCTTTTCCAGGCCGCATAAGTGAGCACATCAACCGGGTTGGTCACCACCATCAACATAGCGTTGGGCGCCACTTCCACCATTTTGTCGACAATGCCGTCCATTATTTTAAGGTTGGTATCCAGCACATCGGAGCGGGACATGCCCGGTTTGCGCGGCAGGCCGGCGGTATTAATTATCAGGTTAGAACCAGCCATGGCATCCATGTTATTACTGCCCGCCAACTTGGTATCAAAACCAAACTGGGGCGCTGATTCCTGGATATCCAGGGCCGTGCCCTGGGGCATGCCTTCCTTGATGTCGATGAGGACAATTTCACGACACAGTTCGGCCTTGGCAATGGTCTGGGCAGTTGATTCACCGACACGGCCGGCACCTACGATTGTTATTTTATTCATAATTACTCCTCTTCCCTGTTTTAAGCTCGTTTAGTTTTGATAGCGTTATAAACTTAAACCAATTGTAAATTAACCTAAAAGTGCGGCACAACCACCCTTGGTCCGGGCCACGCCGGAATCCGCCGCCGCCAGGCCAATGGCAACCGGTAAATATTTTATCAGTCTTGGGTCTAGTGGTTTCGGGATAATATAGCCCGGGCCAAATTCCAGCTCATGGAGTCCGTAAGCATCCAGCACTTCTTGCGGTACCGGCACATGGGTCAGGCTGCGCAAGGCCTCAACCGCGGCCAGTAACATGGGCTGGTTAATGGTGTGGGCGCAGACATCCAGGGCGCCCCGAAAAATAAAGGGAAAACATAAAACATTGTTCACCTGGTTGGGGTAATCACTGCGACCCGTGGCCATGATCAGGTCACTGCGTACCTGGTGGGCCAGTTCCGGGCTGATTTCGGGATCAGGATTAGACAGGGCAAAAATAATTGGTTTGTCGGCCAGGCTGGCGACCATGCCCTGATTGACCAGGTGACCGGCAGCGACACCAATAAACACATCGGCACCTTGCATGGCTTCAGCCAGGGTGCGTTTGTCAGTCTTGCGGGCAAAAGGTTGTTTGTACTCATTGAGGTCGTCCCGTTGGTCATGGATGACACCCTTGCTGTCCACCATTAATAGATTTTCCTTTTTAGCACCCAGGGCCAGGAACAAATCCATGGTGCTGAGACCGGCGGCGCCGGCGCCGAGGCAAACGATTTGTGCATTTTCAATATTCTTGCCCTGTAGCTCCAGGGCATTGAGCAAACCCGCGGAAATAATGACCGCGGTACCGTGCTGGTCATCGTGAAATACCGGGATATCCAGGCGTTCTTTTAATGCCTTCTCGATAACAAAACAGTCCGGTGCCTTGATGTCTTCCAGGTTAATGCCACCAAAGGTCGGGGCTATGTGAGCCACCGTGTCGATCAGCTCCTGGTTGCTACTGGCATCAATTTCAATATCGTAAACATCGACATCGGCGAAGTGCTTAAACAAAACTGCCTTGCCTTCTAAAACGGGTTTAGATGATAACGCGCCGGTATTGCCCAGCCCCAGGACGGCACTGCCATTACTGACTACGGCCACAAGATTGCCCTTGTTGGTATATTGATAGGCCGCCGCCGGGTCTTTAACAATTGCCCGCACCGGTTCGGCAACACCGGGGGTATAAGCAAGTGCTAACTCCGCCTGGGTGGCACAGGGTTTGGTGGGGGTGACACTGAGTTTGCCGGGCACCGGCAGGGCGTGATAATCCAGGGCGGCCTTTTTAAGATCATTGGCAAGATTTTTAGCAGTGTCTATATTTTTGTCTTTCGGATTTTCGGTCATTATTTGCTCGTCGTTTAACAGGAATAATTTCTTATTTGCCTGGTTCGTTAAATGTTTATTTTACGATTTCTATCATGGCCGGGTGACTCAGGCTCATGAACAATTTCTCTTTTGTTTTACCGCTGGATTTGCCGCCACGGTGTTGACTGATCCAGCCACTTATTATGACAACTTTATTAAGAAATACTTCCTCCGATTCAGGAAAATAATTTTGCCAGTTCTTTTTGCTAATACGGGCCGCGAAATTGAGCCCGAAGTTGAGATAAACATTTTTGCGACTGCGGCCAAGAGACTGGATGCGACCCCGGACAAGCTGAAATCCCGTGTCTTTGGCGGTCAATTTTAGCGCTTTTTTGGCTTGGTAGGCCGGTTCTGCCCAAACACCCCGGTGTTGTTTTTTGGCCCTTTTTTGTTGTGCCTGCTGGGTCTTGAGTCGGCTTATATTGGGCGGGATAACAACCAACCAGCCCATTCCAGCCCCTAAAAGCGTTGCCTGAACATCTCTGCCATCGATATCCAGGTAGGCCAGTGTTCGACCGTAGTGGTCGCGGGGCTGTTTGCCCAGGGTGAGTGTGACCCTGCCTGTTCGGAGCAGGGTTTGTAGCTGTTTTTTGGCCTGTCGGGCCAGGGGCTGTTCGGGCCGGCCTTTTTTGCCGGTTTCCGGGGTATTGATGCCGATCAGGCGCACATGGCGGCCATCTGCCAGTATTACCGTATCGCCATCAATGACCTTGGTGACGGTGACCGATTGTGCCACGCCGGGGCTGGTATTAACGCTTTGACTGGCACTGGCCTGGCTGCTGACCAGGCTTATTATTATCAGGGGCAATAAAAAAAGGGCGCCCTGAAAGGACGCCCGGATATTCGGTACTTTGGCGGAAATCGGCTGGTTCAAGCCTCGGCCTTTTTCATCCCATATTTCTTGCGGAATTTTTCAACGCGTCCGGCACTGTCGACAATTTTTTGCTTGCCGGTGTAAAAAGGGTGGCAGGATGAGCACACTTCTACATTGAGATCCTGACCATTAGTGGACCGGGTGGTAAAAACAGACCCACAGGTGCACGTGACCTTGATATCAGCATATTTTGGGTGAATATCAGCTTTCATGTTAAACCCCTGTTCTAAATAGATATAAAATGATCTTTTAAGTCAGAATCTGCTATCAGACCCTGATTTCCCGACCTCGTCCATCGGCTGGGCGGCGGCGTAGTCTATGCAATTAAGTGCCAGGGAGCAAGGGCCATTTGGCCCTATAATAAACCTGTTTCTGGCCTTATCTGGCCAGAATGGCCAAGCCTGGTGTTTCTCTGTCTTGCCTTTTCCCGGGCCTGTCTTTTCCCTGGCCTACCTTTTCATAGACTGGAAGAATTCGGCATTACTCTTGGTGGATCGCAGTTTGTCCAGCAGGAATTCCGAGGCCTCCATTTCGTCCATCTGGTGCAGTAATTTCCGCAGGATCCAGACCTTTTGCAGTTCTTCCGGTTCCAGTAACAATTCTTCGCGACGGGTCCCCGAGCGATTAATGTTAATCGACGGATAGGTGCGTTTTTCTGCCAGGCGCCGATCAAGGTGGACTTCCATATTGCCTGTGCCCTTGAATTCCTCGTAAATGACATCGTCCATTTTTGAGCCGGTATCAATCAGGGCAGTGGCCAGGATGGTGAGGCTGCCGCCTTCTTCAATATTTCGGGCGGCACCAAAAAAGCGTTTCGGTCGTTGCAGGGCATTGGCATCAACACCGCCGGTGAGCACCTTGCCCGAGGCGGGCACCACGGTATTGTAGGCCCGGGCCAGGCGGGTGATGGAATCGAGCAATATCACCACGTCTTTTTTGTGTTCAACCAGGCGTTTGGCCTTTTCGACGACCATTTCTGCCACCTGTACGTGGCGGGTGGCGGGCTCATCAAAGGTTGAGGAAATGACTTCACCGCGAACCGTGCGCCGCATTTCCGTGACTTCTTCCGGGCGTTCATCAATGAGTAAGACCATCAGTATAACGTCGGGATTGTTGGCCACAATAGAGTGGGCAATTTGTTGCAACATGACGGTTTTACCGCTCTTGGGTGCCGACACAATCAAACCACGCTGGCCCAAACCTATGGGTGCAATCAGGTCAATGACCCGGGCGGTCAGGTTTTCCGCAGATTCATTATCCTGCTCCAGCCTGAGCCGGTCTTGCGGGTGCAGGGGCGTCAGGTTTTCAAAAAGGATTTTGTGCTTGGCGTCATCGGGGCCCTGGAAATTGATCTGGTCAACTTTCAACAAGGCGAAGTAACGTTCGGATTCTTTTGGTGGCCGGATAAAACCTCTTACGGTATCGCCGGTTCTTAGATTAAAGCGACGTATTTGCGAGGGCGAGACATAGATGTCATCGGGGCCGGCAAGATACGAGCAATCGGCGGAGCGTAAAAATCCAAAGCCGTCTTGCAGGATTTCGACCACGCCTTCGCCAGTAATATCCTCACCCTTTTTTGAGAGTGATTTTAAAATGGCAAAAATCAGGTCCTGGCGGCGCATTCTGCTGCCACCTTCAAGATTCATTTCATTGGCCATCTTGGACAGTTCGGTGACGGGTTTTTTCTTTAATTCGGAGAGGTTCATGCTAGTTTTTTTTCATTTGTGTGAGTGGTTGATTGGTTCTGGATTGGCCAGCCTGGAATTGGGGGACGTAGAGCCTGGAAAATCCTGAGTGAAAAGAAAGTAAAAGTATTAAATGAAGTATCTATGTAAAGTGAATTTATTAAATGATCGAATTTATTAAACGATTCGAGTTTATTAAAATGATTTTAAAAAAAGGATTATTTTGGATTATTTTTATAGCGACTTGAAGGGCACCAGACATAATGGGTATCGAGGTGCCTGTGTCTTTCGTATGCCAGAAACTTAGCACTAGTTAACGAGTACGTCCAGCCCCAGCCTGATATTTGCTATTTTTAGTCTTTTTTTCAGTTGTTTATACTAGATTAAGGAAACTCTGATCAATATATGTTTGTCATTCCGGATATGTTCGTCATTCCGGCATGTTTGCCAGTCCGACAACTATTTGTCATTCCGACCGAAGCGGAGGAATCTTGTAACTTCCTGATACTATTGAAGTTTCTTGGAGTGAGTTCTCTCGGCAACTGCTCCATGCGTTGCTCTACCTCCTCCATCTGACTGCCAGGGATGGCGGGAATGCAATAGGATTGTCTGGAACAATCCTTGCCATGGAGTCGTCCACTGCGGTTGAGATGACAATTGACCAAAGCTTCATTTAAGCGCGAATACTTAAATGTGAATGGTTACAGATTTTCATCCAGAAAGGCCGATAATTGTGATTTTGAGACCGCACCCACCTTGGTTGCCTCAACATTGCCATTTTTGAATAACATCAGGGTCGGGATGCCCCGAATACCGTATTTTGGTGGTGTGCCGGGATTTTCATCAATATTGAGCTTGGCGATTTTTATTTTTTCGCCATATTCCTTGGCTATTTCTTCCAGGACCGGGGTAATCATTTTACAGGGACCACACCATTCCGCCCAATAGTCTACTAATACCGGCGCATCAGACGACAGTACGTCATTCTCAAAACTGTCATCAGTGACATAGACTATTCCTTCGCTCATGGTTCTTTACTCCTGGTCTGGGTGCTTGATTATTGTGTTTATGATTATACTTTGGCTTGAGGATGCTATTTCAGCGGAATACGCTGAGCAATGCAAGTGTCATTATTAATTCCCCACAGCGACTATTCGTATTATAGTGCGGGCCGGCACTGATTTCCTGAAATCAGCCAGTATAATCCCGCCCTACAAGGTTTTAGCCAAATATTACTATGACATTATTATGACAGACACACATATCACCGATCAGCCATTTACCGGCCTGGGCCTGCAAGAAAGCCTGTTAAAAGGCCTCGTAGACGCTGGTTTTGAGTTTTGTACCCCAATTCAGGCAGAAACCCTGCCCCTGGCACTGGCTGGCAAGGACGTGGCCGGACAGGCCCAGACCGGCACCGGCAAAAGTGCGGCGTTTTTATTGGCCATGTTTAACCACCTTATGGAGCACCCGGCAGCAGAAAGCAGAAAATTGACTCAACCCCGGGCATTTATTATGGCGCCGACCCGGGAGCTGGCCATCCAGATCCATAAAGATGCCGAACTGCTGGGTAAATACACAGATTTCAAAATGGTGCTCGTTTATGGCGGCACCGGTTATGAGCAGCAGCGCAAGGCCCTTGAGGATGGTGTCGATATCCTGATCGGTACACCGGGCCGTACTATAGATTATTTCAAACAAAATATATTCGATCTCAAGGCGGTCCAGGTCATGATCATGGATGAAGCGGATCGTATGTTTGACCTGGGTTTTATCAAGGATATCCGTTATTTGTTAAACCACATGCCGGCCCGGGAAGAACGACTCAACTTGTTATTTTCAGCGACACTCTCTCACCGGGTAGGCGAACTTGCCTATGATCATATGAACGACCCGGTAGAAGTCGAGGTGGCGCCGGATCAAAAAACCGCCGATAAAGTAACCCAGACCCTTTATCACACGGCAAACGAAGAAAAAATTCCACTCCTGATTGGCTTGCTGCGGCACATGGATCCACACAGGACCCTGATTTTTATTAACACCAAACACATGGCTGAAAAAATCCAGTCATGGCTAGAAGCCAATGGCTTACAGGCCGAGGTCATTTCCGGTGACGTACCCCAGAACAAACGTCAACGCTTGTTGGAAGATTTCAGTACTGGCAAATTGCCGGTGTTGGTGGCAACCGATGTCGCCGCCCGGGGCCTGCACATCCCGGATGTCAGCCACGTGTTTAACTTTGACCTGCCCCAGGATGCAGAAGATTACGTTCATCGTATTGGCCGCACGGCGCGGGCCGGTGCCAGTGGCGATGCCATTAGTTTTGCCTGTGAAACCCACGCCTACTCGTTAATGGAAATCGAAGAATTCATTGCACACAAAATTCCCGTGGCCAGGATTACACCGGATTTATTGCCAGAACTAATCAAGCCAAAATATCGCGAGCGCCAATCAAGGGATAAAAGATCCCGTGACCGTGATTCCAGAAGTGGCTCAAGAAATAGCCCAGGAAGTAACAGGCCTCGATCACGAGATGGCGGCGGTCGTAGTCGTGCAACTAAAAACGAAACAGGCAGTCGCGAGTCATCGACCGAAACGACAGCAGTTCCGCCACAGCCACAGGTAAGTGCACCAGTTGCCAAAGTACCAGTTAAGGAATCAGTTCAAAAGTCAGAGCGTGAACTGGTTAAGGCTGAAACAAAAAAAGCACCCGTGACAACATCGCCTAAACCGCGCAGGACGTTCAAAGGCGGCGGCCCGGCAGTGGGTTAACTGTTGACGGCTGCGTGTAATACCCTGAGTTCAGGCACGGCCAGACCTGCCTCATCGGCAGTTTGTAACGCCCTCTCCAGTCGCGCCGGGGCGGAACGACCCATACATTTGTGATCCGGGTCGCCATCAAAGGCATGCAACATGCCTTTTATTAACAAATCATTATCCAGGCTGGTACCCGTTAAATACCCCTGTATTTCAATGACTTCACTGGCAATTTCCTGGGCCAGATCTTTGTGTTGGCGCCACAATTCAGAAACAGTGCCGCCAGTTTTTAAGCCGGCAATATTGGTTGTCAGGATATAAACATTTTTCAATACAAGCTCAAACAATAACGCGTCACTGTCGACAAGTTTGTTTGTCGGTATGTTGAGACTGGTTAGGGCAGTACTGACCAAATCTGCATTGGGACCAAATATCGGTGACGGGATTAACACCTTAAAATCCTGCCCCGGTTTTTTTTCAAACCAGACTGAAATTACTGTTGGATTGTTAATGCCATGTGACAGCCAGTCACGTGGTAATAATTCATTTTGAATTAAGACCAGTTTGTCATAGTGAGTTGCCGGAATTTGATCAAGCACGCCGTGTAAATCATTTTCGGCGACTGTTAACAGGATGGCTGCCGGGTCAGGCGCCTGGTCGAGACAGGTTTTAATATCCATGTCCCGGGTGACGGGGTAAACAGGATAACCGGCCCGCAGGCAAGCACGGGCAAACACACTGCCCATTTCACCCATTCCAATACTGATGACTGGATTTATCATGGGTTTTTGTGAACCATCAAAACGCTATTTGATGAACCACGAATCCAGGTAGAACCCTTTACCGCCAAAACCAATCTCAAGTTGTGGGTAAAAACCTTCGGCATTGGGCAAGGCGCTGCCGGAAAGTAAAAATGGTTCGGCTACCCCTGACAGGGTGATGGCTTGCCAACCCTTGCCTTTCGGGACCAGTGCAATTTTCTGGTGTAATTTAAAATGGGGTATCCAGGTATTGTTTGGTTCCGGGTAATAACGAACATGTAACGTGCCCAGTAATTTTCTTTCATCGGTAAGGCCGCGGAATAGCTGGATCTGCCTGTCTGCTGGCTGGTAACGGGCGCTGATCGTAGAGCCCGGCAGGATAATAATTTTATCTGCCCGCACGCCTTTTTGTGGTGATTCAAAGTTGCCAGCCGCGATCGGAATTTCTACTTCCTCCCGTGCCAGCTGCTCAATATCTATATAAACAAGCCTGATCAGTAATACTTCTTCAACAATATCTTCATCGCTGGCAATATCTTCAATATTTTCCCGTGCGCTCACTGAGTTGGTTGCAGATAGTGCGATAAGCGCAAACAGGAAAAGCAGGATAAAGCGTAAATAACAGTTGTGGTAAACAGATCTCATCGGTGTTCCATGGCGTTCCATTATAGGGCTGCAATGAAAGGTTACTTATTTGCAGGTCTGCTGTCTACCGTAAAAACTATTAATGGAATAAGGGCGCGGGATGGCGCATTCTTGTTGATTCTGACCCAAATAGATATAAATTCACAGATTCACGAAAAAGATTCACGAGTTTGACCATGAGAATATTTTCATTACCGATTACCGGACTGATTACCAGCGGCCTGATCCTGGCCCTGGCCTCCCCGGGTCTTTATGCAGGCCAGCAGGAGATTAAGGTTAGCAACGGTAATTCCATATCCATCACACGCCTGCAAGCTACCGGTAATATCAGCCTGCTGTGGCTGCCATCGGAGCACGGCCTTAGCGAGGGTGACAAGCAAATTTCAAACCAGCTAGCAAAACTGGGGGTCGATGTTTGGCTGGTCGATTTGCTGAGCAGTTACTTTTTGGCACCTGTTGCCAGCAGTATCAATAAACTGCCTGTTGCGGATATTTCACAATTAATAAATGAATTCATGCTGCGGGCAAAAGACCAGAAATTCGTACTCACCAGTGGTCGCAGTGCGGTTGTTTTATTACGGGCACTTAAGACCAGCAAACGCCCCGACGGTGTTTTGTTAATTTCACCAAATCTTTACACGGCCACCCCGGAACCGGGTGCCAGCGCAACTTATCTGTCAATCACCAGTTCAACAAAACAGGATATAATCATTTTTCAGCCACAGTTATCACCCTGGTACTGGCAGCGAGACACACAGTCCAGGGTATTGGAGTCTGGCGGCAGCCGGGTTGTGGTCGAGGTATTAACGGGTGTTCGCGACCGTTTTTACTTTCGCCCTGATGCCATGACCAGCGAGCAGTCACTACAGCACAAGTTGCCACTATTGTTACTGGAAAAAATGAAATCTTTTTAGAATGAAATATTTTTAATCTGAAACCGGAAAAAAGCCGATGTTAAAAAAAACAAATACCAAGTTTTTATTTAATTACATTTATATTTTCACAGTCCTGTTTTTTATTATTTTGCCAGGATCAAACCTGTGGGCAGGTGATTTAAAACCTTATAAAGGAGAAAGCAAGCCACCCCCTCTTAGCCTGCCTGATCTATCAGGAACTATACGGACCCTGGATTCATTTAAGGGAAAGGTTGTTTTGATAAATTTCTGGGCCACCTGGTGTCCGCCATGCCGAATCGAGATGCCTTCCATGTGGCGCCTGAAAAATAAATTTAGAGATAAGCCGTTTGAGGTGCTGGCAGTTGATATGGGCGAAGATAAAATAACCATAACAACATTCATGCCTGCTAAAATGGAGCGTGATTTCGTCGTTTTGATGGACATGGAAGGCAAGGCGTTAAAAGACTGGAAAATCTTTGCTTTTCCAACAAGTTTTTTGATTGGTAAAAAAGGGAAAATTCGTTACGCCTTATACGGTGGATATGAATGGGATGGGCCGGAACCAGTAAAGGTAGTGCAAATGTTGTTAAGCGAAAAATAATATTTTATGGATTGTAATATTATAGATCCTTTAACCAGTCTCGTGGTTTAAGATAGTTCTCGTATAAATCTGCTTCCGGGCTGCCAGGTTCAGGTGACCAGTTATAGCGCCACTTCACCAGTGGCGGTAATGACATTAATATGGACTCGGTACGGCCGCCGGTTTGCAGGCCAAAAATTGTACCGCGGTCATAGACAAGGTTGAATTCCACGTAACGGCCGCGACGGTAAAGCTGGAAGTCTCGCTGTTTTTCATCGAATGGCGTATTTTTTCGTTTTTCTATAATTGGCACGTAGGCATCAAGGTAATGATCACCGACACTTTTCATAAAACTGAAACAGTGCTCAAAACTTTTTTCATTCAAGTCATCAAAAAATAAACCACCGACACCCCGGGTTTCATTGCGGTGTTTGAGATAAAAATAGTCATCGGCCCATTTTTTGTATTTAGTGTAATAATCGATGTCCTTGTCATCGACAAAGGACTCGCAGGCTTTTTTGGCGACCTGGTGCCAATGTTGCACATCCTCCAGGAACGGGTAATAGGGGGTGAGATCAAAACCACCACCAAACCACCAGATTGGTGCTGAGCCTTCTTTTTCGGCGATAAAAAACCGGACATTGGCGTGGGATGTGGGGATGAAAGGATTGTGTGGATGGATTACCAGCGACACCCCGGTGGCCTGAAATGATCGTCCTGCCAGCTCTGGTCGATGGGCGGTGGCAGAAGCGGGTAAACTATCACCAGTGACATAGGAGAAATTGACCCCGCCTTGTTCGAGCACGTCACCCGCTACCAGGACCCGGCTGCGGCCGCCCCCACCTTCGTCCCGTAACCACTGGTCTTCCCGAAAGTGGCCACTGCCATCTGCTTTTTCAAGGGCCAAACAAATGCGGGACTGGAGTGCCATTAACCATGACTTGACGGCCTCTATATCCGGTTCTATATCTGTTGATTTTTTATCATCGATTGATGAGCTCATGCCCGGATAACCTCTTGGGTACTTGCATTAATTATAGGTGTCGGATTTTTTAAATTGCCGATCAAACCTGGCAGCACGTAATCAAGCCTGGAACCAAAAAGCACCTTTACCTGTCGGTAGGTGCGCATGGGTACGGTGCCCGATAAGTTGGCACTGGTCGAAACAATGGCAAAACCGGTTGCCCGACAAAGGTTGTTGGCAGTTTTATGGGCGCTAATACGAACCGCGATATTCTGGTGCTGGCCCCGGATCCAGTTTGGAACATTTTTTTTTGATGGTAACAACCAGGTGACAGGCCCGGGCCAGGTAACCAACACTTTTTTATCGATAACAGAAACGTAGGGTTGCAACTGCCTGGTATTGCTGGCGATGAGTATCAAACCCTTGTGGCCCGGGCGTTGTTTTAAGCTGAGCAAGCGCCTGACCGCACGGGCATTTAGGGGATCGCATCCAATGCCGTAACAGGATTCTGTCGGGTAGGCGACCAGGCCGCCACGCCTGATGATTTGCGCTGCCTTACCCAGGGATCCGGAATATCCGCCCGTACTCCTTCTAAAATCCATTCCGCTATAAATTTATTTGCCGTGTTTCTTTTGGGCCGCGGCATCTTTCTCGGCAACCTGTTTTGCCATTTCCTGCCGGTCTTGCACCAGTCGCTGGGCCAGCGCCGTGTCTGCCAGTGATAACATCTGGCCGGCCAGGTAGGCAGCATTTTTGGCACCGGCTTTGCCGATGGCGACACAGGCAACCGGAATACCGCCGGGCATTTGTACTGTCGATAACAGGGCGTCCATACCGTTAAGCGGACCGGCATCCATGGGCACGCCAATAATCGGTTTCAAGGTGAGCCCTGCCACTGTACCGGCCAGGTGGGCTGCCAGGCCGGCCGCAGCAATAAATACTGCACAACCACGGTCTTCGGCATCTTTGACATAGGCGTGGGTTGCAGCCGGTGTTCGGTGGGCAGAGGTAATTTTAATTTCAAAGGGAATGGCCAGATTGTTTAATGTATCGAGGGTGACCTGCATGGTGCCCAGGTCAGAATCAGAACCCATTAAAACCGCAACAAATGGTTTGCTCAATTTATTATTCCTCATTTGGTCAGGGAAAGTTATATTACATGATTAACAAGGTTTACGGGACACTTAAAATCAGAGTCAAAAACTTCAGACAGGATTTACAGGATTAACAAGATGATTATGAAAACTATTACTACATGTTTTTCTGGCTTGGTCGAGTTGCCAAATAGCAGAAACACAAAAAACCATCCTGTAAATCCCGTTAATCCTGTCAAAAAAAAGATTTTTGATCTTATATTTTAGATTTACCCTCATATTTTTTTTCTTTGGCAACGGCCCGATAACCAATGTCTGTTCGGAAATAGGCATTCTGCCAATGAACCCGACTGACACATTCATAGGCCAGGCGCTGGGCATCGGCCACGGACTCACCAAGCGCGGTGACACACAGGACCCGACCGCCATTGGTGACGATCTCACTATTTTTTTCAGCCGTACCGGCATGGAAAATTTTTAACTTCTCCAGTTCGCCCGCGTGGCGGTCACTACTCAAGCCGGTAATAACATCCCCTTTTTTGTAACTATCCGGATAACCGCCAGCAGCCATGACGACGCCGAGGGCAGAACACGGGTCCCACTTGGCACTTATCTCGTTTAATTTATTATCCAGTGCGGCATCAATGAGTTCAGTCAAATCACTTTGCAGACGCATCATAATGGGCTGGGTTTCCGGGTCGCCGAATCTGCAGTTGAACTCCAGTACTTTTGGTACGCCCGATACATCAATCATGACACCGGCATAAAGAAATCCGTGGTAGGGATTGCCTTCGTTGGCCATACCCTTGACAGTCGGTTCGATGATTTCTTTCATAATGCGTTCATGAACTTCGCGGGTTACTACGGGTGCCGGTGAATAAGCGCCCATGCCCCCGGTATTGGGTCCCAGGTCGCCATTGTCCCGCGCCTTGTGATCCTGGGATGTGGCCAGCGGCAGTACGTGCTCGCCATCGACCATGCAAATAAAACTGGCTTCTTCACCGGTGAGAAATTCTTCAACTACAACACGATGACCGGCATCACCGAAGGCATTACCCGCAAGCATGTCTTCAACAGCCGTAATGGCCTGCTCTACTGTCGTGGCCAGGATTACCCCTTTGCCGGCTGCCAGGCCGTCGGCCTTGATGACAATGGGCGCCCCGGCTTTTTTTATATAGGCGCTGGCCTCTTCAATATCGGTAAAGTTGCCGTAAGCTGCCGTGGGAATCTCCTGACGGTTTAGAAAATCCTTGGTGAATGCCTTGGAGCCCTCAAGTTGAGCGGCGCCTTTTGAGGGTCCGAAACAACGCAGGTGGGCAGCCTGGAAGGTATCAACAATGCCTTTTACCAGCGGTGCCTCCGGGCCAATAATAGTCAGATCGATATTATTAGTCAGTGCAAATTCTTTCAGGCCGTTGATATCTTCAGCATCGAGATCAATATTTTTTACTTTTTCTTCATTCAGGGTGCCGGCGTTGCCCGGGGCAACAAAAACCCGGGTTACTCTTTTGGAGCTGGCGACTTTCCAGGCCAGGGCATGTTCACGACCACCACCACCTACAATTAATATATTCATAATTTTATAAAGTCAGGAAGCAATAATTACTAAAAACATTTTCGACAAGATTGAGATCCCTTTTATAATACTTGTTTATTTTTTTGTTTTCTCTCTGTTACTAAAAAAAGAGAATGGTAAAAAAGAAATAATTATTTTCATCCCGTTCATCCTGTCTAATTGTTCTTAATGCCGAAAATGGCGCATGCTCGTAAACACCATGGCAATGTCGTGTTCATCGGCTGCCGCGATCACTTCTTCGTCGCGCATGGAACCACCAGGCTGGATGACCGCGGTAATGCCTGCCTCGGCTGCCTGGTCAAGGCCGTCACGAAATGGAAAAAAGGCATCAGATGCCATGACCGAACCTTTGACTTGCAGGTTCTCATCGGCGGCCTTGATGCCGGCTATACGGGCGCTATAAACACGACTCATTTGGCCGGCGCCGATACCAATACTGCGACCATCACGGCAATAGACAATGGCATTGGATTTAACAAATTTGACAATTTTCCAGGAAAATAAAAGATCCGCTATTTCCTGGTCACTGGGTTGGCGTTTGGTGACGATTTTAAGATCGGCTTTTGTGATGGCGCCGGTGTCGCGTTGTTGAACCAACAAACCCCCGACAACCCGTTTAAAATCCAGGCCCTGGGAAATACTTTCATCCCAGTGGCCACACTCAAGTACCCTGACATTTTTTTTCTCAGCCAGTGCAGTTTTAGCTTCATCTTCAACGCGTGGTGCAATTATAACCTCGACAAACTGGCGATTTATGATTGCTCGTGCCGTATCAGTATCCAGCGGCCGGTTAAAGGCGATAATCCCGCCAAATGCGGAAGTAGGATCCGTAGCAAATGCCCGGTCGTAGGCCGTTTCGATATTATCGGCCACGGCAACACCGCAGGGATTGGCGTGTTTGACAATCACGCAAGCCGGCTCCTCAAATGCCTTGACACATTCCAGTGCGGCATCGGTATCGCTGATGTTGTTATAGGATAATTCTTTGCCCTGGATCTGGTTGGCGCTGCCGATATTACCGGCTGGACCACCTGTGTTGTTCCGGGAGTTAGCATAGGAATCTACATAAAAGGCTGCCGACTGGTGCGGGTTTTCGCCGTAACGCATGTCCTGGGCCTTGAACCATTGCTGGCTAAAACTGCTGCCCCACTGGTTTTGTTTTTCACGTTTGTCATCCCAGGTGCCCAGGTAATTTGCGATGGCACCGTCGTAACGGGCCGTGTGCTCGAAAACCTTCAACGCCAGTTTGAAACGTAAAACTTCAGTGGTGGCACCTTTGTTGTCTTTCATTTCCCTGACGACTTCATTGTAGTCTGATTTATCCACAATAACAGTTACGTCTTTATGATTTTTGGCGGCCGAGCGCAACATGGTGGGGCCACCAATATCTATATTCTCGATTGCTAAAGACAGGTCGCAATCATCCCTGGCTACTGTTTGCTCAAACGGGTAAAGATTGACAACAACCAGGCCAATGGGAGAGATATCATTTTTTTTCATTACCTCATCATCAGTTCCGCGCCGGCCCAGTAAGCCGCCATGGATTTTAGGATGCAGGGTTTTTACGCGCCCATCCATCATTTCAGGAAAGCCGGTGTAGTCTGATACTTCGGTGACTTTAACGCCTTTTTCAGAAAGTAGTTTGGCCGTCCCCCCAGTCGAGAGAATTTCTATATCAAATGAAACCAGTTGCTGGGCGAATTCAACAATGCCGGTTTTGTCAGACACACTTATCAGGGCGCGGGTTATTTTATGCATGATCTAGAATATTTAAAATGAAAAGTTGAGAATTAATTAAGATACAAATGCCTGGCATCTGTAAGTAAATTAATTTTAAAAAATAATTTAGACAAGATTAACAAGATTTACTGGATTGAATCTTCATTAACGAAACTAATCTGCAATATTAAGTAATCCTGTTAATCCCGTAAATCCTGTCAAGATATTTTGAGAAAAATTATTAAATGAAAATATTTTTGATAATTTATTTTATTATTTTATATTGTTTTAGTTTTTTTCTTAATGTATTGCGATTGATTCCCAGGATTTCTGCCGCCTGGCACTGGTTGCTTTTGGCATGAATCATGACTACCTCCAGTAACGGTTTTTCCATTTCTGATAACACCATACTATATATGTCTGTTGATTTGGCGCCATCCAGATCCTTGAAGTAACGATTCATACTGCGACGCACACATTTGGCCAGCTCACCTTCTTCTGCGGTTGATTTCTTTTTCACGCCGCTTGCCCCGCAACAAATGCCGACTGGCGTTCGAAAAATTCCCGGGTGACACAAAGCTGTTCTTTGGTAGTCTCGACCCGGTTTACCGTGGCCCGAAACTGGCCACCATGGCGCAGGCCTTTGCTATACCAGGAGATGTGTTTGCGTGCCATGCGGACACCGGTAAATTCACCGTAGAACGCATAAAGATTTTCCAGGTGTGTCAGTAAGGTATCGCTGACTTCAGTCACGGAAGGGGGCGCCAGTTTTTCACCGGTCTCCAGGTAGTGCGAGATTTCCCGGAATATCCACGGATAGCCCTGGGCGGCGCGACCAATCATCAGGCCGTCAGCCTTTGTAAGTGCCAGTACCTGGCGTGCTTTTTCAGGTGACTTGATATCACCGTTGGCAATAATCGGTAATTTTGTTGCAGCTTTGACAGCGGCAATTGTTTCGTACTCGGCATCACCCTTATACATACAGGCACGGGTACGGCCATGGATGGCCAGTAACTGGATACCGCTGGACTCGGCAATACGGGCAACATTAACGGCGTTGCGGTTGTCCCTGTCCCAACCGGTACGGATTTTCAGGGTCACGGGTACATTGACTGCGTTGACCACAGATTCAAGAATGTTGCCGACCAGTATTTCGTCTTGTAACAAGGCCGAGCCGGCATAAACATTACAGATTTTTTTGGCGGGACAACCCATGTTGATATCAATAATCTGGGCACCACGATCGACATTGTGACGGGCGGCTTGAGCCATGAGCTCCGGGTCGGCACCGGCAATTTGCACTGACCTGGGTTCGGTTTCACCATCATGGTTGGCGCGCCGCAGTGTTTTTTTGCTACCCCACAGCAGGGAATTGGAGGAGACCATTTCAGACACGGCCATGCCCGCCCCCAGTTTTTTACATAACTGGCGAAATGGCCGATCTGTGACCCCGGCCATGGGTGCAAGAAATAAATTGTTGTCTAGTTTGTATGGTCCAATGTGCATTAATCACCGGTAGTTTTATTATGTCCGGGGAAAGGCGGGGAATAATACAGAAATTCGGGCTAGAACAAAAAAGTTTTTATATGGTGTTGTTATTATTGCTTATTTTTTAAGCAGCACAGAATAACAGGCTAATTTTTTTGAATTTGGTAAAAATATAGCCTGGTTTTGGCTAGACGGAAGGCAGCAAACGTATTTCGTAGCCATCGGCAGCTGCGTTAGGGCTCGTGATTTCCAATTGTGCTTTGCGGGCTACGTTTGGGGCAAGTCCGGCATCTAATTGCCTGGTGTTTTTCAGATATTCCCGGGCACTAAATCGTTTTCTGGTCAGGACCTTACCTTCAGTGTTAGTCAGGGTGATTTCCATGAGCGGGTATGGCTGCGTGTAATTGGCACGGTTAATCAGGGTGGCCCTGACCCGTAATGCCTTATCGAATTTCGGGTGCGGCGTGACCCGGGTATCAGTCAATTGCACCAGTCCGACATCATTGCGCGGCGTGATAGTACAACGCAGTGTCTGGCAAAACGTCTGGACATAGGGCGCCCATTGTTTGTCCCTTGCTAACTGGTCACGGTAAAAATACATCCACTGACCGGCCAGTAAGGTCACCATGACAAATACACCCAGGGCCCAGAAAACAGGACGGGTTTGTGGCCCAAGTCGGCGGCCATGGATAAGTTCAGAGACTGTCGGCAAGGGGGCCTGGTAAAATTCATTCTCTTGCGCGGTTGTATCGACAGCAGATTTTTTTGCTTTTTTCGAGGTACTGGCTTTTTGTTGTTTATTGCCTTTAGCCTCGATATTTTTATTCTTTTTAGTATTGTTATCCGGGGTTTTTTTGTTGGTAGCAGTCGCCGATGACTTTTGTTTTTTACTGTGTCGTGCGACCAGGTGTTCATCGGCCTGGAACACCGCATCACAACGACCACACCGTACCAGTCCCTCTCGTTGGGCTAGTTGTTCGTCAGTTACCGTAAAAATGGTCTGACATTCCGGGCATTGGCTGTGGCTTTTGGTCATGGGTTATTTTTCTGGAACTGACCCGCTAAGCATAGCCCAGCCTTCGCGGTTTTGCTGCTGGAAATTTAATGATGGCTTGTAGGCCGCCATGACCATATTGACCTGCTCGTCCAGCAAACCAGATATAACCAGCTGGCCGCCGGGTTTGAGCAAGCTGGTTAACTTGTCCGCCAGTGACACTAGCGGTGCCGCCAGGATATTTGCCAGCACCACATCCGCACACACATTTTCTGGTTCTGGCATTTGCGCTAATGGTTTAATCTCAAGGGTCTCTCCCACCTGGTTTTTATCGGCATTTTGCCGGGTAACTTCAAGGGCCTGGGGGTCAATATCAGTAGCAAGCACCCGTGAGGCGCCTAACTTGCAGGCGGCAATGGCCAGGATCCCCGAGCCGCAACCGTAATCAATCACGACTTTGTTTTTAAAGTAATGATCAAGTGATTGTGACGCCAGCCATTGCAGGCACAAGGCCGTGGTGGCATGGGTGCCGGTACCAAATGCCAGGCCGGGATCAAGCACCAGGTTAATTGCAGACGGGTCCGGCGGGTCGAGCCAGCTGGGACACACCCAGAGAACGTCTCCAAAGCACATGGGTTTAAAACGATCCATCCACAGGCGTTGCCAGTCCTGGTCATCCAGTTTGCGTGCATAGGCCTGTTCCAGTGGCCCCACCTGTAGCTGAACTTGTTCGAGTACCCGGTCAAGATTTGTTTGTTCATCAAACAGGCCCGTGACCCGGGTTTGGCTCCAGAGACTGACCGCCTCAATGCCTGGTTGATAACGGGGTTCATCACCGTCATCTTCAAAGGTCACTGACAATGCCCCGGCATCAGTCAGGGCATTAGACACGGTTATCGCCTTATCGGGTTGCGTAGGAATTACTAACTGAAGCCAGGGCATAGTGCAACGAATAAGAAAATAGGTTGATGATGATTTGGATTGTTGTGTGTCAATAAAGCAAGTTTCTATGTAATAAGAACTCCTTCTCCCACAGGGAGAAGGCTGGGATGAGGGGGCATTAAAATCAACAAACTATTTTCTTAGCCAGGCTCCCTCACCCTAACCCTCTCCCGGTGGGAGAGGGTATTAATGAGTGCCCTAAATATTATTGGGCCGGATTTTTCAGAATTCGGGCTTTAAAACCCGTTAAAATCCTACAACCCCAGCTTCTTTTCAAGGTAATGAATATTAACACCACCGGCCAAAAAACCCGTGTCCTTCATAATATCAACGTGCAAGGGAATATTTGTTTTAATGCCATCAACAATCATTTCAGACAGGGCCACCCGCATCCTGGCCATGGCAATCTCGCGACTGTCACCGAAGGCGATGATTTTTGCAATCATGGAATCATAATAAGGGGGCACCGTGTAATTATTATAAACGTGCGAGTCGACCCGAATACCCGGGCCACCCGGTGCGTGGTATAGCGTAATTTGTCCCGGTGACGGGATAAATGTTTTTGGGTCTTCGGCATTAATGCGGCATTCCATGGCATGACCACGAATGATAATATCTTTTTGCTGGTAATTTAATTTTTCACCAGAGGCGATGAGTATTTGTTCTTTTACGATGTCTACGCCAGTAATCATTTCTGTCACCGGGTGCTCAACCTGTACCCGGGTATTCATTTCAATAAAATAAAACTCACCATTCTCGTACAGGAATTCAAAGGTACCGGCACCACGGTAGCCAATTTTGCGACAGGCCTCGGCACAGCGCTCGCCAATTTTGTTACGTAATTTTTCCGTGATACCAGGGGCGGGCGCCTCCTCGACGACCTTCTGGTGGCGCCGCTGCAGGGAGCAATCACGCTCACCTAAATGAATGGCGTTACCATGTTCGTCAGCTAATATCTGGAATTCCACGTGCCGTGGGTTTTCCAGGTATTTCTCCATGTAAACAATATCATTATTAAAAGCAGCACCGGCTTCGGCCTTGGTCAACGAAACTGCATTGGCCAGGGCCGCTTCGGTATGGACCACGCGCATGCCTTTGCCACCACCACCACCGGCGGCCTTGATAATAATGGGATAACCAATATCAGTAGCCAGGCGGTTGTTTTCGGCCTCGTTATCGCCCAAGGGGCCATCGGAGCCTGGTACACAAGGTACGCCAGATTTTTTCATGGCCTCGATGGCAGAAATTTTATCGCCCATCATGCGTATGGTCTCGCCCCGGGGGCCTATAAAAATAAACCCGCTTTGTTCGACTCTTTCGGCAAAATCGGCATTTTCAGCCAGGAAACCATAACCGGGGTGAATGGCAATGGAGTCGGTGACTTCGGCAGCACTAATAATGGCCGGTACATTGAGGTAACTTTCAGTGGCTGGCGCAGGTCCAATACAAACTGATTCATCGGCCAGGCGAACGTACTTGGCCTCCCGGTCGGCTTCTGAATGGACAGCGACGGTTTTAATATCAAGGGCGCGGCAAGCACGCTGTATGCGCAGGGCAATTTCCCCGCGATTGGCAATCAGGACTTTTTCAATCATGGATTTTTAACTTGGTAATGGTTAGATAAAAAATCATTGGCACCTTATTAAATATGCTTACTCAATTATAAAGAGGGGTTCACCATATTCGACTGGTTCCCCGTTTTCTTTCAGAATTGCCTTGATGGTACCGCTCTTGTCCGCTTCTATCTGGTTGAGCATTTTCATGGCCTCAACAATACAAAGTGTTTCGCCGGCACTCACCTGGCTGCCGACCTCGACAAAGGCCTTGGCGCCCGGTGTCGGTGCCCGGTAAAAAGTACCGACCATGGGTGACTCAACCTTGTGACCGCTGGGCAAAGCAGGGTTGTCGTCGTCAGTTTCTGCCGCTGCGGTCGTCACCGTCGGGGCGGGCGCCGCCAGTAACGGGGCCGCCATGGCGGGCACCGAGGAACTGGCCCGGCTAATCCGGATTGACTCCTCACCTTCATGTATTTCTATTTCAGCCAGGCTGGATTCTTCCAGCATCTCAATCAGTTTTTTTACTTTGCGTATATCCATCATGTGTGTTTCCTTGGCTATTAATCGTTTTCAACTGTTCTTAATTAGTATTCGTTTTTTTTATTTATTTAGTTTTGTTATTAGTTTGTGCGAGTTTTTTTATCACCGCTTGCAGGGCCAGGTCGTAACCATACGTTCCCAGGCCGACAATGATGCCACTGGCGATAGCAGATAAATGCGAATGGTGGCGAAATTTTTCCCGGGCATGAATGTTCGAGATATGAATCTCGATAAACGGTATTTGGCAACCTGCCAGGGCATCGCGCAGGGCCACACTGGTATGGGTGAAGGCGCCGGCGTTAATGATAATGAACTCGACGGCCTGTTTTATTGCCAGGTGAGTTCTGTCTACCAGGTCGTGTTCAGCATTACTCTGAAAAGTGTCAATTTCATGGCCGGCTTGTCTGGCCTGGTCGGTAAGCCTGTTTTCTATATCGGCCAGGGTGTCGGCGCCATAAATTTCTGGCTCCCTGCTGCCCAGCAGATTCAGGTTGGGGCCATTAATCAGTAACAACTTTGCCATGACGGCTGAACTTTCCTTATATTAGTAACAACAACACATCAGGGTGTTGATTTTTGAATTATTTTGGCAAATAATGGTGTTCTTCAGTGTTCTAACTGAGACCTGTAGCGAATTTCGCCTATCTCCAAACTATTGCTTTGGTGGTCACTCGGGAAAGATTATGATTCGCAAAATACTAAAAGTCCAGCTTTTTTGAAAATAAGCCGATGATCGGCTCAAATGAAGGCATGATAGCAACAAATGCACTTAAATTTGTTGAAACTTAATTAAGGAAGCTCCGGTCAATTGTCATCTCGACCGCAGTGGACGACTCCATGGCAAGGATTGTTCCAGACAATCCTATTGCATTCCCGCCCACTGTAGAACCCCTTCG
>QIGL01000083.1 GCA_003228915.1 Acidiferrobacteraceae bacterium
ACCTCGAATATTGCGACATTCTCTGCGGCACCAGAGGCCACTTTACGGACAGTGGCATTAACCGTTACCCCCCTGCTTTTCGGCAGGATTACCCCGTGGACACCGGCGGCATCGGCAGTGCGCAAACAGGCCCCTAAATTATGGGGATCAAAAACACCGTCAAGCACCAGCAAAAGTGGGTTATCGGACATTTGCTCCAGGGATGACATCAAGTCATTATCGTTGCCCAGGGGCAAGCCGTGAATGCTCGCCACTACCCCTTGATGGACAGCATCGCGACCAACCATTCTGTCCAGCTCAATCCTGGTCACCCAGTTCGACCTGATACCTGTCGTTTCTGCTGCCTTGATTATGTCGAGATATTTTTTGTTTTTTTGGCCCTTTTGCAACCAAACCTGCTCTACTGAGCTGGTATTTTTTTTAATGGCGGCAAGTACTGTGTGGATACCAAATATTTTTTCTAGCGCCATAGGATTGTAATTTTACTGGTAATAAATCTAGTGGCGGCTATGTTTTTTGCCAGTTTTATTTCTGGTTCGTTTTTTATTTTTCTTTTTATTCGTTTTGCCTTTCTTGTTTTTATTTAATTTGGCAGTCAATCTCTTTTTTGTCGTGTCTCCTGGTTTTCCTTTTTTTATTTTCTTTTGCTGGACGCCTTTTAGCTCAAAATCAATACGCGCTTCATCCAGATCGACTCTGGCTACTTGCACGGTAATCGCGTCGCCGAGACTAAATGTCTGTCCGGTACGTTCACCTGTTAATCGATGTTTTACGGGATCAAAGTGGTAATAATCATTGCCCAATGACGTGATATGAACCAATCCTTCCACGTACACGTCCTTTAACTCAACAAATAACCCGAAATTGGTGACGCCCGAGACCAAACCTTCGTATTCTTCGCCAACCTTGTCCATCATGTATTCTGTTTTCAGCCAGCGAACCACGTCCCTGGTTGCCTCATCGGCTCTTCTTTCGGCCATAGAGCAATGTTCAGATCGGGTAATGACACGCTCCAAACGATCACGATGTTCGCTCTCGGGAATGGTTTTCTTTTTGTTATTGACTATTTCTTTTAAACGCCGATGCACCATTAGATCCGGGTAACGCCGAATAGGTGAAGTAAAATGAGCGTAGTGGCTAAAAGCGAGCCCGAAATGACCGATATTTTCAGGGCTATAAATCGCCTGGCTGAGACTGCGCAACATGACAGTTTGCACCAGTCTTGCCTCTGGCTTGCCTTTAACTTTTTCCAGGACCCGCGCGTAGTCCTGTGCCTGGGGTTTTTCGCCGCCAGCCAGGGACAAGCCCAGCTCAAACAGAAATTCACGTAATGCCGTTAATTTATCGATAGTCGGCCCGGCATGCACCCGGTACGGTGCGGGCATCCGGGCGTTTTCAAGGCAATCTGCGGCACAAATATTTGCCAGTAACATACATTCTTCTATTAACCGGTGAGCGTGATTACGTTCAGTGGCGGCTATTTCGCTGATACGTCCGCTATCATCATAAATAATCCGGGTCTCGGGCATATCAAAGTCAATGGCGCCACGCTTAAAGCGCGCTTTCGTTAAAATTTTGTACAGGTTAAATAAATTTTCCAGGTCAGGCAGTAGCTGGCTGTTTTGTTTGCGCAGCTCCACATCACCATCTACCAGCATGGCCGCAACCTCGTTATAGGTTAAGCGGGCATGACTGCGCATCACAGCTTCATAAAATTTATAATTTTTAATCTTGCCAGCGGCAGTGATATTAATTTCGCAGACCATGGATAAGCGATTGACATCCGGTTTTAATGAGCATAATCCATTCGATAAAATTTCAGGCAACATGGGTATGACGCGGTTGGGAAAATACACGGACGTACCGCGATTGTAAGCCTCTTTGTCCAGTTGACTGTCGCGCTTTACGTAACTGGATACATCAGCAATTGCGACCAATAGACGCCAGTCTTTGCCATTTTTTTCACAATAAACAGCGTCATCAAAATCCCTGGCATCTTCACCGTCTATGGTCACAAGGGGTAAACCGGTTAGATCGATTCTGCCTGATTTTGAGCTCTCACTAACATTTTCTGAAAACTGGCTCGCTTCCTGTTCTGCTGCTGCTGGCCATGAATACGGCAGCTCGTATTTGCGCACCGCCATTTCGATTTCCATGCCAGGCGCCATCTGGTCGCCGAGCACCTCAACAATTTCACCCACGGCTTGTGAGCGAACATCCGGTTGTTTTGTTATTTTAGCATTGACGATTTGATCCGGGCGGGCTGTCCCTGCTTTGCCGGGCGGAATAATAATGTCCTGGCTCAAGCGCTTATCATCCGGTATGACAAACCCGACGTTGGATTCAGAGATGTATTTACCGACAATAAATTGATGGCGACGCTCCAGAATCTCAACAATATTACCTTCACGCCGTCCTCTTTTGTCGATCCCGGTTACGATACCGATAACGCGATCGCCATGAAAAACCTTGCGCATTTGCTTGGGTGATAAAAAAAGATCCTCCCCACCCTCTTCCGGAATCAGGAATCCAAATCCATCTGCATGACCGGTAATGGTGCCACTAATCATGTCCATCCTGCTGACAAGCCCATATCGACCACGTCGATTTTTCAAAATCTGGCCATCTCGCTCCATTGCCCGCAAACGCCTGGACATGGATTCGATGTCATTTTCTGATGATACCCCTAACGCAGACAGCAATTTATCGCCGCTGATGGGCTCGTCTCGATCACTTAATATCGCAATAACCGCCTCCCTGCTGGGAACCGGATGGGCATAGTTTTTGGCTTCTCGTTCAGCCTTTGGGTCTTTATATTCTTTTCGCGTTGACATGTTTTTATTGTCTCGGTAGAGTCCGCGGCCTGCATCTTATGCCGAGGTGGCGGAATTGGTAGACGCGCTAGCTTCAGGTGCTAGTGGGGGTAACCCCGTGGAGGTTCAAGTCCTCTTCTCGGTACCACTGAATCTTACTCATTATTGATTAATAATTGTTAAATAATTTCTTAATTGTTTAATAAATTATTGTTCGCCGAACGGGTGATGCTTGATTATGGTTTCCTTGCGATCAGGGCCAGTAGAGATAATGTCCACGGGCGCCCCGGTTAACTCCTCAATACGTGCCAGATAAGCCAAGGCGTTTTTTGGCAACTTCTTTTCATCCTGTACGCCAACCGTTGATTCCTGCCAGCCTGGTATTTCTTCATATACAGGCTCAACTTTTGCAAGCAACTCTGCCCCTGCGGGAGGTGTTGTATGGTCTTTGTCATCATAATGATAGGCAGTACAGATTTTAATGGTATCCAGTCCATCCAGCACATCCAGTTTGGTAATACATAAACCAGAAATGCTGTTTATCTGGCAACTTCTGCGCAGGGCGACCGCATCGAACCAGCCACATCGACGTTGACGGCCCGTGGTTGCCCCAAACTCATGCCCTTTTTCACCCAAATGTTTGCCCACATCATCAAAAAGTTCTGTCGGAAACGGACCACTACCAACGCGGGTGGTGTAGGCCTTGGTGATACCTAATATATAATTTAACTCTCTTGGGCCAACGCCTGTTCCTGTTGCCGCGGCACCAGCACTACAGTTAGACGAAGTCACGTAGGGATAAGTACCGTGATCGATATCCAGCAAGGTCCCCTGGGCACCTTCAAATAATATTGATTTTCCCTGGGCCTTAATTTCTGCCAGTTGTTTTGCTACGTCAGTAACCATGGGCCGAATTTTATCTGCAAATGCCAAATTGGTTTCCAGGGTCTGATTAAAATCTACAGGATCGCATTTAAAATAATTCACCAGGGCAAAGTTATGATATTCAAGCACGCTTTCCAGTTTTTCTCGAAAACGTGATTCATCCATTAAATCTGCAACACGCAAACCACGGCGAGCGACCTTATCCTCGTAACAAGGACCAATGCCACGACCGGTAGTGCCAATGGCTGCCTTACCTCTCGCTTTTTCCCTCGCCGCATCCAGTGCAACATGATGTTCCAGCAACAAAGGGCAAGACTCGCTAATTCGTAGTCGCTCGGTGACTGGTATATTTCTAGCTTCCAGCTCACTCACTTCTTTCAATAATGCCTCGGGCGATAAAACCACGCCGTTACCAATAAAACACGAGACGTTGGAGCGTAATATGCCAGAGGGGATTAAGTGAAGAATCGTGGTCACGCCGTCAATCACAAGGGTATGACCGGCATTATGGCCGCCCTGGAAACGTGCCACTGCAGCAGCACGATCTGTTAACAGGTCTACTACCTTGCCTTTACCTTCGTCGCCCCACTGGGTGCCAACTACTACTACATTATTTGCCATTTTAGATCCGGTTTATCAAGCCTGGTTAATTCACTATATTATTTAACTATCCATTTGCCATTTTTTTGTATCAACTCTTTATCGCACCCCATCTCACTTGCAGAATATTTATTCCCGGGCAATTGCATAATAATTCGCTCGCCATTATCGCGCAGGCTGTTAATTTTATTTTTTAATGTTTTATCGATATTTTCAGGCGCCAGGATCGCAGATTTTTTATCCAGTTTGTCTGGTGCGAGATTAATCAATTCACGCATGTCAGCACCAAACCCTGTGGCCGGCCTGTCTCTGCCGAAGGCCTGGCCGATGCCATCATAACGACCACCCTTGGCGATTGCCCGACCGTGACCTGGTATAAATGCTGAATACACTATGCCGGTGTAATAGCCGTAACCACTCAGTTCTGCAAGATCAAATAATACCGGCACGCCTTTGCCTGAATTATTTTTAAATACATCATAAACTGACTGCACATTATCAAGACAGGCTACGATCTCTTTATTACTTGCAAAGGCTGTGCGTGCGATCTCCAGTACTTGCTCGTCTCCGCTTAGCTCTACCAATAAACTCAAATTCTTTTTGAGTTTTTCAGGCAAATCCCATGAAGCCAGCATTTTATTCATATCGGGTCCGGCTTTACGTTGCAACGCACTAAATAATTCGGACTCCTGTTCCGAATTTAATTTCGCTTCGGCAGCCAATGATTGAAAAATACCCACGTGGCCAAGTTCTACATGCACCTGGTCGATACCAATCTGGCGCAACATTACTACCATTAGCTCAAGTAATTCCAGTTCGCTCGCCAGGCCATCATGGCCAAATAATTCGGCGCCAAGCTGGAAAGGTTCCCGTGAACCGGCAAATTTATCGGGTCGGGTCCGCAATACAGGCCCGGCATAACAAAGTCGAACAGGTGACTCTTTTTTCAGGTAATGGGCATCGATACGTGCAGTCTGGGGCGTGATGTCTGGTCGTATACCCATCATACGGCCACTAATTTGGTCAGTAATCTTGAAGGTTTGTAAATCCATATCCTCACCGACGCCGGTGAGCAATGAATCGAGAAACTCTGCCAGGGGCGGCATAACCAGTTCATAACCCCAGGCATCGAACAAATCAAGAACTGATCTGCGCATATTTTCCAGTCGTCTTGCTTTTTCAGGCAATACTTCTTCGATGCCGTCAGGCAATAACCAGGGATCATTTTTATTCATAACAGTTCTAGTGTATGACGTAGAGCAACACGGTGCCGATAAGCATACTGGTCAGACCTGCAAATCGTAATTGACTATCGGTCATGTCGCTGAGCAAAAGCAACGTTCTCCTTAGGCCCGCTGGATTCAGAAAAGGCAGTATACCTTCCAATACCAGCAATAAAGCGAGAGCAACTAAAAGATCGCGCCACATCATAAGGAACAGTCGCTTTACTTATTTAGGTCTGGATTTTTTTAAATATTTGAAAAACTCGGAACTGGGGTCAATAATCAGAATATCGTTTTTACTGTTAAAGCTTTTATTATAAGCGCTCAAGCTTCTGTAAAATCGATAAAACTCCGGATTTTTCTTGTAAGCCCCGGCATAAGTTGAAGTCGCTTTGGCGTCGCCGCTACCACGGATCTTTTCGGCATCACGGTAAGCCTCGGCCTTCAAGATATCACTTTTGCGCTCGGCTTCGGCCGTAATTTTTTCCGCTGCTTCAGCACCACGGGCACGCAAGTCCTTGGCTATTCTCGTACGCTCTGCTTCCATTCTTTGATAAACAGACTGACTAACCGCAAGCGGCAAATCCACTCGTTGCAAACGAACATCAATAACCTCGATACCCTGTTCGCGAGCGGACTTATCAGTGCTCTCACGCACCCTGTCCATAATTTCCTGTCGTTGGCCGGAAATGACATCTCGTAGTGCCCGCGAACCAAATTGATCACGCAACCCACTATTGACCCACTGCTGTAATAATGCCCTTGCCTGTAATTCTCTACCACCAACTGTCAGGTAATATTTTAATGTATCTCGAATGCGCCATTTCACAAAAGAATCGACTACCAGAGATTTTTTCTCTTTTGTCAGGTATCGCTGTGGTGCTGCATCAAGCGTCAAAATACGCGAATCAAAAAATATCACCTTTTGAATGATTGGTATTTTCCATTGCAAACCCGGCTCGTCATCAGACCGCACAACCTGGCCTAACTGAATGACAATTGCTTTTTCAGTCTCGGTAACGATATACAAACTGGATCGTATGCCAAGCACAACAAGCAAAAGCACGCCGGCAATTATTAATAATTTATTTTGATTCATTGTCCAACCCCCCGTGATCGTAAATCACTTCTCGAACGTCCACGGCCACTTCTGGTAACAGGATCGCCAATAGATTTAGCACTATTTAATCCGTCTAGAATTTCCTGTTTGGTCATGGCGCCAGCCTGGGGGACCAGTTTATCGAGCGGTAAATACATCAGGTTATTTCCTGACTTTTGGTCGACCAGTATTTTGGTGCTGTTAGACATGACTTTTTCCATTGACTCAATATAAAGCCGGTCACGGGTAACCCGCGGCGCCTTGGCGTATTCCTTAAGAATTTGATTGAAACGCTTGGCGTCACCTTCAGCGCGGGCAATAACACTCTGCTTGTAACCTTCCGCTTCCTCTAACATCCTTGCCGACCTGCCCCTGGCCCTTGGTATGATGTCATTTGAGTAGGCTTCTGCTTCATTCTTGAAGCGTACTTCATCTTCCCTGGCTTTGACTGCGTCATCAAATGCGGCCCGCACTTCTTCTGGCGGCTGCGCTTCCTGCATATCAACTTTCGTGACCAGGATGCCTGTTTTATAAACATCAAGAATTACTTGCAGCAATTCCTCCGTCTTTTGGCCCACTTCATCACGACCTTCGGTAAGTATAAAATCCATAGTACTCTTGCCTGCTATTTCCCGAACCGCTGCCTCGGTCGCCTGGACAATTGTTTTTTCAACATCGCGCACATGAAATAAATAATCCGCAGCATTTTTTATACGGTACTGAACTGCAAATTCGATATCGATTATATTTTCATCTTCCGTCAGCATTAACGCCTCTCGCGGCACCTTGGTTTTACTGCCTGCCCTGGCGTTTGAGCGATAACCAATCTCTACCGGAATAATTTCGGCAATATTCACTGTCGTGACAGTTTCTATGGGCCAGGGAATATGCCAACGCAAACCTGCATCAGTTTGCTCGGTTAATGCGCCGAACCGCTGGACAACGCCCTCCTCTCCCTGCTCGACAATATAGAAGCCGGACAGCGCCCACAATCCAGCAGCAACAATAACTACAAATGCAGCACCAATACCCGAAGCCTTATCCGAGATTGGCCCACCGCCCTTGCCGCTCTTGCCACCCTTGCCACCACCACCAAATAGTCCACCTAATTTCTTTTGCAGATTACGAACTATCTCGTCCAGGTCTGGTGGACCATTGTCGTTATTCTTTTTTTGGCCCCAGGGATCTTTGTCACCCGAGCCTGGTTGATTCCACGCCACGATTCACTCCTTAAAGTGTAAATTTTGTATTTATTCCAGAGTGGGGATTCTAGGGTTATGAACCGGTTGGAGCAAGGCCATTAATGATATCAATTTTCAGGTAATTTGATTGGTAGGTTTCCTGCTTCTCAAGCCATGCCATTTGCCTGTCATCCAGAGAGACGGCCAATTCCCAGCCACCCTCATTTTTGTCCTTTTCGCTGATAATTTCCAGATTTTCGTATATTTGTGCCCGTAATCGGCCAGCTTTGGCCGGAATATCCAGTTTTATCACTTTTCTCATTTGCCTGTAATGGTCGGCCAGGGCATCCATCAACAAGGACAATCCTGCCCCTGTTTTAGCTGATACCCAGACACGGGTTAAACGCCCTTTTTCAGAGTACTCAATGTCTGGTTTGTGTCCAGAAAGATCAATTTTGTTAAATACCAGTATTTGCGGGATATTTTCAGCCCCTAATTCCAGCAATACTTCGTTGACACGGTTAGTCTGATCCAGCGCTTCCTCATTGTTATCGTCTACAACATGAATCAGCAGCTCAGCCTGTTCTACTTCTTCAAGCGTTGACTTGAATGCCTCAATTAAATCGTGGGGTAAATGGCGTATAAAGCCAACGGTATCGGCCAAAATAACCTGGGTGTTGCCAGCCAGTTCGAGACGACGCATGGTTGGATCCAGGGTTGCAAATAACTGGTCCGCTTCATAAACGTCAGAGTCAGTCATTTGGTTAAAAATGGATGATTTGCCCGCATTGGTGTACCCAATGAAGGATACCGTGGGGATGGGGACTTTTTTTCTGGTGGCACGACGGTTTTGTCGTTGTTTGCTGACTTTTCCCAGTCGACGATGCAGGGTTTTAATGCGATCTCTGAGCAGTCGTCTGTCAGTTTCCAGCTGGGTCTCGCCCGGCCCCCTCAAGCCAATGCCACCTTTTTGGCGCTCAAGGTGAGTCCAGCCCCGCACCAGCCTGGTAGACAAATGCTCAAGCTGGGCCAGCTCTACCTGGAGCTTACCTTCGTGGCTACGGGCGCGCTGGGCAAATATATCGAGTATCAGGCCGGTCCTGTCCAGTACCCGGCATTTTGTTATTTGTTCCAGGGTGCGTTCCTGGCCCGGCGATAAATCATGGTTGAACAGGAGTAGTGTTATATCGTTTTCCTGCACCCATTGCGCCAGTTCCTCGGCCTTGCCTTTGCCAATAAAGGTGGCGGCAACCGGCTTTAGACGTTTACAGACAATCGAATCAATTACCAGCGCACCGGCAGATTCGGCCAGCAGTGCCAGTTCTTGCAAGTCTTCCGCCTCGTAACAGCCCGGCAGATTTTGATGAACCAGCAGGATCCTTTCGTCTCCAGCAGCAACTGATTGATGAGATGTTTGCTTAGTCGTCGTCGTCGGGATGGTCAATATCGAATTTTACCTGGCGACTGGGTACCACGGTGGATATGGCATGTTTGTAGATCATTTGACTGACAGAGTTTTTGAGTAAAACCACAAATTGATCAAATGATTCAATTTGGCCCTGTAGCTTTATTCCATTTACAAGAAAAATTGAAACGGCAACCCGCTCTTTTCTGAGAGCGTTCAAGTAAGGGTCTTGTAGCGCTTGCCCTTTTTGGCTCATGACAGTGCTCCTGTTCTTATGTATGTTTTATTGTAGCGGTATCTTTGCGTGCATCAATTCAGGCCTGACTATTAACCCTCATTTTTGCCTTGTTTTTCCCTGTATTGCCAGATGTTCCTGCAAATAACCCAGGCATTTTTCTGCAACATTTGCATCCAAACAGTCAAAACGCTCGACACCTTCGTAATGGCGAATCCAGGTCAATTGTCGCTTTGCCAATTGGCGTGTGGCCGCAATTGCCCGCTCCTTCATGTCACTATAGTTGATTTCACCTGTCAAGTACTCCCTGACCTGGCGATAACCCACCATACGCATAGCTGGTAAACTGGGGTCAATTCCCTCTAATTTCAAGATTTTTTCGACTTCTTCTACCAGCCCCTGGGCCAGCATGGACTCAAAACGTTGCTCAATTCGTTGGTGTAGCTGTTGTCGGTCAGAAGGCACTAAGGCCAGTTTAATTGGATTATAGTTAAACTCTGCCGGTTCCGTCATGATTCTGCTGGGCGCCTCACCAGTGATGGTCAATACTTCAAGTGCCCGCTGGATTCGCTGGGCATCATTGGGATCAATTTTTGAGGCCGTTATGGGGTCAGAAACAGCCAGCTTTTTGTGCATTTCTGGCCAACCCAACTTATGTGCCTCTAAGCTAAGCTGTGATCGTATCGCTGGATCGGCTGCTGGCAGGTCAGAAAGGCCATATTCCAGCGCCTTAAAGTAGAACATGGTGCCCCCAACCAGCAGCGGGGTTCTGCCCCTGGCAAGGCTCTGTGTTATTTCCCGGTTAGCATCTTTACAAAAATCGGCAGCCGAATAGGGTGTCGTGGGTTCGCGTATGTTGATCAATTTATGGGGCGCAATCTTGAGATCAGTCTGGCTGGGCTTGGCGGTACCAATATCCATGCCCCTGTAGACAAGCGAAGAGTCGACACTAATTAAATCCAGGGAGAGTTGTTGGGATAAAAAAATTGCAGTGCTGGTTTTACCGGCGGCAGTGGGCCCCATGAGAAAAACCACGTTTGGCTTGGCATGTCCCTTCATGGTCGGCCACGAAGGCTAGCGGGGTAACCCAGATAGTGAATATGGCGTTCTTTGTGCCGGAGTCGATTTCAATTTTGAAAATATAAAAAAATTAAAACCCGACACCAATCATGAGATTAAGATCATATGCGCGATCAATCACATCTGATTGATAGATTCGTCCCGTTAAACCAATGCCGAGGCCAATTGCTGAAGTATCGATAATTCCCAGGACAATTGTCTGGGCCCTGTTATCACTCAGATCTTCCTCGAGTTTGTCGCAAATTAACTGATCACCGCAATTACTCGTTTTTGTGGTCATCTGCAACGACTCGACGCCAATATAAAACAAGACTTTTGAATCCGAAGGATTTGTTCTAATCATGCTAAAAATTATACCGGGACCCTGAAGATTATTTTCCAGCCGGATACCACTCGTTTTATTTTTCACTGAATGGGTGCTTGTTGTGTAGGTGAGGCCAATACCATAATCTTCAGTCCCCCATGCCCCCACCAGGTCCAGGCCAGTATTACTGGTCCGATCATTACTAAGCTTGATATCATTAATCTCGTCATAAAAGGTATAACCGGCATGGCCGCCGGCAAAGACGAAATATTCTGCTCGGGCAGTTCCTGTAAACGAAATAGCAAGCACAATAAATATGGCTGCCTTAACCAAACTAACAGGCCATGATCGGGCTTTGGGATAGTCAAAAAATTTAAAAGACACTATTTTTCTCCGGTTAGCTGTTCGGGTTTCATGTGCGGGAATAATAAAACATCCCGGATGGAGGCAGAATTTGTAAACAGCATCACCAGTCGATCGATACCAATACCTTCACCTGCCGTTGGCGGTAACCCATGCTCCAGCGCCCTGATATAATCGCTGTCAAAATGCATGGCCTCTTCGTCACCGGCTTCTTTGTCCTGAACCTGTTCCCGGAAACGCTCAGCCTGGTCTTCAGCGTCATTAAGCTCTGAAAAACCATTGGCGATTTCACGTCCGCCGACAAAAAACTCAAAACGATCCGTTACAAACGGGTCCTCGTCACTTCTACGAGCCAATGGTGAAACTTCAGTCGGGTAGGCTGTAATAAATGTTGGATTTTTAAGCTGATGCTCAACTGTTTTTTCAAATATCTCAATTTGCACCTTACCCAGGCCCCATGATTTTTTTAACGGGATTTCCAGTCCCTTGGCAATCGTTATTGCTTGCGCCAGGTCATCCAACTGGTCCTCGCCAATAGCTTCATTAAATTTCAAAATTGATTCTTTAACTGTCATACGTTCAAAAGGACTGCCAAAATCATAACTTTCGCCCTGGTACTCAATCTCAGTCTTGCCTAAAAGGTTAGTGGCAAGGCCGCGCAACATCTCTTCTGTCAAATTCATTAAGTCTTGGTAGTCAGAATATGCCTGGTAGAATTCTACCATCGTAAACTCGGGATTATGGCGCGTTGATAAACCCTCATTCCTGAAACTTCGATTAATTTCATAAACTCGCTCAAAACCCCCGACTACCAGGCGCTTTAGATACAACTCTGGTGCTATCCTGAGATAAAGTTCCAGGTCGAGCGCATTATGGAAGGTGGTAAAAGGTTTGGCCGCTGCCCCACCAGGCACTGCCTGCATCATCGGCGTTTCAACTTCCAGGTATTGTCGTTCATCAAGAAAATTTCGAATAAAACGTATTATTTCGGTGCGCGCCAAAAACGTTTTGCGAGCCACGTCATTCATAATCAAGTCAAGATAACGCTGGCGATATTTTATTTCCTGATCCTGCAAACCATGAAACTTCTCTGGTAACGGTCGCAGGGATTTTGTCAGCAGTCGAATTCGGTCCACCTTGACAGATAACTCGCCGGTTTTGGTTTTAAATAAATAACCCTCGGCGCCGAGAATATCGCCAATATCCCACTTTTTAAAATTTTCGTTGTAATACCCATCGGCAAGCTCGTCCCGTTGTACGTAGAGCTGAATCTGCCCTGACATATCCTGGAGATGGGCAAAACTGGCCTTGCCCATAATGCGCCGGGTCATTAAACGACCTGCCACCTTGCAACGTACCCGCCTGGTTTCAATTTCAGCCGACTCCATCTCTCCATATTCGGCGTGCAGCTCCCCGGCCATGATGTTTCTGCGGAAATCATTGGGGAAAGCGGGTTCTTGACCTGCGCGCAATGACGCAAGTTTTGTCCGACGCTGATTAATTTGTTCGTTTTCGCTGTTTTTGTCAGCGCTGGTTTCTGATTTATTATCTGGCATTATTTTATTTGTATTACAGTATGTTATAGATGTTATTTAATGTACTTTATTGGTTTATTGCATACCCATTTTCAAGCTGGCTTCTATAAACTGGTCCAGGTCACCATCGAGTACTGCCTGAGTATTGCCTGTTTCCACGTTAGTCCGCAAATCCTTGATCCGGGATTGATCTAACACATAGGATCTTATTTGTGAGCCCCAGCTAATATCGGCTTTGCTGTCCTCCACCTGCTGTTGTACGTCTTTTCTTTTATTGAGCTCATGCTCGTACAGGCGTGATTTTAACACAGCCATCGCTGATGCTTTGTTTTTATGTTGGGAGCGATCATTCTGGCATTGCACAACAATGCCAGTTGGCTCATGGGTGATGCGAACGGCAGAATCAGTCCGGTTAACGTGCTGACCACCAGCGCCACTTGCCCGGTAAGTATCAATTCTGAGGTCGGCCGGGTTAATGTCAGTTTCAATGCTCTCATCTATTTCCGGCGAGACAAATACAGAAGCAAACGAGGTATGGCGCCTGCTGCCTGAGTCAAAGGGTGATTTTCGGACCAGTCGATGGACCCCCGTTTCGGTACGCAAATAACCAAAACAATAATCACCGGAAAATTTAACCGTGGCACTTTTAATGCCAGCTACCTCACCATCAGAAAGTGACATGATTTCAGTTTTAAAATCGTGCGCTTCGCCCCATCGCAAGTACATGCGCAGTAACATATTGGCCCAGTCCTGGGCTTCAGTGCCGCCAGAACCGGCCTGGATATCAACAAAAGCATTGGCAGGATCCATTTCGCCGCTGAACATTCTGCGAAACTCCAATCCTGCAAATTTGGCTTCCAAATCAGCCAGGTCCTTTTGCACCTCGGTGACTGTGTCCGAGTCAGATTCTTCCCGGGCTAATTCAAGCAGGTCGTTAGCGTCTTTTAACCCGGATTCCAGGACATCAAAAACCGAAACCTCGTGCTCCAGGCGGGCACGCTCTTTCCCCAAAAGCTGGGCTTTATCAGGCTTATCCCAAATATCGGGCTGTTCCAGTTCGCGCTGGACTTCAACCAGGCGCTCGCGTTTTTTATCGAGGTCAAAGATACCCCCTGAGAACAACAGACCGCTCGGTGAGTTCTTTTATTTGTGTAAATAATGAATTGAGATCTTCCATGGGCGGCGAAGTTTACCGGAGTTGACAGTTGATGGGTAGATGCTGAATGTTTGAAAAAAGAAACTCGTTATTGAGCATTTAAACCTTAATGCCGAGGGCACCGGCTATGATGCCTTTAAGCGTCTTCAGTGCCTCGGGAATCTCGATTTCCAATACGTGTTCGTGCGCCCACTTATTGTCCAAATCTCCGTCTTTGCTTAAAAGTTCCGAGATATGTTGCGCCAGCACCATCTTAAAGCCGTAACCAGGCTCACCATCCGTATAACTACAGTGGGAATATTCCTGTGCTCGCGTATTTAGTAGCTCAATAAAAGGAGATGCGTAATCTCCCGGGCCAAGCAATTCCTCACGATTTGTTTGTAAATTGCGAGCCAGGTTACTGGCCACTTCGTTTATGAATAACGGACGTTCCGCTTCTGGCACCTGCTCATAAACCATACGATCTACCACTTGCAACATGAACGCCAGAAACTCGAGCAAGGTGCCCATGCCCTGCTCTTCAGTCGCGTAACGAAATCCTTCTCCGCGCAGGTTGTTATAATGGTATTGAGATACTTTCCAGATATTAAATGCAATAACACCGGCACGATCCAGCAGTGTTTTTTGCCGGGATTGATTGCGTTTACCCTTATGGACACGCTTGCTTTCATGCCACTTTGTTTTAATTCTCAGGGCCATGGGTGTTTTTCTAACCTAAAGATACAAGCAATGATTGTACTCAAATAAGACCTAAATATCGCTTGGGGAGAGCACCATAAGGCTCATAATTAGTAGGCTAAAGATGCTGAGGCTTAAGTCCTTGTTCCTCACCCATCGATGGCGACATTTTTTAAATGGTGAGCCCGGCTGCTAACGGAACTTCCAGCAAAGTGCCTGCAGGTATGTTGATACTACCGCCCCTGGTCAGCAAAGAAACTCCCAACCCTATTTTCGCACCTTTATTACCATCTGCCAGGGCGCCAATCGCAGCAAAACGCGCCGTTTTCCCAGCTGTTCTTTTACCGCTACCACTGTCAGCGACTGCTTTTACAGAGCCTGACGAGATCGGTTTAATTTGATTATTAATCATTAGACCGGTGAAAGTGATTGTTAGTTCTGACTTACCCGCTAGCCTTCCTGCCTGTTTTGAGGAAACAAGCTGGCCATATACCCTGGTGCCGCGAGGCGCGACTACCACGCCGTTACTGACCAGGTCTTTCCAGTATGGCCGTGAACTTATACCCCGGCTTGTTTCTTTTTGAGTTAACGTCTTGTGTCGTTCGCACATGCAGAACAGTCCCGGCTGCGATGCTCACTGGACCCTTCGCTTTGTTCTTGGCTTGCTTGGGGGCCGCCTTTTGAGTTTTTTGTTTTGCACTGCCGAGAGATATGTTTTTAACATCTTTGTCTGCGTAATTACCGGTAATGCCATTTGATTCAAATTGCACCATGCCATTAGTTCTGCCGATAAATTTACCTTCCAGGGTTTTCCCGTTTGTAAATTCCAGGACATCGGCAACCGCCAGGTTTACGAGCAAAAGTAAGCTCAGGACGCACAAGATTTTCGTTTTCATGAAAGACTGACCTCAATTAAATAATACTTATTTCCCATTGGGGCCAAGGAAGTACTTGGCATAGTTTTGAACGCAGGAGCTACTCTGGCAAAAATTCTACTACCGATCATACTGCAAGCACTTGAATGTACAAATATTGTAAAATCTAAGCGGAATAAATAAAAAAACAGGCCCGGCAAGTTTCATAACCTGCCAGGCCTGTGTAGTCGTTGGTGCAGGTATTATTTTTTGCGGCCAAGCACCAGAACTTCAACTCTGCGATTCTGGGCACGACCTTCTTTGGTCTGGTTACTGGCAATGGGTTCACTGGCACCCACACCCACAGTCATAATTTTGCTTGGATCAATACCAGCCTTAATCAGGGTATCACTCACTGCCCAGGCCCGTAGTTCGGAAAGATTCTGGTTGTCCTTTTTGCTGCCGACATCATCCGTGTGGCCGACAATTTCAATATACACAGCACGTGACAGTTTCAGTTTTGCTTCTTCAACGTCATTACTCAGAAGCCGCCTGCCCTCTGACGTTATCTTGCTGCTCTTACGAGGAAATAACGCAACACTTGGAAAGCGCATGACGTCCAGTCCCCGTGCTTCTCCATATACCACAACCTCAACCCTGCGATTCTCCGCACGGCCAGCTTCGGTATCATTCGAAGCGATTGGGTCTTTTGAGCCCCAGCCAACCACACGCAAAATACTGGGTGAAGCACCGCCTTCAATCAAAAAATCGCGCACGGATTCGGCGCGATGTTTTGACAATTTAATGTTATAGGCTTCGCTACCCTTGTTATCGGTATGGCCAATAATTACAGCTGCAACTGCCTGGGCCAGTTCCGGTTTAATTTTGGCCCGGTAAGCCGCCAGATCTTCTTTGCCCTGTTCGGTGAGCTCGGCACTATTAAACTCAAACAGGGATGCCGATGGAACTAGAAATGTTGCGCCAACGCCGGTAGCACCACCTTTATAAGATTCCGTTGATGTTTTCAAAACAACGCCATCACAACCCACAATAACTGCTTTTGACGGTGACCAGTTTTTAGTGCGCATACAATTGCCAGAACCATCGCGCATTATTGTGCCGGCATTATCGGTGGCGTATCCCGGTATAAGTTCACGTTCGGCAAAGGCTGTACCGGTGGCAAGTACTGCTGTCACTAAAACAGCTGCTATTTTGAATTTAATAGCTGAATTCTTTTTTATCATTCTGGGCTCTCCTTTAACTAAAAATGTTATTTTGAAATTTTTAAAAAATCAGGAACAGGGGCCAGAGACTAAAACGACTACACCCAAATGTCTACGTTTTATAATAAATGTCACTAATGACTGTTAGTGGTGACCTGATCCTGTATCTGCTGAGGAGTGATTGCACCCGTCCAATGAACTCGTCTGGATTTCATGACAGAAACCAGAAAATTCAGGCAAAAATAACCCAGGTCGTGGCAATATATTTTATGCCCGCTTCCAGGGTAACGCCGCGATGTTCATGGGTCCAAAACGGCGGAAATAACACTAATTTTCCCTGTTCAGGTCGTATTTTTACCTGCTGGAATTTAAACTCTGTTTCGCCCCCTGGGCCCGGCACGTCATTCAAATACCAGACCGCGACTAACTGACGCTGGCTGAACTCGTGGCTACCGCCGTCAATATGCCAATGATAAAATTCACCCGGATTGGTGCGCTGAATGGCATAACCCATATCCTTAAAAGGACCTTTGAAATAAGGAAATGTTTCTCTGAACTCGCGAATTACCGAACCCAGGGATTGAAACAAGGCCCGATCAAGATCCCGCCAGTGCGCTTTACCGCTTATAACCAGGTCTGTTGAACGCTTGATGTCGTCATGCAGTTCTGCTGTTTGGCCAATTCGACCTACATATTGCTCATCTTTGTGCTTGTCAAAACGGCGAATCATTTCCTGACATATGTCTCCGGGAAGGGCTTCGCTTATTTCGTATATAAAAGAATTTGCTTTTGCTTCTTTAATAGTATGCATTGGATATCAAGACATTAATACGGGTACCCGTGCATTATGTGTTTGAGACACTTACGGGTCAAATGACATACTGTTGCAAACTTCAACAAAACATGTGCAAAGCGCAATTCCCCTGCCTTTCGTGATTTGGCACTAAACCCAAGTCGTGCTAAATAGTAATATATACAGTATAAAAAAATCGGGATAGTTACTTTATGAGCAATCCATTAAATCCGGCATTAATTGCACAGGTACAGCAAAACTGTAATTTATCAGATGCCCAATATGCAGGTAACTACTCCATGTGCACCTACCTGTTAAAAATGCGCGAATACTATCGTTGGGAAAATGGCCTAAATTTCAGTGATAATATGCCCCAGCATGCAATTGGTGATTGGCTGGCAAAGCGCGAACAGCACTGGTCCGAAATAGCCGGTGAAGACTTCCGCGCAATAAAACTCTCTCATGAATACGGGCCCTTTGAGGCCGATAAAATAAACAAGGTTCTGACGTCTCAAGGTTATATTTACAGCAGTGGCATTGGTATTTTTGGCAAGCCACACTTTTTTATTGGCAGGCTTTCTGAAATCAAACAACAAGGTGATTTAAATATTTATATTTCCACTACCGAGTTTGCCAGGGACCTGGTTGCCCCACCAGCAATGAGTATTGATAATAATATTTTTATCAGACAAGAATCCATGCGACGCTTTATCTGGGAAAGAATTGAAGAGTGGCGTCTGAATAAAAATAAAACAGGTCCAATGAAAAATGTACTGGCAGAATGGAAAAACCTGGATGATCTTGAGCCAATCCTGGATTTGCTTGTTGAGACCGAAACAGAAACCATGATATTGCACGAGCTCGGTGAAATTAAGGCGGGTTACCAACTAGATACTAATTGGGACTTGCTCATTAATGACATGTCTGGCTCAAAGGTAGAATTCTTTTTAAGAGCGGTACGAGATATCCTGGCAGACTGCCTTGTTACTTTGCCTTCATTGCTTGAAAAAGAGAAAAACTTGTCTATGCATTTCTATTTTGCAAATTATTCTGGCCTGCGTAAGCATCTGTTCCCCGAGTTAAGACACGCCTATGAACATTGGGTCGATACGAAAAAAGCAAGTACAATGTCTTCATTAATCTACAGCGGTATTGATCGTTGGCATAAAATTGCGACACAGGCCATGGAAGCATACAAAACAAAAGGCGTAAAAGCTCAGGACGATATTGAGGCCCAAATGCACGCCCTGCTTCCAGCTATTTGATATAGTACCTGTATAAACATTCACACGAACAGTTACGCTGGCATTTATTTTGGCATTTATTCTGGATCATTTTCAATGAAGCTTAAAATTACAATCGAAGACAGAACCAGGGAACTCGAAATTCCTGATGATGTTTTTATAGATGGTGTTTCTTTTTTTAAAAAAATGGATCGGGACATGGATCGTGGCTGGCAGATGGGGCCAGAATTTATAGAACAGCCAACACAGACTAACCGCTGCCAAATTGCTGCCGAGAAAATTCTCCAGGCCGTCGATACCCAGAATGAAAATTTATTAATGCTAATGGCTGGTTACATTTTAACACGTATGCCTGACGTGACAGGAATAAATATAGATACATCTGGTGAGCCCCTTGGTACTGAATTTACCCAGACTGATTTACGCAAATAGCACCGAAGCAGCGACATATCATGTTTATTAAATTACAAAATGTTCTTGATCAGGGGAAGCTAAAAAATATTAGCAACGTTTTATCGCAAGCCAGTTTTGTAGATGGCAAATTATCTGCCGGTAGTGCTGCTAAAAAAGTTAAGTCAAACCTTGAGCTTGATCAAAAATCCCAACAAGCTGCATATCTCGACGAACTGGTAATAAGCTCGCTGAGCCAGAACATTATATTCCGTAACGCTACGCTACCCCATAAAGTTTCCCAGCCATTTTTTGCCAGGTATGAAAAAGGCATGTCTTATGGCGACCATATTGATGACCCGGTAATGGGAAACTTGCCGGGACGATATCGAACCGATGTCGCGGTCACAATTTTTCTCTCTGAACCCGATGACTATGAAGGCGGTGAGCTGGTTGTCAATACAAGCTTCGGTCAAACCAGCACCAAACTACCGGCTGGCGATGCAGTTTGTTACCCGGCTTCCAGTCTGCACCACGTCAGCGAAGTAACAAAAGGCGTACGGTTGGTTGCGGTCCTGTGGCTACAAAGCCTGGTGCGTGATCCGGCCAAAAGAGAACTCTTGTATGAGCTGAGCCTGGCCCGGGAAAAAATGCTGACCAAGTCGCCGGACGCTGAAGAAACGGCACAAATTGATCACACCTATACCAATCTTGTCCGCATGTGGAGCGAGGTTTAGTATTGCCTGCTAAATCAAAAAAACCAGCGATTTCAAAAACAGAGGAAGAGTGGCGCTCTCAACTCAGTCCCGATGACTATAGTATTACCCGCTGTCATGGCACAGAAAGCGCCTTTACTGGCCGCTATTGGGATAAAAAAGATGATGGCTCCTATGCCTGTAAATGTTGCAGCCAGGTGTTATTTTTATCAGATAATAAATTTGACTCGGGGACAGGCTGGCCAAGTTACTGGCAACCTGCTAATACTGAGAGTGTCTCCGAAGTAATAGACGAGAGCCACGGAATGACGCGAAAAGAGGTGGTCTGTTCTCAATGTCATAGCCACCTCGGCCATGTGTTTGAAGACGGGCCTGAGCCCACGGGGCTTCGATATTGTATTAACTCGGCATCACTGGATTTTATTGCAAAGGAATAAGGTACATTTTTAGTCAAATGAATTTTAAGCTACTGCTGCCACTTATATTTTTACTTAATACCCCCGTCGCAATTTTTGCTGCAGAAAGTCCTGTTGCATCGCAACACGGCAAAACTGATCTGGAGGAAAAGCTTGGCCCTACCATTGACAAAGATGAGTCACTACCACTTGTTGATGAAGGAACAATAAATTTCATTGGTGGCAAAGTAATCGAATACTACAAACGCCGACAACTCCATGAAAAACCGCTTGATGCCTACCGCAAACAAGAACCGATATATTATAGAGAAAACGTTGTCAAAATTAATAAATGGCAAAGAATTGCTGTTATTAAATTTATGTCCTTTTTCGAAGGCAGCCGCAGTGAAATTCGTATTTATGATTACAATGGTATTCTAATAAATAAAGCAACAGAATTCAGGGGCGAAGTAATTATTGCTACGCCCAGCAGTCGAATCTTGCTTGGCCAACGCGCCAAAAATTACAACCTGGAAAAAAGTATTTTACTGGATAAAAACGGCAGGCTGGTAGCCGAGCTGCCGCACGCACCAAATGCTTTTAAATTTGGCTCATCGGACGATGGAATAATATTCTGGATACTTTCTTCGCTGGTTCGTGACGGTCAACCACGCACCCAAATAACCGTGTTCGATAACGCGGGCTTGCTTCTACATACCTGGGAAACAGATAAAGCACAGCCGGTTGGATTTAAATATAATGGTAAACAATACAAGTTTGATGTGCCGGCGCCAAAGTAATTGCTATTATGTCTGGCAATCCAAATAGCCTGGCAGTTACTGTTTGCAGTTTTTTATATACTATAATTAATTAACTTACTTGCTGTTTAACTACTCCCCTACCGCTACTTTTCGAGCGGGGTCAGTAATCCACTGGCTCCAGCTACCCGCATACAACTTTGAACCCTTAATACCTATGTGCTCCATTGCCAGAATATTATGACATGCAGTCACGCCCGAGCCACACATATGTATAATTTGAGCAGGATCTGTGATTGTTAGATAAGCAGAATACTCATCCTTTAGCTCAGTAACCGGCAGAAAGTCTCCGCCAATATTCAGGTTATCATCGAATGGGCGATTAATGGCGCCGGGCACATGTCCAGCCACTTTATCAATTGGCTCAACCTCTCCAGAAAAACGTACATCCGGTCTGGCATCAATCAGGGGGCCTGATGCAGCTGCCAAATGATCAATGACAAAACTGGCATCAACCACCAGCTCTGTCTGCACATTGGCCACAAACTCCTGGGCGACAGGTTTGACAGGGATTTTGTCAGTGGGTCTTTTTTCTCGACACCACTTGGGATAGACGCCATCCAGTAACGCTACGTTGTCATGGCCCAACCATCGCAACAACCACCACATCCTGCAGGCCATGGCGCCAAACGCATCATCATAAACAACAACTTGTGATTTTTTACCAACGCCCCATTCACCCAGCTTGGCAGATAAAATATCTACATCTGGCAAAGGGTGGCGACCGCTGGTTACATCAACAGGAGCGGCAAGATCATCATCCAGGTGCGCATAAATTGCACCTGGAATATGGCCTTCATGGTATGCCTTCCTGCCCGCAGTCGCGTCAGTCAAGGTAAAACGGCAATCGAAAATTACCCAGTCAGGCCCACCAAGATGTGCCGCGAGCTCAGCCGTGCTGACCAGGGTAGTAAACGACATTAAAAATGTATTGGCTTTTAGTACCCGCCCTTTCTGCGGGACTCAGGCAGGCCGCCTATTCTGCCTGCCTGCTTGGAAGGATCGCGAGGGAATAACTCGTAGAGTTTTTTCGTGTCAATGCTTTCACCCCATTTTGCACCCATCGCTTTGACAATTTTTCTGGTGTTTGGCTGGTTACCATTGTTATTAACAAATTCATCACGCAAGTAATTAATCAAGTCCCAGTGTTTTTCCAACAACTCAACGCCTTCGTCATCGGCAATAATTTTTGCCAGATCTTCGCTCCAGTCATCGATGCTTACTAAAAAACCACTTGCTGTGGTTTCAATTTCTTTGCCGTCTACTTCAAAAGCCATGATGGTTTCCCCATAGGTTAAATAAATAATTGTCAGTCAAACCGCCAGCATCACTCTGGCGTTTTGCCGACCTCTTCAATATCCTTGTGTGGTATAAAAATGCCACAACCCAGTTGATGGTGCATGCCAAGCCCCTTTTGCTGTAATTTAAAGGACTCCTCCGCAGATATGCCTGCAATCATCAAGCTGCGAGTTTTTATCATTTTCCCAGGTTTTTGGATAGTCTTTTCCAGTCCTGGCAACAATTTTTTTGGGATGATATCTATTTCCTGCAGGGCCTTCATGGCCTTGTCCAGAAAAATATTTTCTGGCTCTAGCTGCTCGGAAAAAACAAGATAACGGCAGAACAAGGTTGTTAATTTGCTTAGAGGTCGTTGCTCTACGGATTCTATGGTCATTTTATTACCGGCAATATCAAGCGTCTCGTCCACCAGGGACAATGCCGATTCCAGGCGTTTTTTTGGCACCCTCAGAATTAATTTTGTACGCCTGGAAAGATGTAGTAACGCATCTGGATTTTCTGGCCGCATCCAGCCATTACCTGAATCCGCCACATGGACTGAATGTATACCTGCCCCTGTTTCCGACGCCATCCAGGGTAAGAAAGAAATAATTTCTTCGGCTAACGCAAAGGCATGATCAACTGGCAACGAGGTACACCTGATCTTATAGACCAGGTCCTGGACCTCGTCAGATATTGTCACGTTCCTTTTGTTTTCTTCTTGCCAGTACATATCGAAAATTTATTTAACCTAATTTAACGGCAATCGTTCACGCAGGGCATCGCGATCAAACCACCAGTTGTCCTGCACCAGCACATCAACCACATTACGTAGCCTGATCAGAAATTTATCCGGATCATTTAATTCCAGTTTTTCGATCCAGGCCTGAAAATCTGCCTGGTTTTCAATGTTGCTATGGCGTCGCGCCACTGTGCCCAGTAAATTATTCGCAAAAAAAACAAGGTTTTCTTTTTGTTTACCCTCTGCCCTGACATCAACAATATATCTTGCAGTGGCAGCGGCTAAAGCCCCGCCGTCAGAATCGTCCGGTGTTTCGTCTATGATGTGTTGTAAAATGGCGACCGTTAACTCGGGATCAACAGGATATGTCACCGCCAGCCAAATACCCTGGCCCAGTGCTGCAAGTGAATCTTCCTGGTCAGCATTGAACATCACGTCACAGGCCTGGGCGGCCAACTCCCAGTCTTCTGATTGTAAAAAAATATCGAGACAGGCCCTGGCCTTGGCAAAACCTTCTGCTGATCTATCGATATCTACGAGTGTGGCCGCAATATTGAGCTCCAGATCAGCACGTTCCACCGGACTACAATCTGCAGGCAACTCCCGAAGCCTGTCTTCCAGAGCCTCCATTTGTTGTTCCAGGCGGACAGTTGATATTGCGGCATCATCAATACTGTCGGCATCATTCATACCCACGTCTTCTTTCAAATATTTCATCTTTAATTCTCTGTTTAAATGCCAGGCGATTATCTTGTTATAGAATTAACGCCAGAAAAAGCACCTTCCAGCTGGTCTTCCCAGTTGGCCGGTGTATCCGGATAGGTCGGCTTAATATCTATGCGAAAGAACATATCTTGCCCGGCTTTGCTCTTTACCGTTTCAATTAGCGCTTCAAATGTTTCAAGCTCATGATGTTCCATCATTATTTCACTCAAGTTAAGCATACTTGTACTCCTGATCTTTCAGTCTAAACACAATCTATACAATGGCTAATTCTGTGCCACGCCGCTAATACGATCATAGTACCTGGCCCGGTAAATCAGTCTTTGGGTAGCAGTTGAGTCGCCATTTTCAAAGCGGGTCCTGCTGTGGAGCACATTATTGCAAATAATACCCTGTCCTGCCGCGAGACGGTGATGAAATATGTACCTACAATCACTGTCTAAAATATCTGTCAGGGCTTTAACAGCTGTTTTGGTGGCAGGATTGTCTTTCCATGTGATGCTGCGGGTACGAGCCGTATAACGCATACTTAATAAGCCCTGCTCATTGGCGCTGAATACTGGCCCTGATCGGGCAGGACGATCACCTTCACCCGCTTCGAGATTGGCGGGGATAATCATGGCATCAGGATCCATCAATGCCTCGATATGCATTGGATTCTGCTCGCGCAACAATAAATAGGCCATTTCATGGTCGAGTAAGCTATTTTCGCCGCCGGTTTGGGCCGGACGCACGCAATGTAGCAACATGGCCTCAATTTTATGGCTAAAATCATTATAATAACCATCTGTGTGCCATAATAATCGCCTGTCTGAATAAGGAATGTAACCCCGCTCATGTTTGGCTGGCATCAATTCCAGGGAGGTGATGCCATCATCATCCGCGAGCATATTGGGATCAAGATGGGTCAGACCCATTTGCCCGCCAAGCAACCTTGGTACTTCTTTGTCGGCATCTTCCACTTTGGACTGATAAATCGCCATATTGGTTTTTTGACACAACTCGGACATTTTCTGCTTTTCTGCCCTCGAGAGCGCCCTGGGATCCTTAATTTCAATAATGAGCTGATCTGCTGATTCAGGATATGAGCGCAATTTCTGCTCTTGCCAGCGCAAATAACCCTCCTGGTTATCCAGGACAAAGGGGTTCTGACCTGGGACAGCGCTGATATTGGTTGTGGTCATACATTGATCCGGTGCAATTAAATGCCATTCAGCCTGAATTTTACGATAGATGCATACTCGAACAAGTCAGGATTGATTCTGTGGCCGAATGTAGAGCAATACTGCGCTTAAAAAAAGCCTGTTTATACGCCATTATCAAAGCATAAATGAGGCTATGATGCCCTAAACCATACCTATAAAAAACATTAGGTAGCATCTATTAACTATTGTTTTATATATGAGATTATTATTATTTTCTGCCCAATTATGCAAATGCATGACTTTTCTTATATCCACTTTGGGGGGGGGTAAGTTTATTTTACCTCCCCCCAAAGACCGGTTTGATCGATACCAGCCCAGGACATAGAATGCATTCCGGAACTTTACTGGTGTGTTTATTTAATTGAGAAATACCCATTGCAAGATTGTGGGGAAATCTGAATAATAAGCGCCCCTAGATTTGGTAGTCGGAGTCAAACGGAACCCAATCGTTGATGCATAAAGCATTAATGGCACGTTTAGGAGACATTTTAATGGCAGACAAAAAGCCCAAGAATCCAAAAGTACACAGCACCTATCTTCCGCTTGATCAGAAGAATTCTGACAAGCCGTTTCACGATACACCCATGCTGGATCAGCTCGAGAGTGGTCCATGGCCAAGTTTTGTTACTGGCCTGAAACGACTGGCGCTGGAAAGCGACATGATGGTCGATTTGCTCGGTCAGCTAGAACATTCATACAAAACACGACTGGGTTACTGGAAAGGCGGCACCGTTTCTGTTTTTGGTTATGGCGGCGGCATTATCCCCCGTTTTACCGAACTAATGGATTCAAAGGGCGAGCCTATGTTTCCTGCGTCCCGTGAATTCCATACCTTACGTGTACAACCACCTCCCGCGAACCACTACACAACTGATATGTTGCGTAAATTATCGAGCAGCTGGGATAAATACGGTTCAGGCCTGATTGCTTTTCATGGCCAGACAGGCAACATCATGTTTATTGGCACCACATCCGAAAATACGCAGCATTTCTTTGATGAAATCAATCAATACGGATGGGATCTCGGCGGTGCCGGACCTTGTGTTCGAACCGGGATGTCCTGCATTGGCGCTGCCAGGTGTGAGCAGTCTTGTGCTAACGAACACAAAATTCACCGTTTGTTAGTAAACAACTTTATGGATGACATGCATCGCCCTGCCCTGCCATACAAGTTTAAATTCAAAGTTTCTGGATGTCCTAATGACTGCATGAACTCTATCCATCGCTCTGATTTCGCCGTCATCGGCACCTGGCGTGACGACATGAAAGTTGATCAGGATGAAGTGAAAAAATTTGTTGAAGCCAAGGGTCAGAAGTACATGATTGATAATGTCATCAGTCGTTGCCCAACTAATGCCCTTTCACTGAACGATGACAACACACTCGACGTGGATAACCGCAACTGTGTCCGTTGCATGCATTGCATCAACGTCATGACCCGGGCCTTATCGCCTGGCGATGACCATGGCGTAACTTTACTAATCGGCGGCAAACGCACGCTGAAGATTGGCGACACCATGGGTACCGTTATTATTCCTTTCATGAAGCTTGAAACTGACGAAGAATATGCGCGTCTGGTTGGCATTGCCGAAGATACCATTGATTTCTTTGCTGAAAATGCCCTGGAACATGAACGAACCGGTGAAATGATTGAACGTATCGGTCTTGTGAACTTCCTGGAAGGCATCGGTATTGATGTCGACCCGAATATGATCACTGCCCCCCGGGCCGGATCTTATGTGCGCATGGATGACTGGGATCTCGAAGCCGAAAAGTGGAACAAGCGTAAAGCCGAAGCTGCTGCAGGATAAAACAAATCTGACCCGTTCCTGGTATGAATCAGGACGGGTCTTTTAATAAGAATTTAACCAAATACTAAACTTCTTTGGAGGTTACAAATGGCCGATAAACCACGCCAACCAATAGAAACCGGTTGTCCAGACGGGTTCCAATACATGCATCCAACATTCATCAAGAATTTTGGCAGCTGGAAATATCATGAGCGTCCCCGTCCTGGCGTTCTCCATCACGTCGCCAAGAGTGGTGATGAAGTCTGGACCGTTCGTGTTGGCACCCAGCGTCAGCTTGGCCCATACGAAATCAACCTGTTATGCGACATTATCGATAAACATGCAGATGGTTATGTCCGTTTCACGATTCGCTCAAACATGGAAATCATGGTCACCGAAGAGTCAAAAGTTGAACCACTGATTCAGGCCTTTGAAGATGCTGGATACCCGGTTGGTGGAACCGGTCCTTCTGTCACCATGATCTCTCATACTCAGGGCTGGTTACATTGCGATATTCCAGGCACTGATGCCTCAGGAGTTGTAAAGGCATTAATGGATGAGCTCTACCACGAATTCAAAAGCGAAGAAATGCCTAACCGCGTCCATATCACCACTTCTTGTTGCCAGATTAACTGTGGCGGCCAGGGCGATATTGCGATCAACATACAGCACACCAAACCACCCAAGATTAATCACGACCTGGTAGCAAATGCCTGTGAACGTCCTTCTGTTGTGGCGCGTTGTCCAGTTGCTGCGATCAGGCCCGCCATTGTTAATGGCAAGCCTTCTCTGGAAGTAGACGAGAAAAAATGCATTTGTTGCGGTGCCTGTTTCCCTCCTTGCCCACCCATGCAAATCAATGATCCAGAGCATTCAAAACTGGCTATTTGGGTTGGTGGCAAACATTCCAATGCACGTAGCAAACCAAGTTTCCATAAACTGGTCGCTGCTGGCATCCCGAATAACCCACCTCGCTGGCCTGAAGTTGGATCAGTCGTTAAAAATATTCTTAAAGTTTATAAAGAAGATGCGACAGACTGGGAACGTGTTGGCGACTGGATTGACCGTATTGGTTGGCCACGTTTTTTCGAACTGACCGAATTACCATTCACCAAGTACCATATTGATGACTGGACTGGTTCGCGGGTAAATTTGAACGCATCAACACACATTCGCTTCTAAAAAAGAAGTTGATAATTAATAGCTAGATCAGGGGGAACACAATCCAATGAAGTTTGGGATTCTCGTTAGTGAAGGGCCTTATACGCACCAGGCCGCCGATAGCGCCTACTTGTTTACCAAGGCGGCGCTGGAAAAAGGGCATGAAATTTATCGTATATTTTTCTACCACGATGGCGTCAACAATGGCACACGATTAACAACACCGCCACAAGATGAGCGTCACATCGTGAATCGCTGGTCTGAGCTGGCAGAAAAACACAAACTGGATCTCGTGGTTTGTGTAGCGGCGGCCCAACGTCGTGGCATTGTAGACGCCGATGAAGCCAAGCGTAATGGCAAAGATGGTGACAATCTTGCACCTGGTTTTCGTATTTCTGGTTTAGGCCAATTAGTAGAAGCAGGCATTCAGTGCGAACGCCTGGTTACATTTGGCGATTAAGGGGGCACTGTAATGTCAGAAGAAATGATGGAAGAAGGTGGTGGTGGCGTAATCAAGAAATTTTGTTACATCAACAGAAAAGCACCTTATGGAACAATTTACGCGTTAGAGTCTTTGGAAGTTGTCCTGATTGGCGCAGCATTTGAGCAAGATGTCAGTGTTGTTTTTGCCGATGATGGTATTTATCAGCTGACAAAAGGCCAGGATACTGCCGGTATAGAAATGAAAAATTTCTCGCCTACTTACCGAGCGCTTGAAATGTACGATGTTGAGAAATTATACGTAGAAAAAGAGTCACTGGAAGAACGTGGCATGACGGCTGATGATCTTATTGTTCCTGTTGAAGTACTTAGTTCCGCGCAATTACAGGACTTGATGGAAGATCAGGATGTTGTTTTAAGTTTTTAGGAGAGACAAATGTTACTACACACAGTAAACAAATCCCCTTTTCAACATGCTGCGTTGGGAAGTTGCTTGCGATTATCTAAAGATGGTAGCGCAATCTTGTTAATTGAAGACGGTGTTTATGGCGCCCTCAAAGATACTAAAATATCTGCAGATATAGAAAACGCCATGAAAACCAAAAAAGTCTACGCGCTGGAACCAGATATTAAGGCGCGAGGCGTTCAGGACAGGGTTCTGGATGGTATTACTTTGATCGATTACGCAGGTTTTGTTGATTTAGCTGCAGAAAATAAAGCTGTAGAGGCCTGGTTGTAAGATTTATTTTTATTTATATATTTTAAATACTTTTAATTTTTTTTAATTC
>QIGL01000005.1 GCA_003228915.1 Acidiferrobacteraceae bacterium
TGGCGCTAGACCAATTTTTGGCCGAAGTCGAAAAACGCGCCTACCGAATGGCGGTTATCGCAACAGGTAATCGGGAAGATGCACTGGATATTGTTCAGGACAGCATGTTTAAACTGGCGCAGTCTTATCACAAACGTAATCCGGAAGAATGGCCGCCCCTGTTTTACCGAATACTGCAAAGCAAGATCCGTGACTGGTATCGACGTAACAAGGTTAAGAACAAGTGGTTACGTTTATTCTCGGTCAGGAAAAACGAGCAAGGGCTGGATGAAATTGAAACCATAGCTGACCCGGTTAATAACCAGCCGGATCAGTCCCTGGCAAATAGCAGGGCAATTTCTGAACTGGACAAGGCGTTATCTGAATTATCAATACGACAGCAACAGGCAGTATTATTAAGATTATGGGAGGGGCTTGATGTAAAACAGACTGCCAATGCAATGAGCTGTTCTACGGGCAGCGTCAAGACCCATTATTCCCGCGCTGTCCATATGTTAAGGGAAAAACTTGGAGATCACTGGTCATGAAAAAAGATCAAAACGACGAGGTTTTGTTGAAGCAGGTCAAAACGACCCTGGAAGCCGCGGCCAATGACCTTGATCCGGCGCTAGTTACCCGGTTACGGGGGATACGGCGAGCAGCGATTTCCGAGGCCGGCGCACGCCAGTTTTTACGGGCGTGGCAGTGGGGTGGGGTGGTGGCTGCAACCTTACTGGTTGCTGTGCTTACGCTAAATTCACTAAATGACACTCTCGAGAACAGAATAACCGAAAATGTGGCCGGGTTGGATGACTTGCAGATGTTGAGTGCTACCGAAGACCTGGAAATATACAAAGACCTGGAATTTTATAGTTGGCTGGATGAGATACAGAAAACGGGCTGAACAATGGACAGTCATTACTTTATTTTTATTTGGCGGAATTTCAACAAGTTTCGCCGAAGAGGTGACCGATGCCAGCTTATTACCCGAACTTGAAATGCTCGAATACCTCGGGGCCTGGCAATCAAATGATGATGAGTGGCTCGACCCCATGCAGCTGTTTGAGATTGCCGAGAATTCGATCACTGTTAAGGTCAAGAATGAAAAAAGGCGCGACAATGATTAAAAAATTACTGAGTGTAATGATTTTATCGCTTTACCTGGGCCCTGTTTGGGCAGGGGAGGCACTTGAGCCTGTTTCCTGGGATGCATTAAGCACAGATGAGCAACAAGTCCTGTCACGTTTCGAATTCCGGTGGAATGATTTTGCGGCCTTAAAACAAAAACGCTTACAAAAAGGTGCGCAACGCTGGCAGACAATGACAAGCGAGGAGCAGGATCGTTTCAAAAAACGTTTTCAGCGCTGGAAGAAGTTGTCCCCGGACACCAGGAAAAAAATAAAAGAACGCTACATCCGCTATCAAAAATTACCACCGGAAAAACAGGCGGCTATACGCGCTCGTCATGAATGGTTTCGGAAACTGGAGCCAGAGCAGCGTGCCAGGTATCGCAAAAAATGGCAATCAATGGACCGGGATGAGAAAAGAAAATTTTTGAAGAATCTCAGGGACAGGGAAAGACAAGCCAATAACCGTAAAAACCAGAGACGGCAACGCCCGGCTACAAATCATTAGGAATTAAAATAATGTTTTTTAATATCTGGTCGCGTACGCTGACGATGCGCGTACTATTTTTTTTAGTTATTGGTTATGTGGGTTTGAGTACAACCAATGCTGCTGAGTCCAATGCATCTGAAGCAAGTGAAGAAGAAAAATTGCTTCAGGAGATCGACGAAATATTATCTGAAGATACCAGGGAGCCGCTTCCAGCCTCTGTCTTTCTTGATCTGGGTGCGGATAGTGATTCGGGAAAGAATTATTATTCCGGCCTGGATTTGCCAGTTTATGATCTCAGGTTTCTATTGTCAGGCGGAAAAAATGTTTCATCAAATGCCGTAATTGATGAGGAAGATAGTAGTACTTTTTATGCAATTGGTTTATTCAGTGATGCCAGGGACAAGCTGGGTCTGGGCGTGGAATACCGGTCCTGGAAATTCGAGGAAATTGTTGAGATAAATGCATTACGAGGGACTATCGAGCTCAGCTATCCGGACGTATCACTGTCATTTACGCCGCAATTTCGTAATATTGCTTTCAATGGCACCCTGGACACAATGACTGGTCCACGTGAAATTGAAGTTCGTATTGACAGTATCGGCTACAATGCAAACCTGACTGTTTTTTTACCGGCTGATACCTGGGTTTCCGGTTTATACGCTTCTCATACCTACAATGATGAAATCGGCCTGGGCAGGTCATTCTTTGATCTTGTCAGGCAAGAAGCCTCACAGATACGACTCTCTCCTGGTATATTAAACCAGACCTATGGCCTGGAAAAAAATCGCACCGGTTTAATAGCGGGTATCGATTTTGCGATTATAGGGTTATTCGTTCGTTGGTCAGAAAGCGTTTCGGCTGTGGATAGGGAAAAGACCATCACCACTGACGGCAATATTTACTGGTACCTGGATAAGCACTGGCGCCTTGGGTTTAACGGCGGTATCCAGAGTGATTCGATCAATAGCGACCAGATTTCTTTCGGTAATATTTCTCTTAAATATCGATTCTAGAATATCGATTTTCCCCTGAATTATTTTTTAATTAATCCGTAAGCTTGTCAACCAAATTCGTTCTCCTGCGTTAGTACTTGTATCGGCATCTCTGGACAGGATATGTCCGTTTAACCGCACAACAATTAACCACAGACAGGAGATTTTAACGATGCACACCCCTAATATTTTTAGTCCGGGTCCAGGCTTATGGCGCCAGTTTACAAGATTATTCTTTGGATTAGTGCTGGTGGCAGGATTTGCTTTTACTGGCGCCTGCAATGGCACATCTGGTAGTGGTGACGACAGTGCCGCCACTGGCCCTGGTTCCTTGATGATTGCTCTGGCAGATGCCCAGGGTGATTTTCTTTCCTACGACGTGGATATCGTTTCGCTTACCTTAACCCGGGCAGATGGTACCGTGGTGGAAACCTTACCGGTGAATACCCGGGTAGATTTTTCCCAGTATACCCAGTTAACGGAATTCCTGACTGCGGCGACCGTGCCATCAGGTAAATATATCGAAGCTAGTATCACACTTGATTACCAGGCAGCCGGGATTGTAGTCGAGGATGCAACAGGTAACCCGGTAACAGTCAATACTATCCTGGACGGAACGGGTAACCCCGCCGGGTTAATGGAAATGCGTGTCGGTTTGAGTAATGTTAATGCCCTTGTAGTCGCACCGGGAATCCCGGCCCACTTGTTACTTGATTTTGATCTGGCGGCAACCAATGCCGTGACCTTTGATGCCAGTGGTACCCCTTCCGTAACAGTGACACCAAAATTAATTGCCGAAGTTAATCGGGACAGTAGCAGGCTGCACCGGGTTCGCGGTGCCCTGAAAGAAGTTTTTGTCGACAGGAGTGGATTTCTCATGGCTGTTCGTCCGTTTCGATACCTGATGGCTGATCCGCAGGACCGATTTGGTTTATTGCCGGTTAAAACCCATGACAGAACAATCTTTAAGGTAGATGGCGTTCGTTACCAGGGCGCTGCTGGCCTTGAGGCCATGTCAGTTGTACCCGCAAGGACGCGTTTGATTGTATTGGGTGACTTTAAGCTTAACCCAAGAAGATTCTCGGCTCGGGCTGTTTACGTAGGCTCCAGTATGGTTGGCGATGGCCTGGACATGGTTACCGGTAGTGTCGTGGGACGATCAGGCGATGTCTTGACAGTTTATGGTGCCAGTTTTGCCCACGGTGGCACCGGCTTAACACGCAGAAGTGTTGTTGAAGTTATGCTGGCAAGTACGACCATTGTCCAAAAACAGTTGTCGGATGAAAACTTTACCATCAATGATATTTCTGTCGGCCAGCGCCTGACGGTATTCGGTGCCTTAACGGGTGAAACTGCAAATGCGTTAACCATGGATGCCACCGAGGGCCAGGCGCACATGTGGTTGTCCAGTGTTGGCGGGTTGCGAGTCGGTGCAGCGGGCACGCCCCTGGTATTAAACCTGATCTCCATTAATGGTCGACCATTCAGTCTTTATGACTTTTCTGGTACCGGGTTAGATATGACGACCGATGCCGATCCGGCCAATTATCAGGTTGATACTGGTCTGTTGGATGTCTCGGCAATAGCTGCGGATGCGATGGTCAGGGCTCGGGGTTTTGTCGCACCGTTTGGTTCTGCCGATCCAGACTTTACCGCCATTACTGTTATTGAGGCGCCAGTACCAATCAGCCCTTAATCTTAAGGAAACTCTGATCAATTGTCATCTCGACCGCAGTGGACGACTCCATGGATGGAGGAGCTAGAGCAACGCATGGAGCAGTTGCCGAGAGATCTCAACGAACTTCAGTAGTATCAGGAAGTGACAAGATTCCTCCGCTTCGGTCGGAATGACAAACATCGGAATGACAAACATATATTGATCAGAACCTCCTTAAGTTAGTGAACCAAACAAACCCTGGGTATCCCAGGGTTTGTTTTATTTATAATTTGTATATTTCTTAATCCCGAAAATTCTCATACTGTAACGGTATTTCCAGGTTGGCTTCCTTTAAAAATTGCATCACTTCCTGCAGGTCATCCCGTTTCTTACCTGTTACCCGTACTTGTTCGCCCTGAATCTGGGCCTGGACTTTCAATTTTGAATTTTTAATACATTTAACAATTTTTTTCGCCATATCCTTGTCGATACCCTGTTTTAATGTAACTTTTTGAAGCATGCGTTTACCGCTCTGCTGGGCTTCTTCGGCTTTAAAGCTCACGAGATCAATACCGCGCTTGCTGGCCTTGAGAAACAGGATATCCAGCATTTGTTGACACTGTAGTTCACTGCCGGTATCGAGGGTGATGAGATTGTCTTTGAAATCAAATTTGGAGTCAGAGCCCTTGAAGTCATAACGTGTTTTTATTTCACGATTGGCCTGGTCGAGGGCATTATCGAACTCGTGCATGTCAATCTCGGATACGACATCAAATGATGGCATCAAACACTCCTTTTCTTTAGTGATCGTAAAACGTGGGCTGCATCTGGTTACTGCCACAATAATAGGCCGGCCCCCAATCGTCAATATTCAGACATATCGCAACAGATATCATCGCTAAATATCTCTATCAGCGTGTATTTTGGGCATTTATACATTTTATAGAGTGAAATAATTCTGAAAAAGTAGTTCAATGGCCGTATGCGTATAATAATGAAAACGAATTTCAAACGCCGTCAAGACTCCCCATGAAGAAGAAAGTTGATGTTCGCGATTTGCAGCAAGGCATGTTTGTCTCAGACCTTGATCGTCCCTGGGTGGAGACCCCGTTTATGTTCCAGGGTTTTGAATTAACTTCTGACAAGGATGAAGATACCCTGCAACAGCACTGCCAGTATGTATATATTGATACTGATAAGGGGCTAGATTATGTTCCGAAAGAGCGTGGTTATGATGATGGCGCCCGCAGAATGGAAGCGCTGGCCGAAAAAGATCAGCGCATAACACAACAGGTGCAAAGCCTTGCAGAAGGCGAGATTGAGGCCGCCACTGAAAAAAAGATAAAAAAAGCCTACCCGGATGAAATCCCGGTTGAGGATGAGCTAAAAAGGGCACGTAAAATCGAACTCATGGCCCGGGCGCTGGTGCGGGAATCTTTCAAAGACATACGAAGCGGCAAGGACAAGGTTGATCTGGTCCTGGCAAGAAAAGTTAGCGATGACCTGGTAGATAGCGTCATTCGCAACCCGGATGCACTGGTATGCCTCAGTCATTTGAAGGACGTTAGCGAATACACCGCGCTACATAGTATCCGTACAACCACCCTGGCCCTGGCATTTGCCCGGCACCTGGTATTGTCGCGCGAGCACATGGTGGTGATTGCCATGGGTGCGTTGTTGCATGATATCGGCATGATGCGTGTCCCGGAAAAAATTCTTGATAATACTACAGGCCTGTCACCCGATGAATTTAATACACTAAAAAATCATGTTAAGTGGGGTGTCGAAATAATAAATAACTCTGGCAAGATACCCCGTGGCTCGATGCAAATTATTCAGCAACACCACGAACGTGCCGATGGCAGTGGTTATCCCGGCTCAAAGAAGACGGGCAAGATTTCAGACCCTGGTTCCCTGGCAGGTATGGTGGATGTTTATGATGCCATTACCAGTGATCGCGGTTACGAGAAAGGCATGTCCGCAGAAGATGCGCTGAAAAGTATGTACGAGTGGCGACACAAAGATTTTAAACCAAAGTTCGTTGAAGAATTTATCAAGTGTATGGGGGTATTTCCCATTGGCAGCCTGGTTGAGTTAAGTACTGGCGCAGTCGGCGTCGTGATTACTGTTAACAGGGCGCGTCGATTAAAACCCAAGGTAGCGATGGTTTTGACAGCGCAAAAAACGCGGATGTCCCATGATCTCGTCACCGACCTGAGCGAACATCATCTGGACAGGGGTAAGGAACTAAAAATATCCCGTGTACTCCCGTCCGGCAGTTATGACATTAACCCAATGGATCATATTGCCCTGTTCTAGACGGGATACCCGTAACAGATGCAGTCAATAACAAAATATATTAATATAACCGAGTTCAGAAAAACTGTGATGGGCTCCACTACTGTCCCACATAATAATTACAAAAGTGGTCATAACGCTATTTAGCTGGTATTAACATGGCGCCAGAGCAGACATGGACATGAGATTTCAAATAAAGAAAGGCGTCATACCCGCTTCCGCGGGTATGACGATTTTGTGGGACAGTAGTGGATGGGCTCACGTATAACAACGGCTTGCAAGCCGGCTCGTTTTTAGTATTTTCTATATATATTCACTGGGCAGAGGTTTGGTTTTTTTATGACCGCAAAAAATTTTTCTTCTTCTGTATTAGTAAGTTATTTTATCCCCTTTCTAAAATGGCTGCCCGAGTTAAAAAATGGCACGACACTTCGTGTAGATATAATTGCCGGTGTTACCGTGGCGCTGGTTCTGATTCCCCAGTCAATGGCTTATGCGCAGTTGGCCGGGTTACCACCGTACTTCGGTTTATATGCCGCATTCCTGCCACCATTCGTTGCTGCGATTTTCGGTTCTTCACGGCAACTGGCCACCGGGCCAGTTGCCGTGGTGTCTTTGTTAACGGCAGCTGCACTTGAACCACTGGCAACCACAGGAAGCGAAGGTTATATTGCCTATGCCATTCTATTGGCATTATTCGTAGGATTGTTCCAGTTATCCCTTGGTCTGTTACGGCTCGGTGTATTGGTAAATTTTTTATCCCACCCGGTAGTTTTGGGGTTTACCAATGCGGCGGCAATTATTATTGCCACCTCCCAGCTGGGAAAAATATTTGGCGTGACAGTGCCCAAGGCGGCTTACCATTATAAAACGGTATGGGATACAGTCGTTGCTGCAATATCACATTTCCACTTGCCAACTTTCGGCATGGCAGTACTTGCTTTTATTATTATGGTGGTAGTTAAGCGTATTAATCCCAAAATACCCGGTGTATTACTGGCTGTTGTCATTACGACAATTCTGTCACTTGCAGTTGGTTTTCAGACACTACAAACCATAAACAAGAATCAGCTCATTGATGGTTCGACTCAGGATATTATTGCTACAAAATTAGAATTACCCGTAAAAATTGAAAAATTTGATAAACGTGTAAGCTCTGCACAAAAGAAACATGATGTTGCAGTGGAAAAATACGGTAGTGACAACAGGCGTGCACTTTCCACCCAAATAAAACTGGAATCCCTGAAGCGACAACGTGATCGTCATGCGGATGGTGCTGACGCCGACTTTAAACGAATGAAAACCCTGATATTTAATAAAACAAAATCCAGGAATGACAAGTCTGCAAAGTTTTATCCTGACGGTGAAGTGCCTGATGGTGTTGAGGTGGAGCCAGAGATTTGGCGAATTTCATCGTTAAATAAAGATGGTGCATTGGTTATGCATAGTGGTGGGAAGGTAGTGGGGACTATTCCGCAAGGGCTGCCAGCTCTAAAAATACCAAGTTTTGATATAGACGTGTTAGGGCAGTTATTTTTTGCAGCCGTGGCAATTGCACTCATAGGTTTTATGGAAGCGATCTCTATTGCCAAGGCCATGGCGGCACGTACACGACAAAGACTTGATGCCAATCAGGAATTAGTGGGCCAGGGCTTGTCAAATATATTTGGCAGTTTATTTCAGAGTTACCCGGTATCAGGTTCGTTCTCCCGGTCTGCCGTGAACCTGGGGGCGGGCGCAATCACCGGATTTTCTTCAGTAGTGACTGCTGTCGTCGTTGTAATTACCCTGTTATGGCTGACCCCGTTACTTTATCATTTGCCACAGGCAACACTGGCGGCCGTAATTATGATGGCAGTAATAGGCCTGGTTAATTTTAGGGCCTTGCTGCATACCTGGCATGTACGACGAGATGATGGTGTCGTGGCCGTGATTACTTTTGTGCTTACCCTGTTATTTGCACCGCATCTTGATAGCAGTCTTATGATTGGCGTGATCTTGTCATTGGCAATATTCCTGTATCGGACCATGGAGCCACGAATTGCAGCCTTGTCGCGCCATCCAGATGGTTCTTTACGGGATGCCGATGTATACGGACTCGGTACCTGTGAAAATATTTCAATGCTGCGCTTTGATGGCTCCCTATATTTTGCCAACATTAGTTATTTTGAAGACAAGGTCCTGGGCATTGCTGCAAACAAGCCTGACCTGAAATATATTATTGTTGATGGGCCTGGTATTAACCAGATTGATGCCAGTGGCGAGGAAATGTTGACATCAATAACAGAGAGGTTACAGGCAGGTGGTGTCGTGATTTTATTTTCAAGATTCAAGAAACAGGTCATGGATGTTTTACGCAATAGCGGTTTTGTTGAACGCCTGGGTTCAGACAGATTTTTCAGAAAAAATGAAATGGCCCTGGAGTTTGCCTGGAAAGGACTCGGGAACGATCATGAAGTTGAGTGTCCGCTAAATATTGTTTGTGCCATAGATGAAAAATAGCAGCAACCATGATCAATATGGTTAACGGGCTATTTTGCCAGAAAAATATTGCCAAATTATCCCGCCAGCAGGTTCTTCGCCAGTCCGCACATAACTCAGCGCATTGTAATTCTGCGTCATGTAAATCATGTTTTTACTTGCTGGCTCATGACCGCAAAATAATATTTGATCGCCGATACTCAGTTTAGTGTCTTCTTCCGGCAACAATGTCTGGCTCTGATTATGTTTAATCATAAGTGGTAAACATTTGAGGCGGGCATCTCTATTTCTTGGGTCACGTCCCAGATCCTCTAGTGTAACTGATAAATTTTCATTTATTGTTTCATAAATTGCCGGCGCATTAGTTTCGTCAATTTCAACAGCCCAGATATAGGGCGGGTTGTTGCCAGTGACCCCACTAATACGACTAATCAGTATATTGGCCCACTGGTCGTCGTAGGACCGTGAGAACTTAAGAAAATCAGCCAATAATGGCGTAATGATGAGCGCTGAAATTTTGCGGGCAATAATATTGCCTCGTTCGACCACGAGATCAATATTAGCGGCGTTAAAAATTGCATCATTGCGGGTTTCATTTTGGCGGGCGACGGTAAACAAGTCTGGATTTAGTGACCTGGCCGTCATGATGATGGATAAATTATTGGCATCATTATCGGTACCGGCAATAATGCCCAGTGCTTTTTTAATATGCGCCTTTTCGAGTGTGTCAGCTTCAGTGCCGCGTCCGACAACAATATCTGCCGGTGCCCCGGTGCCCTTCGGGTCGGCTTCAATAATTGTAATATTTATGTCCTCGGAAGCCAGGTATCGTTGCAGTGCTTTTCCGAACCTGCCGTAACCGCATAATATCCATTCACCGCTGGGAGGCGACAATGGTTCAGATAAGAGCGCACGATGTTCACTGGTGAACCAGTCATATAAAAGATACATACTGGGTGAATGGATGGCCATTGCAAATCGTTCGGCAAAACTATCAAAAGGATTAAGTGTGAAATCTGTGCCAAACGAAGACATATTGGCTGCAATATCATGTGATTCGGCACGACAATATACGCGGGTTTTAGGGGCGATCAGTTTCCCCGTGATAGCAATCGTGAGATTCGTTTTATCACTATTAGTAAGTGCCACCACACCAGCGCAGTTGTGGTGGGCCAGGCCGGCACGATAAAGAATATCGGGGTCAGCGGAGTCGGCGGCCAGACCGGGCACGTATAATGGCAGGCCTGCTGTTTCCAGTGTTTCGATTCGCTCATTGCTATTATCAATTACAACGGCATTTAATCCCCTTTCAGTCAGGGCCCGCACCAACAGGCTGCCTGTATCTCCATAACCGCAAATAATAAAAAAAGGATCCCGGATTCTACGTACCGCACGGGTAAAGCCTGCATAATCAACCAGTCGCCTAAAGCCCGGATCCTGGAAAATCCGGAGTAACACGCCAATGGTATACAACCATGAGATCACGGTTAAGTATATTGTTACCAGTGTCCAGGCACGCTGGGCACCGGTAAATGCATATGGTATTTCTCCAAAGCCGATTGTTGTGCCCATAAACGAGACAAAATAAAATGCATGAAAAAAGTCCATGCGCCAGGGTTTGCCCTGGTCATCCACCCCCGGAATCAGCGTCATCCCAATGATAGAGATAGCATAAACAAAAATCAGAACAATCAACGGCGCTCGTAAACGCCGCAGTAAAATATAAACAATAGAGGTATCGGTTTGCATTAACGCCTGATTTGGACAGTTTCAATAACGAGCAGGACGACAGAGGTGATATTGGCGAGCAGGGCGCCACCTGATAATGAGGCGATGCTGACCATAATAGGCTCTGTCAGACCGTCACCATTGATATTCGTTGCCCATCCCCAGACGATAGCCGCGACAATTAGCTGGAGATCAGCCACCAAACTGGTGGCCAGTAAAACTGCCCCCATGTGGGTGCGGTCACCGAATTTCATGACCGTAGCAATCAGGCTAACAATTAACGCGGCATACAATTCATAGACATTGTGGTGTTCCGGATTGTGTATTTCACCAACAAAAAATCCAAAATTTAATGTCAATGCCAGGACAATAAAAAATGCGAATACTACCTTTTCCAGGTTCATGGATGATCTCCTTTATTCTATTTATTTGCTTTTGGTATCCTCGGAAACTGGCCGCTTACTCGATGCTGTCCAGACAGTCCTTGCCCTGTAGTCGTCGGTTTTGGCTCCCTCGGTAACTGCTCCATGCGTTGCTCTACCTCCTCCATCCCTGGAATCGTACCTTCGCCCGTCCATGGGCTCGTACCTCCTACGTCTGACCGCCATGGAAGGCGGAAATGCAGTAGGATTGTCTGGAACAATCCTTGCCATGTAGTCGTAGTATCTTGTGAAAAGCACCAGATCGCAAGATGATATTCATGATTCGTTCGAGATATTTGGTTATGATGTTGTGTAAGTGAACGGTATATTTTATGTTGCTTACAACCGTTGAATTTGGTGAGCGCCTGGCGCAGAATCCACAGGTGAAAATAAGCACAATTCATTTAAGAACAATAACAAGCATTACAAAGCCTAATGGTATCTGCTGAATCTCCTGAAAATCGCCTGCTTTTGTCAATTGTTGAGCTTGGCGGTTATCCTGATTTCAAACCCTTATACGAATCCCTCGGCTACCAGGTGTTGCAAGTCACCACTGTCAGAAAGGCGCTTGCTTTGCTTAAAACCAACCAGCCCGATGTCATAGTCGCAGAATTTAATTTTCAATCAGATTTTCGTGACAGAACCAGCAGCCTGGAATCATTGCTTGCTGTAATCCAGCGCACCGGCCATGGCTGTGTCATCGTGTTTTATGACAAGGAACAAGCTCATCAATTAGTACGACTCACCGATGCCTATCCATTAATTGCGGCGACCTTGCCGTTCCCTGTTGCAAGTAGTGACATTCAAAAAGCAATCTTAAATGAATAGGGGCTGTAGAGTGTCTGCATATCAAATAAGGGAGTCAAAACGGGCCAGGAGAATAAGGTTACAAGTCACTGTCAATGATGGCCTGGTGGTGGTTGCACCAAAAGGCGTCAGGCCAGAGGAAGTTGATATCCTGGTTCGTTCGCAGCATCAATGGATAAACCGGGCCCTGAAAAAATTATCTGATCGTAAACAATACCTGGATCGGCAATTTGGTGAAGGGCCACCGACAACTATTTCACTGCCTGCATTAAATAAAATTTGGCGCGTTAGTTATTTTGTTAATACAAGCCTGGCAGCAGGCTGGGACGTATCGGCACACAATAGCCTGAATATTTATAGCGAGCCAGCAAAGGCGCAAATAGTTATTGATAAATGGCTGACATCAGTTGCCCGGGAACATCTGCAGAATGAACTGTCGTCGCTTGGTAAAAAAACAGGCCTGTCTTTTAAAAGAATGCAAATCAGGGCACAAAAAAGTCGTTGGGGGAGTTATTCGGCCCGCGGCACGATCAGCCTCAATCGGAATATTCTTTTTTTTCAGCCCGCAGTTGTTGAATATCTGCTGATTCACGAACTTTGTCACACAAAACACATGAATCATTCCCGGGATTTCTGGCAGCTCGTGGAAACGTTTTGCCCGGATTATCGAGCCCTGGATAAATCGCTAAAAGAGGCCTGGCGTTTATTGCCACCCTGGTCAGTTAAATAATTTGTCGTAAAATAAAGAGATCGCCACTCTTGTTTATTCTGTGTTTATTCTGGGTGGTTTTATATAGAAACGCGTCAAATAATTCTTTGATTTAGATCAAGCACCCGCAAAAACTTCTGCGCTACACTGTTTTGGCCCACTTTAGTCTAATAAAACAATGACTATTGTCTTAAACCTTTAATATGAGGGATATATGGTTGGCCTGGTTACCAAAAACCAACTAATAGATTTATTATCTTTTCCGAGTCGGCTCATTGAAGAAGAATTGGATGATCTCACTGATGATTGTCCCCACGAACTTCGTTTTGCTGGCGAGGATAAAAAATGCCTGGCATGTGATCTTGAGGATGAGTGCCGGTGGTTGAGCAGGAATGACGATTTTTCACCGTTAAAATTACGGACAATACCCGAGTTGGTTGATGCCCTGGATACTGCAATAACTTATGTTCGTGGTGATGTTGTCGCCTGGGGCCATGAATCAGGGTGTGCCTGCCAGGTGTGTGAGTGGCTAAAAAAGGCCCAACGGGTTTATGATGCTATCGATTTGAATCACTTTCAGACAGACCATGCCGAATTAGCGCTTAAGCATTAAATAAATGTTTAGAGCGCTAATCGCGCATGTTTATTTACAGATTCATTCACCCTTTAAATCCCACCGTATAAATTAACACCAAAAATTAAAAAGTGTCACTTCGACATTTGTTTGTCACTCCGACATTTGTTTGTCATTCCGACCGAAGCGGAGGAATCTGGTATCTTCCTGATGCCACCGAAGCTCCGCGGGTTAAGATTTCCCCACTACGGTCGAGATGACAATTTATCAGAGCTTCCTTGGATATTTACCTGTAAACTTTACCCGGGCGAAATAAAATTACCAACAGGAAAATTATGAAAGTCAGCGGCCACATCAGAAAAATGAAAACAGTACTCGAAGACGTGGTCCAGTACCATTTGCCACTGGACGATCAGCGCATTGCGCTGAACCAGCATATTGGTAAAAAAATAACACTAACGCATAACGGCAACATTCATTGCCTAAACTGTGGCAGGAAAACCAACAAAAGTTTCAGCCAGGGTTATTGTTTTCCATGCATGCGTAGCCTGGCACGTTGTGATAGCTGCATAATCAAACCCGAGTTATGTCACTACCATGAGGGCACATGCCGGGAACCGCAGTGGGGCGAAGAAAATTGCATGCATTCCCATATTGTGTACCTGGCCAATACCTCGGGGATCAAGGTTGGTATCACCCGCGGTAGCCAGGTACCGACACGCTGGATGGACCAGGGCGCAGTGGCGGCCCTACCAATATTTAAAGTCAGCAATCGCCTGCTGTCAGGCAAGGTTGAGGTTTTGCTGAAACAAAATATTGCCGATAAAACAAACTGGCGCACTATGTTAAAAGGTAATATTGAACCAGTAGATCTGATTCGATTTCGCGACCAGGAAATTGCGTGCTGGATGGAACAGCTAAGTCCTGTTATCAGACAAGCAGGTGAACAGTCAGTATCGGCGTGCCCTGATGAACAAGTAACAATAGTCAATTACCCCGTAAACAAGTATCCGGAAAAGGTCACATCTTTTAATTTTGACAAAACACCTCAAGTCAGTGGATTGTTAAATGGCATCAAGGGCCAGTATTTAATTCTGGATGGCGGTGTAATAAATATGCGTAAATTCGCTGGTTACGAAATCGAGCTTGAGATAAAGTCTTAACAGATAAAAAATATTCATGGGCCTGGTCAATGCAAACGGTATATGATTTACGGATAAATAATCTGTTTTAAGGGGGCCAGATATGGACAATCAAAAATCAGATAACGGCGAACATATTAAGTGTGATATTTGCCTGAAAGAAGTGCCAAGGTCCGAAGCCGAGAGATTTGAGGCACAGGATTATGTCATGCATTTCTGCGGTCTTGAGTGTTATGAAAAGTGGCAGACTAAACAAAAAAAACCTCAACGGGAAGAATAAATTACATCAATATTTTTTCGGATACCGTTTTAAATGCAAATTTTTGAAATACGAAAAAGGACAGGAATAACTTCACCGTTTATTACATTCTCCTTTCGTGACCATGAATAACATGGGCAAGTATATTGCCGAGTTACTTGGCACTTATATGCTGGTTTTTGCCGGTACAGCCGCCATTGTTGTCAATGACTTGTATGGTGGTGTGATTACCCATGTAGGTATATCCATGGTTTTTGGTATGATTGTCACCGCCATGATTTATACATTTGGTGATGTTTCTGGTGCCCATATCAATCCCGCTGTCACCCTCGGGTTTTGGCGCGCTGGCAGGTTACCCGGCAAGGAAGTCGGCCCCTATATTCTTGCCCAGCTCATTGGCAGCCTGTTTGCCAGTCTGAGCGTATATTTTTTATTTCAACAACACAATACTTTAGGCGCAACATTACCTTCTGGATCAGCCTCCCAAAGTTTTTTCCTGGAGGTTATTATGACCTTCATATTAATGTTGGCAATATTGAGTGTTTCCACCGGCGCCAAGGAAAAAGGCTTGATGGCCGGTGTTGCTATTGGTGCCGTGGTGGGACTGGAGGCCTTGTTTGGCGGACCTGTGTCCGGTGCCTCGATGAATCCAGCACGTTCTCTGGGACCGGCACTGATCAGCGGCCATCTTGAGTCTGTCTGGATTTATATTTTGGCACCCATAACCGGGGCAATATTGGCCACGTTTTGTTGCCGGTTTATTCGAACCGAAGAAGAATGTTGCAGTAAATAATTTACAGTTAAGTATGAAAAAAATCTTGTTCGTTTGTGTCGAGAATTCCTGCCGTAGTCAACTGGCCGAAGCCTTTGCCCGGATTCACGGCAAAAATAAAGTCGAAGTTTATAGCAGCGGTTCAAGGCCTTCAGGAAAGGTTAATGAAAAAGCAGTCGCGACCATGGCGGAACTGGGTTATGACCTGGGCAGTCATTACTCGAAACCGCTCACTGAAATTCCCCAGGGCGAATATGAATTTGCTATTACTATGGGCTGTGGTGATGAGTGTCCCTCGGTGCAGGCCAAACACCGCCAGGACTGGGCCATCCCTGATCCCAAGCACATGGACCCGGATGAATTTCGGGAGAGTCGCGACTTAATTGAAAAAAAGGTAAAAGCCTTGCTGGACGAGCTTGAGTAAGAACAGACTAGCTCGCCGCCTTTTCCTGCTTGCCAGCCTGGCGACGTTGCTGCACTGCCTTGGCCAGGTCTTTAAGAAGCTGTTCGCTTTCTGGCCAGCCGAGACAGCCATCGGTAATACTAATGCCGTATTCCAGTTTGCAACCGGGCGAACTTTCCTGGCGCCCTGGCTTGAGATGGCTTTCAATCATGGCCCCCATAATGCGCTCATCACCACCGGCAATTTGCCCGGCAACGTCAGCACCGACAATTAATTGTCGTTGGTAGTCTTTACTGCTATTGGCATGACTGAAATCAATCATTAACTTTGCTGACATGCCGGTTTTGGCAAGTTCATTGCTCGCCAGTGCAACGTACTTGGCATCGTAATTAGGTTTTTTACCACCACGCAAAATAATATGACAATCAACATTGCCGGTTGTGGTGAATATTGCCGAATGCCCTGCCTTGGTTAGCGATAGAAAATGGTGCGGTTTACCGGCCGCCCCAATGGCATCAATCGCAATACTTAAAGTACCATCGGTACCATTTTTAAACCCTACCGGTGCAGATAATCCCGAGGCCAGTTCCCGATGCACCTGGCTTTCGGTGGTACGGGCACCAATTGCACCCCAGCTAATTAAATCTGCAATATATTGTGGTGTAATCAGATCAAGGAGTTCACTGCCGGTCGGCATACCCAGGTCATTAATATTGACCAACAGCTCACGGGCAAGTCCCAGGCCTTTGTTAATTTGAAAACTGTTGTCCAGTCCAGGATCATTAATCAGGCCTTTCCAGCCGATGGTGGTACGTGGTTTTTCAAAGTAGACACGCATAATAATGAGCAGGTCGTCTTTGAGGGCATCGCGTACCTTAATAAGTTTTGATGCATACTCAAGGGCGGCTTCGGGATCGTGGATCGAGCAAGGACCGACAATGACGAGCAATCGATCGTCCTCGTCCTGCAGAATGTTATGAACCGCCCGACGGGCTTCAAAAATTGTATCCCGGGCGGCCTCGGTGCTGGGAAAATCCGTATGCACCGTATCAGGCGTGACCACCTTTTGTATGGCCTTGATATGCAGATCGTCGGTCTGGTGCGTCATAGTTTTCGGGAGATTTAATATCCAGTCTGAAGTTATTTAATTGCTCATAACCTTAGCATAACAGAGATCAGGCCCCGGCAGCCTGTCGAACGGCTTTTTTACGCTCATGTTCGAGTAACAATTTTTTGCGCATACGCAAATGGCCAGGGGTGACTTCCACTAATTCATCGTCAGCAATAAATTCCAGCGCCTGTTCCAGGCTCATTTTAATGGGGGGTGTCAGAACAATATTTTCATCAGTGCCCGATGCCCTGACATTGGTTAGTTGTTTTCCTTTCAGTGGATTCACCACCAGGTCATTGTTGCGTGAGTGGATGCCCACTAACATGCCTTCATAAACCTCGGTGCTGGGCGGAATGAACAGTCGACCCCGTTCCTGGAGATTAAATAACGAAAAACCAAGGGCCTTGCCCTGACCATTGGCGATCATGACACCATTCATACGTTTGCCGTAGTCACCTTTTTTCACTGCGCCGTAATGATCAAACACATGGTAAATCAGCCCGGTGCCCTGGGTAGCGGTCATGAATTCAGTCCGAAAACCGATTAAACCGCGAGCCGGGATAATGTAATCCAGGCGTACCCGGCCTTGACCATCGGGCACCATATCTTTCAGGTCGCCACCACGCTCACCCAGTTTTTCCATGACACCGCCCTGGTGTTCGGCTTCCACATCCACGGTCATTTGTTCAAAGGGTTCGTGGGCCTGGCCATCGACCATTTTGATCACAACTTCCGGTCGTGATACGCCCAGCTCAAAACCCTCGCGGCGCATGGTTTCTATTAATATAGATAAGTGTAATTCGCCGCGGCCCGAGACCTTGAATTTATCCGGGTTCTCGGTGTCTTCCACTTGCAGGGCCACATTGTGTTTCAGCTCCTGGTCCAGGCGTTCCCGGATTTGGCGGGAAGTGACATATTTACCGTCATTGCCGGCAAAGGGTGAGTTATTGACCTGGAAAGTCATGCTCACGGTGGGCTCATCTACCGACAGGGCCGGCAGGGCCTCAACATTCTGGGGATCACAGAGGGTGTCAGAAATATTCAATACATCCATCCCGGTAATGGCAACAATGTCACCGGCACTGGCTTGATCGACTTCCGTACGTTCCAGTCCCATTAAGCCCAATACCTGCAATACCCGGCCATTACGGGTTTTGCCTTTGTCATCTACGACCGCAACGGGCTGGTTAGACTTGAGTACGCCCCGGCTAATCCGGCCAATACCAATAATGCCGACGTAGGAGTTGTAATCCAGGGAGCTGATCTGCATTTGCAGTGGCCCGTTTACGTCTACGTCCGGTGCTGGCACCATCTTGACAATGGTCTTGAGCAAGGGATCCATATTGCCATCCCGGTGATGGTCGTCGAGAGAGGCATATCCCTGCAGGGCCGAGGCATAAACCACGGGGAAATCCAGCTGATCGTCATTGGCCCCGAGACGGTCAAACAGGTCAAAAGTCTGGTCCAAAACCCAGCCTGGACGAGCACCGGGGCGGTCTATCTTGTTAATGACCACAATAGGGTTAAGACCCTGGGCCAGGGCTTTTTGGGTCACAAAACGGGTCTGGGGCATGGGACCTTCGACCGCATCCACCAGCAATAACACGGAATCCACCATGCTCAGGACCCGCTCAACCTCGCCCCCAAAATCCGCATGGCCCGGGGTATCGACGATATTAATACGATAATCTTGCCACTGGATGGCGGTATTTTTCGACAAAATGGTGATACCCCGTTCGCGCTCCAGTTCATTGGAATCCATGATGCGCTCGGTCTTGGGACCCCGTTCATTGAGGGCGCCAGTCTGCTGCAGCAGTTTGTCTACCAATGTGGTTTTGCCATGATCGACATGGGCGATAATCGCGATATTACGGAGTTTTTCAGTCATTTGAGCTTTTGCCGGTGCGTAAAAAGGGGGCGATTGTACAGATTTAGACCGGCTGCGCATACCTATTATAAGGGGGAAATATAAGGATTTGGCCGTTGTCCGGGCGTGTTTACACCCATGATTGATTGCAGGGCCCGTTTTGCCTGTTTATTGTTCTTCCTGTAATGGCTGTAATGGCTGTAACCCTGGCACTCCAATATCCCCTGTCTCGCTGGCAAACATTTTTATGATTTATCTGGCTTATCATAATGAATCAATAAATTTAATTACTTTTATAGTAAAAAATAGCTGAAAATGAACGGGCGGTTACCAGTGGCTAGTCAGAATGTTGTTTCACTATATAATGGGTGAGGGTCATGGAAAGTACATCCGTCGAACATCGCCATGGTACCAGAAGGCATTTCCCGCAAGAGGTAATGGCGATTGCCGGTAATGATCATCGGTTGTGTCATATGCACAACTTAAGTGACGGCGGCGTGTTGCTGGAAGTGAGCTGGGGCAGACTGACCCATGATGTTGAGGTGGAGATAATTATTGACCTGCCTGTTAATGATATTCTGACTCCCTACCATTTATTTGGCAAAGTCACTCGTGTCACTCCTGTGGGCACCGCGGTGCAATTTACCATCATCAATAGTGAAGCACAGAAGGCCTTGCAAGCCTACCTGTCAAAAAAGTTGAATTAGTACCCGGGTAATTTAAAATTCTTTGCGCCAGGTTTTTTTGTAATTTTCCCCGCCCTTGTTAGTTAAATAATCTAAATTTACTGTTAAGATTTCTGCCAATCGACATCCCGTTAAGGAGAAGTTTTATGTTGTTGGCCGGCAGTTGTCATTGTGGTGGCGTCAGGTTTTCGCTTGAGTCGTCCCATCCCTATCCCTTTAATCTTTGTTACTGTTCTATTTGTCGTAAGACCGCAGGCGGTGGCGGTTATGCCATAAACCTGGGCGGTGATCACAAGTCACTCAAAGTAGCAGGCCGGTCAAATATTGAGAGTTATCAAGCAAAAATACCTGATCCCGAGACCGGCGAAATGAAAAAAAGTCCCGCCCAGCGTCATTTCTGCAAGTTATGTGGCTCGGCATTATGGTTATGGGATCCACGCTGGCCAGCACTGGTACATCCTTTTGCATCGGCCATTGATAGTGAGTTACCGAAACCACCGGAACGTACCTATCTGATGATCGAATCAAAACCATCATGGGTAAAGATTCAAGCAGAAGCACAGGATAAAACGTTCGATCAATACCCGGACGAGTCCATCGCGCAATGGCACCAGCGTTTAGGTTTGGGTGGATAATGACAGTGAATATTTATATAGCGTGAAGGTGTGTTTCACAGGCTATCAATGACTAAATAAATATTTAATTTAAAATCCGGTTCTACTGTTTTTTTTAATGTTTATAAACACTTAACTACAAATGCATAGGTTGTTGTGCGTTTCTGAGAATTTTATCTCTATTCATGTCTGGACATTTTTTGTATCATTCTCCTCACATGGCCGGTAGCATCCAACTGGCCCGATTCAAGGAAGAATGTCCGCTAATTCAAATTACTGACAATTCCTGAAATGTTAATCAATCATGTAGTGGTGTGAGTCACGCCCGATGTAAATGGTATTCGGGTAACGCAACACCAGGGAGAGAAGAGTTGTGGGATTAATAAATATAGAAAAAAAGGTCATTGTGACTACTGCCGTAAGCCTGGGATTAGTGGCCACCATCAGTTTTGCTGCCACATCAAGTACCCCAGACAGTCTAAACCTCGCCACTCTCAACAACATTGATCAATCAGCACCCATGTCTGCACTTATGGACAATTCTCGGGCAGACAATCGCCAGGCTACTGATTCCGAGACTGTCCTCGTCTCTTCCGCCAACACCAGTAACAGCAGTCTTGCAACTGTTGTTAAGCCCGCTAAAAATGTACCACCCGCTAATAAGCAATCAAATTCTAAAAGTATTCCCAAAGAAATCCCTCAATCATGGCTCGAACAGGTACAAAAAGACATTGCCCAACGGGAATACCACATTACCTGGCAGGATAAAACAGATCTGCCAAACAACCAAGCCGCCTGGCAGGCCCCGAACCGGGCCCACGATTTTCGTACCTATTTCACTGGCAACGGCCTAACCGTCGTCCCGCGTAGTGGCATCAAAGACTGGCTCTGGTCATTAAAACTCATTGCCTATGGCGATGAACAAACAAACAGTCAAACCAAACCTGAAGTTAAAGACAATAGAATTGAATACAGTCATTCTGCTAAGCTCAAAGAATGGTATATCAATAACGCACAAGGGCTGGAGCAGGGGTTTACCCTCAATGCCCCGGCGAATAATCAAAACACCATCAAGCTCTCTTTTCAGCTTGGGGGTTCATTGATTGCCACATTAACAAACAACAATCAAACCATTTCTTTAAAAGATAAAAACCAGCAACAACGTTTTACATTCGGCAAGTTAAAAGTCATTGATGCCAATAACACAACTCTCAAGAGCCACTTTGAGCTAAACAAACAAACCCAAATCCTTACCCTGGTCACCGACGCCAGTGGTGCAGTTTATCCAATTACTGTTGATCCTGTGTTGAGTGGTGCGAGTTCTGTATTGGAGGAAAATCAAGTCGATGCTCAATTTGGTTATTCTGTGGCCAGTGCTGGTGATATTAATGGTGATGGTTTTGATGATGTGATTATAGGCGTACCGAATTACTCAAACGGCGTTATAAATGGAGGCGCGGTCTTTGTGTATCTTGGCTCAAGTACCGGTTTAAGTGTTACTTTTGGCTGGAGTGCGATGGGTAATCAGGCGAGCGCGCAGTTTGGCTTTTCTGTTGCAAGTGCTGGTAATGTAAACGGAGGAGTAAATGTTGCTACCGGGCTACCAATTGATGATGTGATTATTGGTGCGCCTTTTTATAATAACAATGGTTTGGGTAACAAAGGCGCAGCTTTTGTTTATCTCGGCTCAAATATAGGCCTTGCCACCAATCCTGCGTGGAACGTAGGTGGTAATATAAATAGCGCTTCATTTGGTATTTCAGTTGCTAGCGCCGGTGACGTTAATGGTGATGGGTTTGGTGATGTAATTATTGGTGTACCAAATTACTCCAATGGCCAGACCAATGAAGGCGCAACATTTGTTTATCTAGGTTCTAGTTCAGGATTGAATCCAATTGAGTCTTGGGTAGTTGAAGGCAATCAATCCAACGCTAGGTTTGGAAAAATTGTTGCCAGTGCAGGTGATATTAATGGTGATGGCTATGAGGACGTCATCGTAGGGGCGCCTTTTTACTCTAACGGAAACACCTTTGAGGGTGCGGCTTTCGTTTATTTAGGATCCAGCACAGGACTTAATAATAGCGCAGATTGGATATCTGAAGGCAATCAGAATCTTGTTTACTTTGGAGAGGTCGTTGCTAGTGCTGGCAATGTAAATGGTGACAGCTTTGATGACGTAATAATAACCTCGCGAACTAATCAAGGCACTGCCTTTGTTTATCTGGGATCTGCCTCGGGCCTCAATGCTAATGCTATGTGGAGTGCTAAGGGTAGCCTGGATAGCAAATTGTTTGGTTCTTCTGTTGCTGGTGCCGGTGATATTAATGGAGATGGCTTTGGAGACATCATTGTGGGAGCTTCTGGTCATGGTGATAACTACAATAATGAAGGTGCAGTCTTTGTTTATTTAGGTTCTACAGCAGGTCTATCTGTTGAACCTGTTTGGTTTGCCGAAGGTAATCAGAGTGGCGCATCATTAGGGTTCTCCGTAGCTGGTGCTGGCGATATTAATGGCGATGGTTTTAGTGATCTCATTGTCGGAGCTTATAAGTATGATAATGGTCAGAATAATGAAGGCGTCGCCTTTGTGTATATGGGTTCCAGCACCGGTATTAATCCCGCCCCTATCTGGAGGGTTGAGAGTAACAAGATAGGCGCTCAATTTGGCTATTCCGTTGCTAGCGCTGGAGACGTAAATGGTGATGGTTATGGTGATGTCATTATAGGTGCTCCTAATTATGACAATGGTCTAATTGATGAAGGTGCTGCCTTTGTATATTTAGGTTCTATGGGTGGTCTAGATTTGTCTCAAATACCATGGAGAGATGAAGGAGGTTTTACTGACGAATTTTTTGGTTCATCTGTCGCTAGTGCTGGCGATATTAATGGCGATGGTTATGGAGACGTCATAGTTGGTGCTTATAAATACGACTCTTCCATAAACGGTAATGTGTTTACCAATGCCGGTGGAGCATTTGTTTATTACGGATCTAGTGCAGGACTAAATATGGGACAACCAAGTATTGATTGGGCTGCTCAGGGCAATCAGAATTCTGAGCGCTTCGGTAGTTCTGTCGCCAGCGCTGGCGATGTTAATGGCGATGGTTTTGGTGATGTGATCATTGGTGCTGGTGGATATAGTAACGGTGAGTCTGGTGAAGGTGCAGCATTTGTCTATTTCGGTTCTAGTATGGGTCTAAATACTAATGCTGATTGGTACATAGAGAGTAACCAGGCTGATGCAAGCTTTGGTGATTCAGTTGCCGGCGCTGGCGATGTTAATGGCGATGGTTTTGGTGATGTTATTATTGGGGCACATCGATATAGCAATGGGCTGAATGGTGAGGGCGCAGCATTTATTTATCTCGGGTCTCCATTAGGTTTGGCCGACACGGCTAGTTGGAGTACCGTTAGCAATGAAAAAAGAGCTCGCTTTGGCTCATCGGTTGCTAGTGCCGGGGATATCAATGGTGATGGTTATGGTGACGTGATTGTCGGAGCTCATTATTATATTACTGGACTGAAAGAAAAAGCAGGTGCGGCCTTTGTATATTTGGGTTCAGGCACTGGTCTGGAGCCTGTGCATTCCTGGCTTGCCGAAGGTAATCAGGAGTTTGTTTTTTTTGGTCGTTCTGTTGCCAGTGCTGGTGATGTTAATAATGATGGGTTTGGGGATGTCATTATTGGATCGACTTTGTTAAGTAATAGTGGCGCTGGTGAAAGCGCAGCCTATGTTTATCTGGGTACTGGTTCAGGACTAACAACGACGCCCGGAGTTGGCACGGGACCAAACCCAGCTGCTGACTGGAAGATTGGGCGCAATCAAACAGATGTCCAAACTGCCAATTCAGTTGCTAGTACTGGTGATATCAATGGTGATGGCTATGACGATATTATTATTGGAGCGCCTTATCAGAATAATATCGGAATATTTGAAGGCGCGGCTGCCATCTATGACCTGACACCACCCTTAGCACCCTTCACTCCAAGTGGCTCTTATAACATAACACAACATTTAGTCAGCCCTAGGCTCAGTAATGGCTCTACCCTAATTCCTGCCTGTGGTTTAAGCGATCGCAGAGACAGTTTTAAGCTTCAGGTGAACAGAAACAATGCTGCCCCAAATGCAACACTACAACTGGAATGGGAAGTCAAAGCGAATGGCGATGCCTTTGTTTTTGGTGGACTACCCAATAAAGGCTCCATGGTTCAGGCAGATTCTGTAGGTCGCGCCACAATAACCGAAATAGTTTCAGGCATGAAGCAGGACACCGCCTATCGATGGCGTGCCCGTGTGTTAGAAAATGGTGTTGCCGGCCCCTGGTTACGGGTACTCAATCACGATGTCCAGGGTTGTGATGTCCGCACCAATACAGAATCAGACCTGGCATTAAGCATTACTGGCCCGGCAGCGGTGGCAGACCAGCATGACTTCGAGGTGGTGTTCACCATTGATAATAATGTTGCACCCGACTTTGGCCCGGACCGTGCACAAGCTGTAAAGCTGGTTATTAGCAATATCCCCTCGGCTTATTCATATAAAACTTTTAGTTCAAATAATGCCGGCGTATCTTGTGTTTCACCCCAAACACCAGCTGGGGCAGTTTTTAGAACCGACACTTGCACAGTCACGAACATTAATCCGGGCACTGCCACAACTATCACGGTGACATACACTGCGACTACACAGGTCAACGGTAGTTTGACTGGCGCTGTCTCTCTAAAAAATTCTGACCCAAACCTGGCCAACAATACAGCGTTTTACAACATTACAGTTACCCCGCGAGTGGGCGTGACCATAGACAGAACTGATTTCGTTACCGATGAAAACAAACTCATGGTGTCTCGCAGTGTTGTTCTCAATGGTCCGCCAGACGGTGTGGTCACAATTTCTGTAGCAAGCGGCAATACCAGCGAGGGTAGTGCCACTCCATCCAAGGTCACGTTCAATGCTGAAGATTGGAATATACCTAAACCGGTTAGCGTGCATGGTATGCCTGAAGATATGATGAATATTGACTCTGGTTTTACTAATTATATTGTTTTTTTAACTCCTATCTCTACTGTTCAGTTGGATAATACCCAAATCAAGCTGACCACAGTATTAATTAACGGGGCCATCGAGCTTAGCGGTACAAACAATAGTACGAATACTGGCCTGCAAGCAGATGTGTTGGCCATCCCCCACGCTGTTTCGCCAGGTTACGACGCAAAAAATATACCTAAAGGTAATGTCAGTCTCCGTTGGAACAAGGTCATCAGCCCCGGTGGGTTGCCCGTGAACTACACCGTCAAAATCTGCAAGGATGATGTTACTTTAAATAATGTAAATAATGGATGTCTGGCTTTGCCCGTGCTTACCTCGGCAAACACCGGTTTCTCGCCCATGCTCTATGCCAGTTTCGGGGGCTCCAGCTTATTATTTCTGGGTTTAATGAATACCCGCATCCGGCGACGCTGGGTCCTGGTTCTGGTAACTGTGGCAGTGGCCAGTACCCTGGTTGCCTGTAGTGGCAGTGGGGGTTCTGATCTGCCGCCATCGGCGCCACCTGAAGCAGACACCATGGGCACCACTGTCTCGCTTGTTGCAGGCACTTGGTACTGGCAGGTCGTGGCATCTGATGGTGGTACACCCGTGGCCAGCGAAGTCATGATTTTTACAGTTCAATAAACCACACCCAGGGCAGTCTCAACTGCCCTGGGTGTTGCCTAACTTTTAAATGAATTATTCAAACCCCATACACAAAGGACGGACACAGCCATGGTAGTCCGTACCAAACTGGATGGTTTGCCCATTACCTTCCGACTTGCGGATAAAAACCGGCGCAAGAGCGTTGACAAGAAACTGGTCTTTGAGCTGCAAATCATTCCCCATGACGTGGTGATCCTGCATCCCTCATTCTGTTGCCCGGAGATTCTTGAACAAGACCAAAAGATTTCTGTTTTTATCCTGACCGATAAAGAGTTTTACCAGCAGTATTACCGTGAAAAAGACCCTGAAAAACCGTTTACATTAGCTGAGATCAATCGCTTATTAAAAATCTATCCCTGGTCTGATCGTAAACAGCTCACCGATGTGCCGTTACTGAAAGACAAAACCACCGCTACCCAGTATCTCAGCATTACCTACATCAACGACATGCAGGATAAGGAGGTGTTAGCGGATGACGATGATGATGATGATATGGGCCCGGTCACCCTCAAAGAATGGCGCATCCAGGACAAAGACCAGCAGTTGTTCGCCCGCTTGCGAGAATCCAGTCGCCAGTTTTACCTTAAGCGTCAATTAATGTATTTATTTCATATCACAATCGACCCCAAAGGGATTGAGACCACGATCAAACCCGATGCCTTGTATGACATTGCCTGGTTGTTACCCAATAAAACAGGCGACCAGCAATCCAAAAAGATTCGTCCTTACCGTGAACTACAGGCTACTTTTACCGAGCAACTGATCAACAAACACAACCAAAACCGCCAGTACGCCTACCAGGTCAATGGCCAGGCCTTTGATTTTACCAACGATAACACCGCCCCGGTGGAGGCCTACCACCCGTTTTATGTGTCCAGCAAGGACAAGCTCAACATCGGCCACTTGACCGATGTCCATGTCTCGTCCCGACAATTTGCCCTGCAGGCCTGTGAAGCCCAGGTATTACAGGGCCTGACGGATACCCACATCAGTCAACAAACCGGCGCTATGGTCAATGTCACTTTTAACACCCTCAGGGACTTAATCGACGAACTCATCAAACAAGGTGCCGATGCCCTGGTGGTCACGGGTGACCTGGTGGACTTTAATCGTAATCTGGATCCGGCCTTAAACGACAACTGGCAAACAAACTTTAAAAAACCTGGCCCGCTTTGGGACGCCCTGCATGACAAACACCACGGCGATCCTGAACAATACCCGCCGTATATCGATGACCACTTGATCTACAGCCTGTTCCTGTATTGTTATAACCAACACGGTCGACCCCTGTATTTAACCAGTGGTAACCACGAGGCCTATAGCAACCCTTATGGGATTTCACCCAGGGTGGGTAAATTTTTAGGGCTCAAACCCAAAGGATTAGTTAAGGCCAACGAAGGCATCCCGGCAGATCACAACCTGACCATATATGAAGCCATTCTCACTTATGGCCCTCGTTATCATCACCTGGCCCACCAGTTCAAAACCAAAAACCTGGAATGGTTTTACACGGTGTTTACGCCGTTTACAGATTTTGTCATCACCTATAAAAACCAGTGCCTGGTGGGCCTGGCCTGGGGCGGTGATGAAGATATTCTCACCAACTTTAATGCCCTGACCCTGAGCCGGGGCGGCACCCTGCCCACGGCCAGTGAGGCCCTCGAACCGGAGCAGTATGAAATCGTACAAGCGGCGGTCGCCCAAAACAAACAAACCATTCTGGCGACCCATTTTACGTTTGTGAACTATGCCAACAGTGTGCCCCTGACCCAGCAGGGCAGCGTCAATTACAACAATACCTTCAAAAGCTACAGTGAGTACGACCACGGTTCGTTTAAAGTCCAGCGATTTGAATTGTATGACCTGCTCAAACAGAACAAGTTGTTTTATACCCTGTCCGGCCACTCGCACCGGGCGGGACTGTATGAAACAAAATTCGACGATAGCAAAGTACGCCACAACATGCAGACCCGCGGCCATATCCTTACCGAGACCGCCATGGACCCCACTGAATTATCCGCCGCCTTTGATCCCGGCCCCCGGGTCCTGGTCAGTGGCTGTGGCGGCCCCATTGCCGTGCAAAACCATTATGGTGAAGGAGCCACCAGCGCAAAAACCAAACAAACCAAAGGCCTGAAAAACTGGGGTCTGGACTGGCCCTCGGCCACCTTAATCAAGTTCAATGGCAGCGAAGACAGCCTGCAAAGAATCATTCCCCAAAACACCCCGACCGCACAACCACGCCTGGCCGTGGCGCTGGATTTTGTTGACCTGCTGGAGTACAAGGTTTTTAAACGTTTCGAGAGTGATGCCAATGAAACCCGGTTTAATGTGGTATTGAATGAACAGTTACCGGAAAAGCAGTTTATTGAGACCATGACGTTGTATGCTTATCCGGTGAATGAGTGGATCGGTTTTCCGTTGAAGATAAGCAACAGACAGGACAACCGGTTTGTAGCGGCGATGAGTAGTGAGGATAACAGACAGTTTGAATACAAAATTTTATCAAAGCCTATAAAAAGTTTGGCGTTATTTCTGTCTATCAAATTCAACGACAAGCTCGCAAACGAAATCGGCTACCAGCAATATAACTTTGGTTCAAACTGGATTTTCCAGGTGCAAATGGATCAAAGAATGATCATGCAGTATGACCATACATTAGGCGAATCTGTCTTGGTAAAAGCGCCCGGTTACAAGATACAACGCCACAAAGAATTTGGAGAAGTGCCTAATCTGGATTGGTATCAACGAAAATTTCCGGATCTTTATGAATACAAGGATAAATCTTGAGCACATATCACTACGCTGAGCGAAAGTACAATTTAAATCGATTTATAAACAGTATTTTTATATTTATATTTATAATAGGAGTAACACCAACTATGGCTGGTTTCTTTACATCCTCACTCTCATCAGACTGGCAGGCCCGTTTATCAAAGATCACTATCTTCAATGACTATGCCAAAGATCATCAAGTGAAACTGGCGGATGTAGAGATCAAGGACTACGACCTCACAGGTATGGTTATGCCTAAAGGGAATTTCAATAATACGCACTGGCAGAACGTCAAGGCCCGTAACAGTCATTGGGGTAAAGTCACTATAAAAGGTGGTCAGTTTGAAAAAGTGGACTTTACCGGTTCACAGTTTGATCAAGTCGTATTTGAAGACGTGACATTTGTTAACGTCCAGTTTGATGAAAGCCAGCTTAAGAATGTTAAATTTATAAATGCTGATATGAAACAAACAGATTTTTGGTCTGTAAAAGAAGGTAACATTGATTTTATTAAATCAAAAATTAGCAAAACAAATGCCAGTAAAATAAAAGCAACTATAAAATTAATTAATTCAGAGATTACGGGCGGCCGTTTTACCGGCTCTTTATATCCGAGTAGTTTTATCGCAACGGAAAGTATCATTGAAGATACAGATTTTAGTGATTCTCAGTACAATGAGTTTATGGTGAGTGATAGTAAAGTCCATGAGACTGCATTAACTAAGGGTAAGATCGAAAAAATGGAGCTAATAAATAGCGGCTTACATTTTGGTCTAACAGCCTCTACCATCAAGAAATTATTGATTGCTGGTTCTGAGATGACACTGCTAGCTTTCGATAGCGCAAAACTTTCTGAGGTAAACATTCAACGCTGTAAAAAAAATATGAAGCTTAATTTTTATCAGGCCGAAATCAGTAATATGTCTTTTGATCAGTGCCCATTATCTGATACTCATTTGGTAGAGACAAATATTGAGACTTTAGTTATTTCAAACAGCTCTCTGGAAGACAGTAAGTTCATGGACATGAAGGCCAATAACGTCACTTTCAGAAAGGTAGAATTAAAAGGTACGCTTAATTTTACTGGTGCCACCATTAAGAATCTAAAAACAGAAGGCCTGATCAAGGCCCCGGGCCTGAAGCTTATTACAGAAGGGAGTAATGTTAAGTTTTGAAAAATCATTAATGAGCCAGGTAACAGGTATCAACGCTTGAGTTTGGGCGATTAACGGTAAGCTTTATTTTATAAACTGATTGGGTGCACTTATGTAACGACGGGCGGCATTTTTATTATCCATAACCAAACTAAAATAAAAACCGTAACTTGGGAATTATTTTTTAGTGGAATTATGGAGTAGCATGTGAAATTTAGTGACAAATCTTCCAGTACGAATTCAAAAATATTTACTCGTTTCAAACAGATCCTACCGATAATTATTTTATCAGTGGCCGGGTTCCTGGCGCCCAGTGAGGTGTTGGCTGCCAATAATACCACGGCCGGCACACCAGTCTCGCCTTACCCGACATTAATCAATCTATCAATCGAGTGGCCAATTAGTGGTGATAGTAATAACAATGGTCTTGTCACGGTCCGTTATCGTAAAACGGGCACTACGCCCTGGATGATTGGTCTGCCGTTGCGACGTGTGCCAGCGGGAGAGTTCAGTGCAACTATCAAATGGGCCAATAAACATAGTGGCAGTCTGTTTGATCTTTTACCAAATACCTCCTATGAAATTGAGTTAACCCTTACTGATACTGATAACAGTGGCGGTGACATAGTGCAAACTATTTCAGCCACAACCCGGGCCGAACCCGTGGCGCCGCAGTCGGCGACGATTGTTTCAGTCGACACGATGACATTTTCAACGGCCGCTACCAATGCGATGCCGGGGACCATACTAGAAATGGCAGATGGTGATTACAGCGGGTTCACGGTTAGTGTAAATGGAAATAATGGTACTCCGATAGTCTTCAGGGCCAAGAACCCAGGAAAGGTGACTGTTAACGGAGATATTATTCTTAACGGGCGGTCTTATGTGTTTATCGAAGGGCTTATTGTCAAAGGTACAATCAAGCTAAATAGTTCTGAGGGTATTGTGGTGCGCGGCAGTACGATCGATTTGCGCGGCAGTCCGATTACCCCACCTAAACAGGGCATTGTTTCCTATGGCTCTGGCGTGATTAATGGTTACTTCGCTGACAATGTTGTGCTAGGCCCGGTGACCTGGGCGAATAATTCCCTGGGTGTCAATGGAGCCAATGGTGGTGATGGCATCGAGCTGACCGGGCCGGGTAATGTCATTGCCTACAATTATGTGAAAGGTTTTCGTGATGCCATTTCTACTATGGAGGATAGCGAGGCCGTTAACCAGGTTTCCCTGGATATTTACAATAATGATATTGAAGTCGGTGCTGACGATGGTATTGAAGCCGATTTCACCATGGGCAATGCCCGCATTATGCGCAATCGTATTACCAATTCTTTTATCGGCATTAGTGGCCAGCCAACCCTGGGTGGCCCGGCTTATTACGTTCGTAACGTGATGTATAACCTGGCCCATATCCCTTTTAAGTTATATCGCGGTAGCGTCGGTGATGTGGCTTTCCACAATACGGTAATTAGCAGTGGCGATGCCTTCGCAAATTATTCTGGTGCGACCTGGTCACGGGCGCTTTTCCGAAATAATTTGTTTATTGGTGGCCAGGGTGGTGGTTCTTACGGTGGCTTTAGTAATGGTTCCGGTCGGATAGCCCAACTGAGTGCTTCTGATGTGAGTAATGATTTTAATTACGATGGCTATGGTTCAATCGGAACCGGCAGATTTCGAGGCAGGATTGGCAGTACCAGTTTCAATAGCCTTGCCGAGATGAGAGCCAACACGACGGAAAAAAATGCAATTGAAGTTGATATGAGTATTTTTGCAAATTCTATCGCCTTTCCATCCAGCGGGCCTTTTCCTGCATTGGCCGTGCCAGACTTGCGGCTGGCGAGTGGTGGCGTAGCAGTAAATGCAGGTGTGGCCCTGGCCAATGTCAATGATGGTTATGCTGGTAGCGCACCTGATTTAGGTGCCTACGAATTCGGTGATGCCTTGCCGGTTTATGGTCCCCGGCCCGGTCGCCATCCCGGTTATGACTCCACTGATAACACCGCGCCAATGGCACCGACAAACATACAAATACAGTAAGGCAGAACAGACATGAAAAAGAAACATATTACAAGAAGCAGTAAAACAGGATTAAGCTATTTGTTGGGTATGATTTTGCTGCTCACGCTTAGTGCTTGCGGCAGCAGCAGTGGCAGCAGTTCGGGAGACACGGCCGCTGATGGTATTGGCGGTGGCGGTGGCGGTGGCGGAGGAGGCGGCCTACTTCCCCTGACTTCAGCGCTCATTACCTGGAATGGTTCCACAAATAATGCCAATGCCGGCAATACGACCCTTACTGACCTGGCCGGTTATCGTGTTTATATGTCGACAATACCTGCTGATCCGGCCGCTACCATGATCGCCCAGGTTTCAGCCAACCCTACTGGTGGTGGCACCGAATCTTATCAAAAAGATAATCTGGCACCCGGTACTTATTATTTCAGGGTAACAGCTTATGATAACGCCGGTTCCCCTAATGAAAGTGTTGCCACCCCGGAAGTGAGCAAGACCATTCAATAACTTTTTTGTTCTAAAGCTTCTAATTCTAAGGCCCCTGGGATTTTTCCAGGGCATCAGGCTTATTCACAGTTACCGTATTCTGTCAGTTTCAGTAGATTTGGATATAATCATCAGCACGAGTGAGCCTGATGGATCAAGCTTGAGCCAAATTTATATTGATCTGGCCTGACAAAATAATAGACACGGTATTGCTGATGCGAACTGGTTATATTTTTCCGCTGGTATTTTTAGCATTTTTTATTTTCCCTGATGTCCAGGCGGGCACTTCCGCTTTTTCCTATTACCAGCAATCATTGGTTATTAAGGGTAAAACCTACCAGGTTCGTATTCCAAAGGGATACAAACTGGAATTATTGACCAATAAGCTGGAAACGCCACGACTGCTTACCTTTCTGTCAAATGGCGATTTGTTTGCCGGCTCACGAGCTGACAAGGTTTATCGCATACCGCCGCCTTACAAAAATCCGCAAGTCCTCATCAAGCTTGACGACTACCCCCACAGCGTGGCATTTCGATCAGGAAAAATATTAATTGCCAGGACCAGCGGTCTTTACCAGGCCCCTTATAAACCCGGCCAGAAAAAATTAAACAATCGTAGCGTAACATTACTGGCGGCCTTGCCGGGCGGTAGCGGTCATAACAGCAGAACCGTAAAGGTGGGGCCAGATGGTAAAATTTACCTGGGCCTGGGTTTAACAGGAAACTGTAGCAATCAATACCTGGATAAAAGTTATTCATTTAACAATCGCCGTGGCGGTGTGCTGGTTTTAAATGAAAATAATAAAAAGCCCGAGTGGTTAGCGTTTGCTTCCGGTTTAAGAAATCCTGTTGGTTTCGACTGGCACCCCAAGTCCCGGGTAATGTATGCCAGCAACAATGGACCAGACCATCGTGGTTTTGAGCAACCGCCTGAATATTTTAGTCGCCTCATCAAGGGTTCATTCCACGGTATGCCCTGGTATCAATACAATGGCAAAAAAATTGAACGCGATAATTGCCTACCAACACCAGCGCCAAAATCAATAAAATTTGTGACTGCCCCGGT
>QIGL01000081.1 GCA_003228915.1 Acidiferrobacteraceae bacterium
ACTGCGGAGGCCAGGGATGACCTGAGCGAAGCGAGGAAATGCTGAATGAAACCCGAAGGGGTTCTACAGTAGGCCGAGAGCAGTGCCACGGTATCCAGTACATTAAAAAGCCCTGGAACTTTTTTTGCTGGAGTCTTGCGTAACATGGTGATGCTTGGGCTTTACAATTTACTTTAGCTGTTGCAACGCCCATTTCACATGCTCCCTGACAATTTCTGAATCATGATCAGATTTTTCTGCCAGCGCAGCCTTAATGGCCTTAATACTTTCATTTTCTTTTTCCGTGCTTCCCGTGTTTTTACCCAAGGCATTGCCCAAGGCGACGGCAACGTTTCGCAACCACTGGTGATAGCCAATTCTTCGGATCGCGGAGCCTTCCGTGTAGGCATTAAATTCTGCTTCGGTCCATGAAAAACATTGCAACAGGGAAATATCATCGAGTTGGTGACGTGCCTTAAAATCGTCTTCAACAGATAATCAATCATCACAGCCGTATATTCTATTGCCAAGTAACGGCCGTAGATGTTCAGGAATGCTGCCTTTTAATTCAATGGTTAAATAAGAAATGCATTTCCTGGCGTCAAGCTGGTAAGGCCCGATTATTGCGTCAGTTGGGCATGCCTGTATGCAAGCATCACAACTGCCGCAGTGATCTTCTGCGGGTGTATCAATATCCAGTGGCAAATCGGTATAAATCTCACCGAGAAAATACCACGAGCCGGCATCTTTATTAATCAGGTTGGTGTGTTTGCCAATCCAGCCAAGCCCGCTTTTTTCAGCCAGGGGTTTTTCAAGTACCGGCGCGCTGTCACAAAAAACACGGTAACCAAATTTACCCACATGTTGCTCAATGCGTGAAGTTAAATTTTGCAGACGTTTTCGAATCATTTTGTGGTAGTCACGACCAATTGCGTAATCAGATATGTAGGCCTGCTCGTCCAGGTTCAGTTTTGCCAGGCATTTGTTTATATCCTGGGTCAGGTAATCCAGTCGCACACTTATGACCCGGGTTGTGCCCGGTACCAATTGCTGGGCGCGGGTACGTTTGTTGCCATGGGCCGACATATAGTCCATTTCGCCCTGGTGACCGCGGGCCAGCCAATCGTTAAACCGTGACTCGTAGGCGACAAGATCCGTGTCGGTAATACCGAGCTGTTGAAACCCTAATTCCAGGGCCCACTGGCGAATATTTTTTGTCAGTGCTGAAAAATCCATGGCCATGTCTGGCGGTGTCTGGTCAGTTGTGAGAGGGTTGATAATACATTCTATATATAATGATGTATAAACATGCAACTAGCTGCTATAGCTGAATTATTATGTTGAAGAGTAATTCACAGCCCGATTCTCTTTATTCTGCAAAACAGGCCCGTGAGCTGGACCGACTGGCCATGGCAGATTTTGGCCTTAAAAACGGTGTCCTTATGGAGCGTGCCGGCTTAGCGGCTTTCCGGTTATTACGTTTCTGCTGGCCCCGGGCCCGGAAATTATTGATCGTGGCCGGCCCCGGCAATAATGGCGGTGATGGTTTCGTGCTAGCACGCTTGGCTATCGAGCTGGGATATAAAGTGAAGCTTGTTGCTACCGTAACCCTTGATCGTTACAAGGGCGATGCAGGTGAGGCGCTGAAGAGTTTACAGGCGACGGGTATTACAATTTTGCACAGTGTTCACGAGCTTGAGAGCGACACCTCTTATAACGGACGAGCCGATGTTATTGTCGATGCCATATTTGGTATTGGCCTGGATCGACAACTTGACGGCGATTACCTGGCACTAATTACCTGGATCAACGATCAGGATAGCCCGGTACTGGCCATTGATATCCCCTCCGGCTTACACGCAGATACGGGCAACATGCTTGAGCAAGGGGTGCAGGCAAACGTGACCATTAGTTTTATTGGTCTCAAGACCGGGCTGGTTACAGCCCGCGGACCCCAGGTCTGTGGCCAGTTATATTTTGATGACCTGGATTTACCGCAGGCGGTTTACGAAAATATCGAACCGGTGGCCAAAACAGTTTCTATTCGCAATTTGCCACCGCTGCCTGAGATGAAAATAGATACCCACAAAACTCGCCAGGGCCATGTGCTGGTACTTGGCGGTGACAAAAGTATGGCCGGTGCGGCCGCCATGGCCGGGGCGGCGGCCTATCGTTGCGGTGCCGGCCTGGTCAGGGTGATATGCCACGAGGTTTCGTTAGCACAGGTGAGTTTCAGGCCAGAAATAATGGTCGTAGGTACAAGTGACAAAAAACCAATAACTAAAAATCATTTCAATAAAGCCAATGCCCTGGTTATAGGACCAGGCCTGGGGCAAAGGCCGTGGGGTTTAAGTTTATTCAGCAAAGCGTTGGATCAGGAATCAGTGCCAATGGTTGTTGATGCCGACGGACTCAGGTGGCTGGCGGCCAACCCCCAACATCGACAAGACTGGGTATTGACGCCCCACGCCGGTGAGGCTGCCGCGCTTCTGGCGACAAATATTACAGCCATTCAATCGGATCGTTTACGCGCCGCCAGGCAAATCTCTGAAAAATATGGCGGGGTTTGTATTTTAAAAGGTGCCGGCACGGTAATAGCCGATGTCTCTGAAGATAAACTCATGGTAGTGCGCGCCGGTAACCCGGGCATGGCAACCGGTGGCATGGGTGATGTTTTGTCTGGCATTGTTGCCGCACTAATGGGGCTTGGTTTATCGCCGTTTGACAGCGCAGCCCAGGGCGCCTGGATTCATAGTAATGCAGCTGATCAGGCTGCCATGATTGTTGGTGAGCGCGGATTAATGGCCACGGATTTGTTTGACACTATCCCGGCACAAATGGCCAGGCTGGAACAAAATTGATTGTGGAGAAAACCCTGTATGCAAAAAATGAGGCGGAGATGGCAGGCCTGGCAAAAAATCTGGTCACTGCCGGTCTGGCGAAACTTGGCCTGGTTACGCTGGGCGGCATGCTGGGTGCCGGCAAAACGACACTGGTAAAGGAAATTTTGCGGGCACTCGGTTACCAAGGGCTCGTTAAAAGCCCGACTTTTACCCTGGCAGAACCCTACCAATTTGGTCAATACTCAATCATGCATCTTGATCTTTATCGGCTGGAAGATCCGCAAGAAATAGAATTCCTGGGTTACCGGGAATGGTTTTCAGGCAATAAGCTTGTTTTAATAGAGTGGCCCGAGAAGGCGCCTGGTTTTTTGCCCGACCCGGATCTAAACGTTATGATTCAGATTCAGAAAAACAAGCGCCAGATTTTACTGGAATCTGGCACTGCTACAGGTAAATTATTATTAGAACAATTAACCACGTGATTCGTTACTTAAAAATATTGCTATTGACACTCGTTTTTTTATTGGCGAATACATTACCAGTAAGTGCAGCACGGGTATCTGTCGACAATATGCGCATGTGGCAGGAGCCGGAGAAACGACAAATAGTTTTTGATATTAGTGGTCCCCTGGAATATCGTCTTTTTACACTGCAAAATCCCAACCGAATAGTCATAGATATAGATGACGCCAGGCTGCGCGGTAAGTTGGCACTGGCCAATAAAAATGACGAGATTCTGGCTGCCATTCGTACCGGTAAGCAGGACAAGGGTTTGCGTATTGTGCTTGATCTTCGAACCAAAGTGCACCCAAGAACCTATTTGCTAAAACCAGCAGGCCAGTATGGCCATCGCCTGGTAATCGATCTTTATGATGAGAGGCTAAAAGAAAAAAAACGAAGTATTAAACCTGCAGTCAGAACCAAACAAACCGAGGCGGTAATTGTTATTGATGCAGGCCATGGGGGTGAAGATCCCGGTGCAATAGGCAGGCGTTATCGAACACGGGAAAAAACAGTGGTGTTGGCGATTGCCCGCGAACTGGCAAAATTGGTTCGTAAAGAGCCTGGTATGCGACCAGTCATGATTCGTAATGGCGATTATTATGTTGGCCTCAAAGCGCGTCGCAAAAAAGCAAGACGTTCTAATGCAACAATTTTCGTATCTATACACGCGGACGCGGTACCGGGACGGCGGGCAAGAGGTTCATCAGTGTATGCACTGACTGAACGTGGCGCGACCAGTCGAGTTGCCAGGTTCCTGGCCGATAGTGAAAATTCTTCCGACCAAATTGGCGGCGTCAGCCTCGAAGACAAGGATCCGTTATTGAGAAAAGTCCTGGTAGACCTCTCCCAAACTGCCAATATTCCGCTGAGCATGGAGCTGGGCCAGGAAGTTTTGAAAGGACTGAAACGTATTGGCCACGTTCACCTTAACAGGGTTGCCCAGGCGGGGTTTGCGGTACTCAAGGCGCCGGATATTCCCTCGATACTGGTAGAGACTGCGTTTATTTCAAATCCGACAGAAGAACGAAAACTTCGCACCAAAGCCTTTCAAAAAAAAATCGCAAAGGGGATTTTCCGCGGCATAAAACGTTATTTGCAAAAAAAGAAATATTCCGCCCCGTACAGGGTTACCCAGGCAAAACTGCCTGGTAGCGTATTACGACACAAGGTCAGGCGAGGGGAAACACTTTCAGGTATTGCCAGAAAGTATGGCGTTAATGTAGATGCTTTGAAATTCGCCAATAATATTTCAGGTCAAAATATTATTATCGGCAGTAAGCTTGTGATACCAAAATAATAAATGTGAATTAGTATTTATTAAAGAAGTAAGGAGAAGTTATGTCTGCTAACGATGTGTCAATGCATGGTCAATGGTCATCACGATGGGCGTTTGTTTTGGCTGCAACTGGCTCGGCAGTTGGCCTGGGTAATATCTGGAAGTTTCCTTATATCACCGGTGAAAATGGTGGTGGTGCATTTGTGCTTGTGTACCTCTTGAGTATTGGCTTGATTGGCATTCCTATAATGATGGCCGAAGTGATGTTGGGCCGCAGGGGCCGACTTAGCCCGATAAATACAATGAGAAATCTGGCAAAAGCAGGCGGTCATAGCCGACACTGGCAATGGCTGGGTTGGGCCGGTGTGTTAACTGGGTTTTTGATTCTCTCTTATTATAGTGTCATTGCAGGCTGGGCCTTATCGTATACGGTAAGAGCTGCTTCAGGTGAATTCACAGGTGCTGATGCGGACACAGTAAAAAACATTTTCACTGACTTTATTTCCAGCCCAATGGCATTGCTGGGCTGGCATACCTTGTTTATGGTCATGACCATGTTTATTGTTTCTCGCGGTGTCCGCGGTGGCCTGGAAAAGGCGGTGAAATTATTAATGCCTGCGCTTTTTATTTTACTGGTTTTACTGGTTGGTTATGCCGTTAATACCGGTGCTTTTGCCAGGGGTGTTGAATTTTTATTTTACCCCGACTTCGAAAGAATAGGCTGGAACGGGATTTTGATCGCAATGGGGCATGCATTTTTTACGCTCAGCCTGGGTATGGGTTCAATTATGGTATATGGATCATACCTGCCAAAAAATATTTCAATTGCCAAGACAACTTTCCTGATTGCCGGCGCCGATACTCTGGTAGCCTTGATGGCAGGCCTGGTAATTTTCCCGATCGTTTTTGCCAACGATTTATTGCCCGGTTCAGGCCCGGGGTTGATATTCCAAACCTTGCCAATTGCATTTGGACAAATGTGGGGTGGATTATTTTTCGGTACCCTGTTTTTTATACTGCTGGTATTCGCTGCCTGGACTTCAGCAATCTCACTGATAGAGCCAGCCGTAGCCTGGTTAGTTGAAAATCATAATATGACCAGGGGAAAGGCCAGTATTGTGGCTGGGCTGGTAACATGGCTTGTCGGTATTGGGTCTGTACTTTCTTTTAACCTGGCAGAAAATATTCAGTTATTTGGCAAAACTTTTTTTGATTTGCTCGATTATTTAACTGCAAATATTATGTTGCCGCTAGGTGGGTTTGTTATCGCCATATTTTCGACATGGGTGTTTTCCCGTAAAAGCAGTATCAGTGAGCTTGAGCTGGGAGCAGGGCTCAGGTATTCACTCTGGTATTACCTGGTCAAATTTGTTGCGCCGATTGCGGTGCTTGTCGTTTTTCTGAATGTAATTAACGTGATAAGCCTGCAGTAAAGTGGGCTTAAATTAAAATGAAATTTCAGACGAGAGTTTAATTGAATCAACCTCGTCACTGCCAAGATTTTTATTGATCTGTGAAGTCAGGCACTGTTGCTGAGATTCGTCAGTAACAGGCTGCCTGTCTCGGTTGACTATAAAAAATATATCTTCTGCTCGCTCTCCGTAGGTGGAAATATTTGCTGCCAGTGTTACAGCCTTGCACTGGAGCAGAGAATCAGCAACAAGTCTCAATAAGCCCGGCCTGTCCTGGGCCCGCACCTCCATAATCGTTGTTTTTTTATTTGGCGCCAGGGAAAATGATACTTTGGTTTCTATAGGGAATTGTTTTAGTTGTCGGGGTAATATCGCCTGACGACTGCCCCGGTCTTTAGTTTTAGCCAACAAATGTTCACGTATTTTATTTTGTAAAATCTCAAGATCATTTTCACGCTTGACAGGTTTACCGTTTCTCTTAAAAACAACAAATGTATCCAGGGAAAATCCATTTGTCGTTGTATGGATGCGGGCCTGGACAATTGATAATCCCAGTTGATCGAGGGCGCTAGTGAGCACCGCAAAAAGATTTTCTTTCTGTGGCGTATAAATCAGGATCTCGGTAGCACCTGACTTCGAGTTATATTTAGCAGCAACAACCGGAAAATCAGCGGCAGATCTTAAGGCGATCGTTTTGGTATGCCAGGCAATAACCTGGGCTTCATGTGAGATAAAGTAATTAGGATGGAGTTGCTGCCAAAAGTTATCGACAACCACTTTTTCATTATCACTAAGCGTCAGTAATTCTATTGCACCTTGTTGTCGATTCTCCACATGATCATGGATGTCAGCCCCGGCCTCCTCACCACGTGCCAGGTGTCTGCTGGTGGCATCATATAATTGTCTGAGCAAATGACCCTTCCATTCATTCCAGACTTTAGGGCTGGTACCGCGCATATCAGAAATTGTTAGCAGGTACAGGTTGTCCAGATGTTCCTGGTCACCGACGGCCCTGGTAAATTCACGAATCACATCAAGATCGGTAATATCCCGTTTTTGGGCGGTCCATGACATTTTCAAATGGTTTCTGACAAGCCAGCAAATAAAACGCGTGTCATAATCGCTCAAATCATGGGTCTGGCAGAATTTTTTGGCCTCGCTTTCGCCCAGCACAGAGTGATCACCGCCTCGTCCTTTGGCTACATCATGGAACAGGGCGGCGATATACAATCGATCGGGCTTGGTCAGGCTGGAAATTAATTCGCTCGCATGGGGCAGTTCACTGGAAAATTCAGCGACTGTTAATCGTCTAAGATTCCTTAAAACAAAAAGACTATGTTCGTCTACGGTATAAACATGAAACAAATCATGTTGCATTTGGCCGACAATTTTACCAAAGGCAGGAATATATGCACCCAGTACACCGTAGGCGTTCATGCGTCGCAGCTCATGGGTGATGCCCTGCGGTTGTCGCATAATGTCCATGAATAAACTTTTATTGGCGATATCCTGTCTGAATTTGTTATCAATCCGGTGCAGGTTAGCCCTTACCAGCCGAATTGTTCCGGCACGAACCCCTTTAATTTCCGGTTTATGTTCAAGAATTAAAAATAACTCAAGTAACGCGAATGGCCATCGTTCAAATACATTGCTATTAACTACTTCCAGGTATCCACCGTGAATTTGAAATCTGCGATTGATTGACGTTATTTTATTATTTTTTTTACTTGTAAATATTTCTTCTTCAAAATACTGCAAAAGAATTTCATTGAGCAAAGAAATATTTTTTACAGTACGGTAATACTGCTTCATCAGTTTTTCTACCGCCAGGCTATCCTGGGTATCCGTATAGCCAAATTCCGATGCCAGTATTCTCTGGTGATCAAATAATAATCTGTCTTCTTTGCGACCAGCCAGGTAGTGGAGACTGTTTCTCAATTTCCAGAGATACTCAAGAGACGTGATTAATATCTCATATTCTTCTTTGCTTAGTATCTCTAGATCTTCTAATTGATCAAATGTCCTGACAGAATAATGACGCATAGCGATCCATAAAATCATCTGGATGTCGCGTAATCCACCCGGGCTTTCCTTAATGTTGGGCTCGAGCTTGTAAGCGGTTTCACCATAGCGGAGATGTCTTGCTTCTTGCTCACTATATTTATCGGTAAAGAATTTCTGGCTTGACCAGTGTTTAAGACCGTGAATTTTTTTTTCGAGCGTGGCGCAGAGATCATCATCACCACAAATGAGCCGGGTTTCGAGGAGATTGGTAAAAATTGTAAGGTCATTTCTGGCCTGACCAATACATTCTTTGATGGTTCTGACACTATTTCCTACTTCAAGACCAATGTCCCAAAGGAAACGAATAAATTTCTCAATATTTTCCTCTAACTGGGTGTTAATTTTTTTATCATGAAGTATTAGTATGTCAATGTCTGACGCGGGATGTAGTTCGCCCCGGCCATAACCGCCGACAGCAATCAGGGAAATTTTGCCAAAATTGTCGAAATCAGTTTTCCAGGCATGATTAAGTAACTGGTCAATAAACCAGGCGTGTAACCGGACAGTTGGGCCGCTATAGTCCTGGTTGACATGAAGTTCACGAATGAAGGCTCGACCTGTTAACAGTACTTCTTTATAAATCGATATTTGTTCTGAGCCACGACCAACTTGTTCGAGTTTCTGCTGGTTGTCAGACAGAAGATCTTTTAATTTTGTTTGTGTTCTGTCCATTAAGCAAAAATTATACCTGGTCGTCAGGTAGTTGAGTTAGTACCTCGTGGCCGGAATCAGTAACTAAAATGGTGTGTTCCCATTGTGCCGATAAGCTGTGGTCACGGGTAACGACGGTCCAGTTATCGGGCAATAATTTTACGTCTCGTTTACCAGAATTAATCATTGGCTCGATTGTAAAAATCATGCCGGGCTCCAATACAACACCGGTATTAGCTTTCCCATAGTGTAATACCTGGGGTTCTTCATGAAACCGCAAACCGATTCCATGACCACAGTATTCGCGTACGACCGAACAATTATTAGTTTCTGCATAATCCTGGATAACATGACCAATATCGCCGAGACGGTTGCCGGGGCGCACCTGCTCAATACCGCGGACCATACAATCGTGGGCAATTTGTGAAAGTCTCGTCGCTTGCACAGACGATTTGCCAACAGTAAACATTTTGCTGGTATCCCCGTGGTAGCCATCTTTTATCACCGTTATATCTATATTGATGATATCGCCTTTCTTAAGCCGTTTCTCGCCCGGGATGCCGTGGCAAACCTGGTGATTAACAGAGGTGCAAATCGATTTTGGGAAACCTTTATAGTTCAGCGGGGCAGGGATCGCGTCGAGATCATTAACAATATAATCATGACACAACTGGTCAAGCTGGTCGGTGGTCACACCTGGCTTAACATGATCCGCGATCATTCGCAGGACCTGGGCAGCGAGTTGCCCGGCGATACGCATTTTTTCAATTTCTTCCGGAGTTTTTATTGTTATAGCCATATTTATCCTGAATCTGTTATTTAGCGCCTGAAAAAATAATCGATACTGTACACTATTTGAGAAAATGGTCGTCCAACAACATATAAATAATAGGGGTAATAGGCAATCTATTACTACTGATTGTTGAATTGGCTTCTATATGGTATAAACACGCGCTTTTTACATAAACCGCACACGGGTCGACACATGCGTTCGGGTGCTCTGAAAATGCAGTATTTGCAACAATTTTCGGGGTCGTCGCATGGGATCTGTGGAAGCTTAAACCCGAAAGGAGAAAATTAGTGAGCAATGTCAGCATGCGCCATATGCTGGAGGCCGGCGTACATTTTGGCCACCAGACCCGTTTTTGGCACCCTAAAATGCGCCCCTATATCTTTGGTGAGCGCAATAAAATCCATATTATCAATCTCGAGAAAACCCAGCCCCTTTTCGAAGAGGCCATGAATTTTCTAGGGAAAATGGCCCAGAACAAGGGCACAATCCTGTTTGTCGGCACCAAACGTCAGGCCAGTGAAACCATACAAGAACAGGCCGAACGATGTGATATGCCTTATGTTAACCACCGCTGGTTAGGCGGCATGTTGACCAACTATAAAACAGTCAAGAAATCAGTTGAGCGTCTGAAAGAGCTTGATGGCCGCCTGGAAGATGGCAGCCTGGGCCGTTTGCGCAAAAAAGAAGTCCTGAGCCTGACCCGTGAGCGTGATAAGTTAAATCGCAGTCTGGCCGGTATAAAAGATATGCGCGGCCTGCCGGATGCAGTCTTTATCATTGATGTCGGCCATGAAAGCATTGCCATTTCCGAGGCACGCAAACTCAATATTCCGGTCGTAGCTGTGGTCGACACAAATTGTCAGCCAAGTGGTGTGGATTACGTCATTCCTGGAAACGACGATGCCATCCGGGCAATACGTCTTTATGCAGGTGCAGCTGCAGATGCAATTCTGGATGGTCGCAAGTTGATGGCTACCACAGCCGCAGATGGCGACAGCGATGATTATGTTGAAGTCGGTGAAGACGGCGAGGCAGTTAAGACTACTCCCAGGAAAAAGGCAGCAAAAAAGAAGGTCGTAAAAGTTAAAGCAAAAATTAAGGCCAAGGCTAAAGTTGCTGAAGAAAAATCGGAAGCCAAAGAAGTTTCTGAGTCCAAGGTTGAAGCTGAAGTTGATGCCAAACCTCAGCCAAAGGCTAAAGTAAAAGCCAAGGTTAAAGCTAAAGCCACGACCAAGGCCAAGGCCGAGCCAAAAGAAGAAACCGCTGTCCCCGACAAGCCAGAAGGTGATAGCGAAACTGCGGAAAAATGAGATTAAAAAAAAGGGGCAGTCGTTGCCCCTTTTTTATCATTGATTCTGTGTATTTAAACTTTAAATAATAGCGAGGAATGACGATGGCAATTACTGCATCGCAAGTGAAAGAACTTAGAGAGGCCACCGGTCTTGGAATGATGGAATGCAAGCAAGCGTTGGTAGAGGTTGATGGCGACCAGGATGCGGCAATTGACCTGCTACGTAAAAAAGCGGGTGCCAAGGTAGAAAAAAAATCATCAAGGACTGCTGCCGAGGGCGCAATTAGTATTGCAGTTGATAGCAGTGGAAAAAAAGCTGCGATCGTTGAAGTAAATACTGAAACCGATTTTGTTGCCAAAGGTGATGAGTTTAAGGAATTTGCCAGTCAAATTGCAAAAACAGTTGTTGAGCAAGGCCCTGAAGATATGGATTCACTTGCAAACATGAATTTAGCAGGTAGCGATAAAACCGTTGAGAAGGCAAGAGCAGCACTGGTATCCAAGCTTGGCGAGAATATGAATATCCGAAGATTTGTCAAAATGGAAACAAGTGGTTTATTTGGCAACTATATTCATGGCCGTAACATAGGTGTACTGGTTGAACTCGAGGGCGGTGATAGCGAGCTTGCTCATGATCTGGCATTACATATTGCCGCAAGTCGTCCTGAGTATATTCGCAAGGATGAAATACCTGCAGCAATTCTGGAAAAAGAGAAAGAAATTTTTACTGCAAACGCAAAAGAATCGGGCAAACCGGATAACATTATCGAGAAAATGGTGGATGGCAGAATTGCAAAGTTTGTCAATGAGATTACTTTGCTGGGCCAGCCCTTTGTAAAAGACCCGGATACGAAAATTGAAAAATTACTCGAGCAGAAAAATACAATCGCAAAGAAGTTTGTCCGCTTTGAAGTGGGCGAAGGCATTGAGAAAAAGCAGGAAGATTTTGCCGCTGAAGTAATGGCTCAAATAAAAGGCTGATAAATATTCCGCTATAATGGCCTCCAGTAATTACAAAAGAGTGCTGCTTAAACTGAGTGGCGAAGCGTTGATGGGCGACGACCCATACGGAATCAACCAGGAAGTCATTACCCGGGTTGCCAGGGATATAAAGGAAGTTTGCAAAACAGGCTTACAGTTGGCAATTGTAGTTGGCGGTGGAAATATATTCCGGGGCTTATCAAACTCTGCCAATGGCATGAATCGATCAATGGCAGACAATATGGGTATGTTGGCGACGGTGATGAATGCGATAGCCTTGAAAGACTCGCTGAAAAATAATGATGTGTCGGCAAGAATCATGTCGGGGCTCCCCATACCACGCCTGGTCGATGCATTTATAGCTGAAAAAGCCATACAGTACCTGGAGGCCGGAGACGTGATGATTTTTGCGGCTGGCACCGGCAACCCATTTTTTACCACCGATACTGCAGCCAGCTTGAGAGGCCTGGAAATTAGTGCCGATATCGTGTTCAAAGCAACAAAAGTAGACGGAATCTACGATAAAGACCCGGTAAAATATCCTGATGCAAAAAAATATGATCGCCTGACTTATGATGAGATACTGGAAAAACGATTGGCGGTGATGGACGCTGCTGCAATCGCATTATGTCGCGATAATGCCATGCCGTTAGGTGTTTTTAATATGAACAAAAATGGTTCGCTTGTTCGTGCGCTGAGTGGAAAATTTGAAGGAACAATCGTTGAGACTGGAGATATATCATGAGCACCGTAGCAAATTTTCTTGCTGATGCAGAAACGCGAATGGGAAAAACAGTCGATTCATTAAAAACAGATCTCGGAAAAATAAGAACAGGCCGTGCAAATATTAGCCTGCTGGATCATATCAAGGTTGATTACTACGGGACTCCGACAGCTGTTAGCCAGGTAGCAAATGTAACCGTGAGTGATGCCAGGACATTAACGGTCACGCCCTGGGAAAAGAATATGGTGCAGGCAATTGAAAAAGCAATTCTGGAGTCGGATCTTGGAATAAATCCGGCAACGGCCGGGACGGTAATCAGGCTGCCGATGCCACCGTTAACAGAAGAGCGCAGAAAGGATCTTGTAAAGTTATCAAAAGTTGAAGGCGAAAACAGTAAAGTTGCTATTCGCAATATACGCAGGGATGCCAATAACCATATTAAAAATCTGCTAAAGAAAAAAGAAATTTCTGAAGATGATGATAAAAGTGGTGAAGAAAGCATTCAAAAGCTAACTGATAAATTTGTTTCCCAGATAGATAAGATTATTTCTGAGAAAGAAAAAGATATAATGGAAATATAGTAATTTCGATAATCACGAAATGAAACCACGTCATTTGAGTTCCGCCAAAAATTTATTTAAAGACGATAATGTGCCTTGCCATATTGCAATTATTATGGACGGCAATGGTCGCTGGGCCAAAGAAAAAGGATTGCCAAGGGTGGCGGGACATCGCGCCGGCGTAGAAACGGTCAGGAGAACGGTAGAGGCGTGTGCGGAGAAAGGAATCAAGCACCTGACGCTGTTTACTTTCAGCAGTGAAAACTGGCGCAGGCCAGAAAAGGAAGTAAAGCTGCTGCTTGAATTATTTGTATCTGCGCTGAACAAAGAAATAAACAAGCTCCATGAAAAAAATATAAAATTTCAGGCAATAGGAGATTTGAGCGCGTTTGATAATAAAATCATAAATAGCCTCAAGAAAGCCGTAGAGCTGACAAAGAATAATAACAGGTTAACGCTGACTACTGCAGTCAACTACGGTGGCCAGTGGGACATAACTGAAGCATGCAAGAAAATTGCTAAATCTGTTAAGGAAGCTGGAATGGATCCAGATAAAATTGATCAAGTAGTTTTAGAAAAAAATCTTTGCATGCCTGGTATACCGGCTCCGGATTTATTTATAAGAACAGGCGGGGAAAAAAGAATTAGCAACTTTTTACTTTGGCAACTCGCATACACAGAGCTTTATTTTACGGATGTATTGTGGCCAGATTTTAATACATTAGCGCTCGAGAAAGCTATCGATTCTTACGTTGCAAGACAAAGACGATTCGGTCAGACGGGCGAACAAATAGAAGCAGCTCAAAATGTTTAAGCTACGATTGCTCACATCAGCAATTCTAATTCCTCTCGTTATTTTTTCGATGTTTTTTCTGAAAAATCCTGGATTTGCGATCGTTATCGGCTTTTTTATTTTAGCCGCATCATGGGAATGGGCCAATTTAATAAAACTTAAACGTTCGGCTGTTCGATATATCTATATTTTTGTGCTCGCAATTAGCGGGTATACTTTATCAATATTTGCGAATAGTTATGACTCCATAATATGGACGATATCAATCGTTGGGTTGCTTTGGTGGTTGTATGCTATTTATGAATTTAAATACGGCTCGGAAATAAAAAAAGGCATTATGACCACTATGGCTGGCAGAATGTTGATGGGTTACCTGATCCTGATTCCAGCGTGGGTTGTACCTGTTTTTATTCAATTGCAGGGCGAACAACCGTACATATTACTACTTTTTCTGTTCATTATCGTATGGGGGGCTGATTCAGCTGCTTATTTTGCAGGACGCAGGTTTGGTAAGAATAAATTAGCGCCAAATATCAGCCCAGGAAAAACTATCGAGGGCTTGTTGGGCGGTTTGTTGATAGTTGTTTTGATAACACTCTTGTTTGGTTTTAATAACTGGGGGTTTGATCGGCAACAAATGGTTGCGATGATGGTGTTAGCAATCGTATGCGCACTTTTTTCAGTCGCAGGTGATTTAACAGAAAGCAGGGTTAAAAGAATTGCCGGCGCAAAAGACAGTGGAAGTTTATTTCCTGGTCATGGCGGCGTGCTTGATAGAATTGATGCATTTACCGCCGCAGCTCCAATCTTTTCACTTGGCTGGCTATTAATAAGGGTATGATAAGTAAATCAGCCAACAACGATAGTAATATTCCCGACGGTCAGCACACCATTACAATTCTGGGGTCAACCGGCTCGATCGGTATTAATGCGCTTGATGTCGTTGCAAGACATCCTGACACATTTAGAATATTTTCCCTGACTGCAAATACGAAAGTAGAAAAACTGTTTGAACAATGCTGTTTGTTCAAACCGAGATTTGCTGTTATCGGTAGCGAAACGCTCAGAGTCACCCTGGCTGAAAAACTTGCAAACAAGGGATCGAGCACAGAAGTGCTATGTGGCGTAGATGCCCTTGAAATGGTTTCGGCACATGAAGAGGCGGGTACGGTTGTTTCCGCAATTGTCGGGGCAGCAGGTTTGTTACCAACACTTTCAGCAGTCAATTCAGGCAAGAAAGTCCTGATTGCAAATAAAGAGCCGCTTGTTATGTGCGGTGATTTGATACTTCAAAACGCGAAAAAATCAGGCGCAGTTATCCTGCCTGTGGACAGTGAGCACAATGCAATTTTTCAATGTATGCCCGGGAATTACCTGGCAGGCAATACAGCGCCTGGTGTTACAAAAATTCTTTTAACAGGGTCTGGCGGCCCATTTAGAGAATTATCAAAAGAAAAAATAAAATTTGTTACGCCGGAGCAAGCATGTAATCACCCAAACTGGTCTATGGGGCCAAAAATTTCAGTAGATTCTGCCACCATGATGAATAAAGGGCTTGAACTAATCGAGGCCTGCCATTTATTTAATCTTTCTCATAATAAAATTAATATAGTTATACACCCGCAGAGTATTGTCCACTCAATGGTCGAATACGAAGATGGTTCCGTGTTAGCACAACTGGGTAATCCGGATATGCGTACCCCCATAGCCAGCGCACTGGCATGGCCAAACAGAATAAGTTCCGGAGTTGAAAATCTTGACATTTTTGATATGAAAGATCTTACTTTTGAGAAGCCGGATTTGGATAAATTTCCCTGTCTCGGTATTGCCAGTGCAGCCGCAACATTAATGGGAACAGCCCCGACAGCTATGAATGCGGCAAATGAGGTAGCTGTAGATGCGTTCTTATCAGGAAGAATTAATTTTAATAATATTTCTGAGACAATTGACCATGTAATGTCCGGACATAATGTGCAGAGCGCAGAATCTCTGGAAGAAATTCTGGAAGCAGATAAAATAGCAAGGCTATCTGCGATTACTTACCTTGATGAAAAATCTGTCAAAACAGGTTAAAAATTAAATGACTCTATTATTCACTATTTTAGCATTTGTTGTTGCCCTGGGCATATTGGTTGCTGTCCACGAGTTCGGGCACTATTGGGTAGCCAGGAAACTTGGCGTGAAGGTTTTGCGCTTTTCAATTGGCTTTGGTAGAACTCTCTGGAAAAAGAAATTTGGCAAGGACAATACAGAGTTCGTTATAGCTGCCTTACCTCTTGGCGGTTATGTAAAAATGCTCGATGAAAATGAGGGCGAGGTTCCCGAGGAAGAAAAACATAGAGCATTCAACAGGCAGCCACTGGCAATTAAAGTTGCAGTTGTGACTGCAGGACCGGCTTTCAATCTTTTATTCGCTGTACTTGCCTACTGGATTATAAATATATCTGGCATTGAAGGCATCTTGCCTAATGTAGGCGATGTCGCAAAAGGATCAATCGCAGAAGCATCAGGCTTTAAAGCAGGAGATAAACTGGTATCTGTCGATGGACGGACTTTTCTTTCATGGGGACAGCAAAGATTATACCTGTTAACTAAATCGCTAGACAGAGAAACTGTTGTTTTTGAAATAGAAAGAACAGGTATCAATAAAAATATTGAGGTGGATCTGTCTGGCATTGACCTCAATAAAATAACAAGCAGTGTTATGGGCAGGGGATTGGGTCTTTATCCTTATTTGCCACCACTAAAAGCCATTGTGGGCACAGTCCTGGATGGACCAGCAAAAAAATCAGGCTTGCAGGAAGGTGACCTTGTCATAAGAATAGATACAACTAATGTTAATAGCTGGAACAAATTGGTTGAAGTCATCCAGGCAAGTGCAGGGGAAAAAATAAACCTGACATATATGCGCGACGGCCGAGAAAATAGCACAAGTTTAACGCCGGAAAGTATTACATCAAACAACAAAGTCGTTGGAAGAATAAATATAACACCACAAGTTCCACCTCTTCCTGACGAGATAAAAGTTAAATATAAATATAATGTAATTGATGGATTGACAGAAGCAGCAAATAATACGTATGTGATGTCCGCTCTGACTTTGAAAATGCTATATAAAATGTTGACTCTGGAGATATCATCAAAAAATATAAGCGGGCCTATAACAATCGCGCAGTATGCCGGGTATTCTGCAAAAGCCGGTATTGATAAATTTCTTATGTTTCTGGCAATCGTAAGCATAAGTTTAGGTATCCTCAATTTATTGCCGATACCTGTTCTGGATGGTGGTCATTTACTTTACTATCTTATAGAGGCCGTTAAGGGGTCGCCACTTTCAGAGAAAACGATGTACGTAGGACAGCAGTTAGGAATATTAATGTTAATTGGACTAATGATCTTGGCATTTTATAACGATATCATCAGGCTTATATAAATTAGTTACCCATGTCTCTTTATAAAAAAGTCTGCGGACTATTCTTTATGCTATTGTTTTCAGCAGCCAGCCTGGCAGAAGAGAATGCGTTTACCATAAAAGATATAGAGGTAAAGGGGCTTGAAAGAATATCAGCAGGTACCGTTTTTAATTACTTGCCAGTAAAAGTTAATGACCAATATACAGTTAAAGAAGGCCAGGCAGCGATTCGAGCTCTTTATAAAACAGGATTTTTTAGCAATGTATCTTTATCAAGGTCGGGAAATATCCTGGTTGTGATAGTCAAAGAGCGGCCCTCGGTAGCAACCGTTAAGATTGAAGGGTCCGAGGAAATTAAAGAAGATGATCTAAAGAAGAGCCTTAAAGATGTGGGCCTCTCAGAGGGGCGTGTTTTTAACAGATCAATACTGGAAAGAATTGAAACTGAGTTAAAACGCCAATATTTCAGCAGGGGTCGATATTCGGTAGAAGTAAAAACCACTGTTACACCATTAGACCGCAACCGCGTAGCGGTTAATATAGAAATTAAAGAGGGCAGTGTTGCAAGAATTAAACAAATAAACTTTATCGGCAATCTCGAATTTGATGATAGCGACCTTCTTGGGAGAATGACTTTGTCCGAATCAGGATTGATAAGTTCTTTATTTGGAAGTGATAAATATTCAAGAGAAAAGCTATTAGCAGATCGAGAGGCAATCCGTAGCTATTACCAGAATAATGGATTTATGGAATTTGGCATTGAATCGACACAAGTATCAATTGCACCTGACAAAGAGAGTATATTTATAACCATCAACATGAAGGAAGGATTACGGTATACCATCAGCGATTACAAAATTGCCGGGAAAATGGTGGCGCCTAAAGAAGACCTGGAGAAATTTATATCCATCAAAAAAGGAGAGAAATTCTCAAGGCAAAAATTAAATGATATATCAAAGTCAATTACTGATTACCTGGGAAATTTAGGCTACGCATTTGCAAAGGTAAATCCAATCCCGGAAATTGATAGAGAGTCAGCAGAAGTAGGGTTCACTATTTTCATAGACCCAGGAAAACGTGTATATGTCAGGAAAATTAGCTTTACCGGAAATACAAATACAAGAGATGAGGTAATCAGAAGAGAGTTGAGACAGATAGAAGGCGGCTGGTTTTCAACCAGTAAATTAAATCGATCAAGGGTAAGATTACAGAGATTAGGTTTTTTTGACAACGTAAGCGTAGAAACACCACAAGTGCCGAATACTGTTGACCAGGTTGATATTAAAATTGCCGTTAAAGAAAGACCAACAGGAAATTTATTATTTGGTCTAGGCTTCTCTGATGTAAATGGATTTCTGATCAATGGCAGTATCACCGAGAGTAATTTATTTGGTACTGGTAAAAAATTGACCGTACGCTTTGATAATAGTAGATCGACAAAATCTGTGAGAGCCACCTACACAGACCCTTACTTCACAGACAGTGGGATTCTGGGAGGGTACAGACTTTTTGTGACAGAAATTGATGCAGAACGAGCTCAAACGGCCCCATATATATTATCAACTGCTGGTGCAGGGATGTTTTTTAGAGTCCCGATAAGTGAACTGCGTGCTATTAATACGGGCTTGACGTTTGAGGTGAACACACTGAAAGTATCTGAAGATGGTGCCCAGGTGGCTAAAGATTTTGTTGAGGCTAATGGTGAAAAAAATGCAGCACTGAAAGTAACCCTGGGTTGGTCGCAGGATAGTTTAAACAGTGCAATATTTCCTACTTCTGGGGCCTTTCAGAGAATTAACGGTGAAGCAACAGTCCCCGGTAGTGAGCTTGAATATTATCGAACCTCGCTTAGTGTAGGAGTATATATTCCGTTTTCTCGTAGCGTAACTTACAGACTTAAAGGCGAGTTGAACTATGGCGATGGTTATAGCGGGACGGATGCACTCCCATTCTACAAAAACTATTTTGCTGGTGGCAGTAATACAGTTCGTGGGTACAAGCCCAGGAGTCTAGGCCCTAGAGATATAAGTACAGACCGGCCTATAGGTGGTAATAAACGATTCCTGGCTAATATGGAGCTATTTTTTCCGATGCCAGGGACAGATTCAGACAACAAAGCTATGCGCTTGAGCTTATTTGTAGATAGCGGTATGGTTTACGGGCCTGACGAACAGGTTGATGTCGATACGCTTAAATATGCTTCTGGCTTGGCATTTAGCTGGTTTTCACCAATAGGCCCGTTAAGCTTTAGTTATGCGTTTCCATTAAACTCAGTAAAAGAAGACGATGTCGAGAAAATACAATTCACAATAGGCGTGCCATTTAGGTAATTGTCTACCTCATTATATAATTGAATATTTATGACTTATAGAAAGTTAATTTTACTGTTTTTACTGCTTATACCGATTGTCGCCAATGGCGCACAATTAAAAATAGCCTATGTAAATGCTGTTAAGGTTATTGAGAAGGCGCCACAAGCCAAGCAGGCACTAGCGAAGCTTGAGGCAGAATTCAGGCCTAGAGACGAAAAAATTGTTGTTACGACCAAGAATATTAAGAAGATGGAGGACAGGTTAAGCAGGGAAGCTATGGCGATGACTACGAATAGCAGGAGAACTTTAGAAAAAAAGCTGCTGATATTAAAGCGGAACCTTAAAAGAGAGAGCCAGGAATTCAGGGAAGACTATAACCTCCGTCGCAATGAAGAATTGGCGTCCTTACAAAAACTTGTATATCGCGTCATTGTAGAAATTGCAAAAAAAGAAAAATATGATCTGGTAGTTGATGAGGGAACGATATTCGCAAGTAAAAAAATAGATATTACAAAGAAAGTTTTGGATAGATTGCAGGAAAAAAGTAACTAAATAAAATCGTTTACATGAATTATTAATTACCAACAAATGATTAAATGTATTTCCAGTTATACCGTTATATTATCTTGATTATATTTCTTCTGGGCGCAAGTTTTTTCATAATTTCTTCAAGATCTGCAATGTAAATATATTTAGATATAATACCCGGGGAGAAATATTTTTTGGAAATAATAGACGTAAAAAAAATTCGCACACTTATTCCTCATCGATACCCTTTCATGCTTGTCGACAGAATTATTGAGTATAAGAAAGACGAATTTATCACAGGCATTAAAAACGTAACGGCCAACGAACAATATTTTCAGGGGCACTTCCCGGATGACCCTGTTATGCCCGGTGTATTGATTCTTGAGGCCATGGCCCAAATTTGCGGAGTACTGACTTCACTAACCGTGGGGAAAGAACTTGGCAAGGAAGGAGTTTTCTACCTGGTGGGATTTGATAAGGCGAGATTTAAGAAGATGGTTATACCAGGTGACCAGATTATTTTAAAATCAACAATAAAAAGAAAACTTAAAGGAATATGGAAATTCGAAACTGAGGCCTATGTGGATGATGAGCTATGTACATCTACTGATTTAATGTGCACTTACAAAGAGACATAGTTAGTTGTCTTCTTTGATACACGAGTCAGCACTTGTTGATGCCAGGGCAAGCATCGCTACTAATGTCAGTATTGGCGCTTATTCCATAATTGGCCCGGATGTAGAGATTGGAAAAAATACATGGATTGGCCCACATGTTGTTATAAACGGGCCTTGTAAAATTGGTGAAAGTAACAAAATATTTCAATTTAATTCTATTGGCGAAGCTCCACAGCACGCACACTATGGAGGGGAAGTAACTTATCTTGAAATAGGCGACAGAAATTTATTTCGCGAATTTTGCACTATTAATCGAGGCACGGTAGATGGCGGTGCTGTCACTAAAATTGGCAGCGATAATTTATTTATGGCCTATGTACATGTCGCCCATGATTGCATGATTGGAAACCATACAATCTTTGCTAATAATGCCAGTCTAGCCGGCCATGTGATTGTTGAAGACCATGTAATTTTTGGAGGTTTTACTGGTATTCATCAGTTTTGTAAAGTGGGCGCCCATGTTATGACTGGAATTGCCACGATCAGTTTCAAAGATATACCGCCTTTTTTACTGGTATCGGGTAATACTGCGAAACCACACGGCTTAAATAGCAGGGGCCTGAAAAAACGTGGATTTTCCGATGACACACTGAAGGCCCTTCGTAGTGCATATAAGTTAGTATATAAGTCTGGGAATACTATCAGCCAGGCAATGGAACAGCTTGCAAAACTTGCCAATGAATACCCGGACGTCAGGCTATTTTCTGATTTTATCGCAGATTCAGAACGAGGCATTATCAGGTAGCCGTGCCCCAGAGTTTCACCAAAATTGTCTCGACAAGCAAGGAACCTGTCAAACATATCGCAATAGTAGCCGGTGAACATTCAGGCGATCTCCTGGGCTCTAAATTAATTGACGACTTGAAGGTACTCCTCCCTAATGCATCTTTTGAGGGAATAGGTGGTCCGTTGATGATAAAAAGTGGTCTCAATAGTCTGTACCCGATAGAAAATCTCTCTGTCATAGGATTATCCGATATAGGAAAAATTGTAAATGCATTCCGCACAAGAAATTCGTTAGCACATCATTTTATTAATATTAAACGCCCGGATATATTTATAGGTATTGATGTACCGGATTTTAATCTTGGTCTTGAAGAGAAACTAAAAAATAAAGGCATAAAAACAGTTCAGTATGTTAGCCCGCAAGTATGGGCCTGGCGAGGTTATCGTGTCAAAAAAATACATAGAGCCGTAGATCACATGCTCACGTTATTTCCGTTTGAAGAGAAATATTATAAGGAGCAGTCTTTACCAGTAACTTGTGTCGGCCACCCATTGACAGAAATAATCGAGGAGAATTCCGAACAATCTAAATATAAAAAATCATTGGCTTTACCAGGTGATAAAAAAATAATCGCGTTACTGCCGGGTAGTCGTAACAATGAAATAAAAAGACATGCCGAACTATTTTTTACTACATCGAGATTATTAAGCGATAAGAATAAAAATCTTCATTTTGTTTTTGCATTTGTGAGCGAGGACTCTAAAAAACAGTTTTGGCAGAAGATTGATAAAAATATTGAAGACTATAAAGATATTACATGCATAACTGGTATGGCTAGAGACGTTATGGCCGCCTCTGATGTAATTCTGGTATCATCAGGTACGGCAACACTGGAAGCAGCGCTAATTGCTCGGCCCATGGTTGTTACCTACAAAGTGTCAGCATTAAGCTATCACTTGCTTAGATACATGATGCACGTAGATATGTATGCACTTGCAAATCATGTATATGGAGAAAAATTGGTTCCTGAGTTTATCCAAAATGAAGCACGACCAGATAAACTTGCTTCTTCAATAATGAGGTTCTTGCAAGATGAAAAAGAATACTCAAGAGTTGTAACAGGGTTAAAAAAAGTTCGGGTAACGCTGAATAATGCTGCCAATACGAAAGCCGCTGATGTTATTTTCGGCATGTTAAATAAAACTGCATAAACTATCAGAACAACCATGGTTGCACCCGTAATAATTTGTGGCGTTGACGAGGCGGGGCGCGGCCCATTAGCAGGTCCTGTGGTCGCAGCAGCAGTGATACTCGATTTTAATAAACCGATTAGCGGTCTTGCTGATTCAAAAAAACTATCTGAAAAAAGAAGATCTCAATTAAGTCTGGAAATTAAAGAATATTCAGTCTCGTGGGCGGTGGGCAGGGCCGAAGTTGCGGAAATAGACAGCATTAATATCCTGCAGGCCACACTGCTTGCCATGAAACGTGCCGTTCAGGGGCTGATTATAACACCGGACTTGGTGAGAATAGATGGCAATCAAAAACCAGACTTGTCGTTACAAATGGAAACCATCATCAGGGGCGATGAATCCGTAGCTGAAATTTCAGCTGCTTCAATATTGGCTAAAGTAACACGGGATCTGGAGATGCAAGCGCTGGATGCAGCCTATCCCCAGTACGGCTTTAAAAAACACAAGGGATACCCGACAAAGGCACACGTAGCAGCGCTCATCGAATATGGCGCGTGTCCAATTCACAGACAAAGTTTTGGGCCGGTTAAACGCCTTCTTAAAACATAACGCTCTCGAAGTGGCAATTTCCTGGATAGGTATTACTTTAAGAAAACACTATAAGCCACTGTAAATATACAGTAATAAATGATTATTGTTTATTTCAAGACAATAGCCGGGGTATTGATGGCCTATTATTAGATAAACGGTATATTTAGCTATCGAGCACTGATCTAAAATTCTCTTAACATGGAATTTTCAGATACAAACAAATAGTCGTAACTGGCAATTAGCACGCTTATGCAAATTCCTGAAAAATTTATTTTACTCAGTTTATTGACTGTTCTCATACTGCCTTCAGGTTGTGTCGAATCAGGTAAAAACGGCTCGCCCGGCCAGTCCCTGGATCCACCACAACAAGGCCTGAGTATTACAGGTACGGTATCGGCTGTTTCAATTTCTGTTACTGACAGCGATATTAATGACACTCTGGCTGGCGTCCAAATTTCCAATAACAGTTTTACAACATCCCAGGATATCCCCAATCCGGCTGCCATTGGCGGTTACCTGAATGTGGCAGGTGTTGGTCCGCAGGGACAATCCTTACTTAATGGTGATCAGCTAGATTATTATTTTGGGCCAATGAAAGCGGGGCAAAATATTGTCCTGCAAATGTCTGCAGACTTAGCAACGAATGATCTGGATTTATACTTATATGATCAAAATCAGGCATTTGTCCTTGCTTCAATGGATACCGGTACAACTGAATTGTTAGTAGTACCAGCAGATGGGAACTACTTTATTTTAGTCGCGGCTTGCGGGCCTATTGGCTCAGATTATGATCTTTGTGCAGACACATTGCGCAATACAGCCAGTAAATACGTTTTGACTATTGGTGCTGAATCCCCCGTTGGCCTGGCGGGACAGCTTCAGACTGGCTCAGATTTTGTCAGTTACGAGGCAATTGTCAGAAACAAACCTTCAGCACAAGTAAATACGCTTTCTTATTATAAAGAATCGAAACAGTTAAAAAATTATCGCATCGTGGCAGGGGGATTAAAACAACCGATTTTACTGTCTATTAATAGAAGCGCAGGTATTCAGTCTCTTAACAAGTTAAATGACAGCAAAACGATTTCGGTGGCACTTCAAGATAAAATTAATACTATTGTAGCCATTAAACGATTAAGGGCGCTAAAAGCGACGGCTACTGCCGATTTAAATTACATACGTAAGCCATTGTTGGTGCCGCCAGATATGCTGTACCCTAGTCAATGGCATTATGGTTTGCTCAATTTAGAAACTGCATGGGATAGTACGCAAGGCAGCGCCAATGTTGTAGTTGCTGTGGTTGATACTGGCGTATTATCGGCCCACCCTGATCTGGCCCCGAATCTTGTCCCAGGCTATGACTTTGTCAGAGACGTTGCCCGTTCAAATGATGGTGACGGCATTGATGGCGATCCTGAAGACCCGGGTGATGGCGTTACCCTGGCCATGAGTTCCTGGCATGGCACCCATGTCGCCGGAACGATTGCAGCTGCATCAAGTAGTGGTGCTGACAGTGGGCTGGTAGGCGTTGCACCACAAACCAGAATTATGCCTGTTAGAGTGCTGGCGCGCGGGGGCGGGACTAGTTTTGATATTTTGCAAGGCGTGCGTTACGCAGCAGGATTAAGCAATAGTGCAAATATTATTTTGTCCAGCCCGGTGGATATTATTAATTTAAGTCTTGGTGGCCCCGGATACTCACAGACTGAACAGGATACCTACAACGAAATTAACCAGGCAGGGGTTATTGTGATTGCTGCGGCCGGTAATAATGGCAGCACACAACAAAACTATCCTGCCAGTTATAATAATGTCGTGGCAGTAAGTGCCACGGACATGAATTTAAACAGAGCCCCGTACTCAAATTTTGGAACGAATATAGATGTCAGCGCACCCGGCGGTGACTTTGGTGCAGATCTGGATATGAACGCAGAACAGGATGGCATCTGGAGTACTTCGGTTGACGTTGTTGGAGCCAACAGGAATCCTGGCTTTGCCATGAAAGAGGGCACTTCAATGGCCTCGCCCCAGGTTGCCGGGGTTGTCGCGCTAATGAAGGCAAGAAAACCTGACCTAACACCAGATGAGTTTTACGTGGTCCTGCGCGCAGGTGACATAACAAATGATATAGGTGTAAGCGGGCGCGATAATGATTTTGGCTACGGCATTATTAATGCCCAAAAAGCAGTTACGGTGGTCTCGTCACCAATTCTGCCGACGCTTGTAGTAGACCCACAGGCAATTAATTACGGTGTATCACGTTCTGAAATGATCATAACCACCAGGTCGGCAGGTAATGGCCCGGTTGTAATCACAAATGTAGCCCAGGATTCATCAGGTTGGCTAACAATTCAAGAGCAGGTAGTTAACACCGCCAAGCTTGGAACTTATGTCGCGACCATCAACCGTTCAGTATTAGCAGTAGGCTTGCATACTGCCATTGTATCTTTTAGTACTGATGTGGCAGGCATCATTGAGGTGCCAGTTTCAGTACAGGTTCCCGATGCCAATGGCCTTATTCCCGGTAACGCTGGACAACAGTATATCTCATTGCTAAATGCGAGCAATCGAATGGCTGTTCGGACGATCAGCCAGGCAAGCCAGACTGGCAGGTACCCATACCAGTTTACAGGCCTGCAGCCTGGCTCTTATATCGTTATATCTGGCTCGGATCTTGATAATGATGGTTTTATTTGTTCGTTAGCAGAAGCATGCGGAATGTATCCCTACCGTGGGGAGCCCGTACCGATAGACCTGGTCGATCAGAATTTATCAGATATTAATTTTGATACTGGGTTTATTCTACCGTTTGGTTTTGGCATGGCTGCGGGATATGATGTTAATGTCAGGAAATAAATGATCAGGCTATAAGCTAGCAAGAGAAATTAAGTAAGAACAAGCAAGAATTACAAATTCATTTGTAGGTTAATGGTATCCGGGTATTAAAACGAAGCGTGCGTTTACCACCGCCAAGATCACGCCCCATCAGAGACAACAAAGATTCCAGTTCTGGTTTATTTTTTGCTGGCGTGGCTGTACCGTTGAAATTAATCGTACCATTTGCCAAGGCCCAGCTGCCATTGCCAGCAAGGTTTAAGGAGCTATTACCACTGGAGGAAAGTGCAATTTTTGCATTTTTACCATTGCCAGTGACGATTAAACTGTAGCTACCCAGGGGTTTTACCACCGATAGCGCCGAGCCGGCATCGCTCCACTTGACTTCAATCTGGCCTTGCATGCCTTTATCATTAATCGAAACTTCTTTAGCATTGATATTGATTAGCCCCAAGGGTGATATCAATGCGGCAGGGCTATAGAAAGAGCCCAGTTTAATGGCCTCAATCGAAACACGTAACTCGTTTAACTTTGTTTGTCCAGGACTGAAAATGACTTTGCTGCGACTGTGTAAGCCATCTCCCGAGAGATCCAGAGTGATATCTATCTGGCCGATAAGCAGCCAGAAACTACGAATATTCCATTCTATCCGGCCAATGTTAACCGGGGACGTTCTGTTTTGAGAAATAGAAAGCTGGCCACGACCTTTCCAAAAAGTGCCACCAGCCTGGGTCAGGGTAAAACTGCCATGGCTATACTTGTTTACACCCCATGCCAGCCATTCCGCAGGTAAATTTATAACCAGGAATGTAATATAGAAAAGTATTCCGAGCAGGCCATATTTTATAAAGGATTTTCCTGGCGAGCGCAAAGAGAAAGACGGTAATTTTGGGATATACTTCATGCACCTGATCCTTTTAGAACGATTCGCGCATTCACTATTCCCGGTGATTCTTCGACAGGATTGATAGTCGCGTTCTCAACACGTAAGCCTGATTTCTTGTGCAAAACAGAAAGCAGGTTAAGGAGATTGTTAAATCCGACGCCTTCAATTGTCATTCTTACGCCAGAATCTCCATCGGGCTCCATTTTGGTAATAAATTGACGTAGACCTCTATTGGTTGCAGTTTGTTCCAGTTGTGTCAACAAGCCACCACTTCCTGTCTTTGAGGGGTTTCTTGATTTTAAGGATTTAATTTTTGCAGCCTGGACATGCATGATAGCGAGTTTAGATTCTACCTTGGGCACGGCTATTCTTAATTTCTTTATATCTTTAGATAGAGGCAGCCAGAAGGTAGCATAGAAGAGGAACAGGATAAGTATGGTGACCATTGAGGAAACCATGATTTTCTCTCGCTGTTGCAGCTTGTTCCAGTATTCCCGTGCTTGCTTTATATATTCATTATTCATTGGCTGGTTTTATTATTATTTTCCCGTGATTTTCAGGCGACCTTCGATGCCGTCAGCCCTGCTATTTGCGGCAACTACTTCAACTTGCATACCTATAGTTGCCAGTCTTTTCTTTAATTCTTCCAATGTTTTAAAATTTGGTAAACCGAGACTGATATTTAGACTTTTTTCGCTATATCTTAGACTTTCTACTGCATCCTGTTCCAGCGCTGCTAACGCTGGCGCTGAAAGAGATAGCAGGGCAATAAAATCGCTCTGCACGTAACCGCCACTACTGCCGTTCATGTTTTCAAGTTTTCTCTGCATTTGCAGTGCGGGGTCAACAATTGTTTTTGCACCAGGGAAACTGGTTTTGAATAATTGAAGCATTTGCATGTTGGCATTTTTAAAGCTGCTATTGAGCGTCTGCCATTCCCATATGTTGACGACTAATGAAAAAGTAATCCAGATAAGTGCAATTGCTGCAGCTGGTATAAACCTGGAAAGGGCGGGATTAATTTCTCTTTTGGGTTTAAATTCACCCTGTAATAAATTTAGGGTTGGCACCAGTGTCTGGAATGTAGACCAGAGATCGGAATTATTTTTGATAATCTCGATACCTGTTTTATCTGACCATTCTTTTATGTCCAGATCGGTATCTAGTTTATTAAAAATAATTTTATCAGGTCGCTCGCCGTCATTTAGAGAATTCAGGGCGTTGCTGAATTGTATTGGAATTATTTTTCTGTTGAGACGGCAAGAAAAACCTGAGAAGGAATTTGTTTTTACAAGCAGTTCTTCGCCAAGCAAAGTTATTGCCCAGCAATTATTATTTAGTGTTTGGCCAAATACTTGCGGGTACATAGCTGACGGATAGATACCATGCGCATGAAAAGTTTCCAGCCATTGGGCAAGTTTTAATTTTGAGGTAACAGCTACCGCCAAAGGTAAGCCATGCCTGACGTGGTAAATAAAATGTTCCTGTTCAGGGCGGTGTAATAATTGTTCTTCAAGGACAAAAGGCAATGCCTTGTTGATTTTTGATCGATTACGTGTAGGAAT